>PWGH01000137.1 GCA_003555285.1 Thioalkalivibrio sp.
CCACGACGAGGCCCTGGGCTGGACCCTGGTGCATGCCGGGATCCCTCCGGCGTGGGACCTGGATCGCGCCCGCACCGAGGCGGCCGCGGTGAACGCGGTGTTGCAGGAGCCCGTTCGTCGCGAGGCCTTTCTGGCCCAGATGTACGGCGACCACCCCGATGCCTGGGAGGACACGCTGGAGGGACCGGACCGTCTGCGCTACACGGTGAACGCCCTCACGCGAATGCGTTTCCTGCGCCCGAACGGCCGACTGGATTTCAGTGACAGCGGTCCGCCAGCGCAGGCAGCGAAGGGGCTGACTCCCTGGTTTGCGGTACCCGAACGGGCGATGGCCGGTCACCCTATCGTGTTCGGCCATTGGTCGGCCTTCGGGTTTCAGCGCGGGCCCGACTGGCTGGCCCTAGACAGCGGCTGTGTGTGGGGCCAAAGCATGACCCTGGTTCGCCTCGATGCCGCCGCGCCCGACGAAATAACGTCTTGGCAGCAGCCCTGCGGCTGAAGGGGTGCCTTCGTTTCACGGCTGCGCCGTTGACGTTTTTCCCCGACGCGTGGCCCTGCTGGTTGGGTGGCCGCGGGTGAGCAATCACCCGCGGCCACCCAACGAAGCCGCGAGTTCCCACCATCGCCGCCTGGCGGCCGTATTGGATGCAACGACTGATGATTCCCCGTTGGCTGCTGGCGTTCCTTCTCCTCCCGTTCCTCGCCGGTTGCGCGAGTACGCCGCCTCGAGACACCCAGGATGCCTGCAGCATCTTCTCCGAGAAGGGGGGGCTGGTGAACAACTGGGACCGCCACAGTCGGCGTGCGGAACGCGAATTCGGCGTCCCACAATCGGTGATCCTGGCCACCCTGTGGCAGGAATCCCGGTTTCAGGCCAAGGCACGTCCACCGCGAAACCGCCTCCTCGGGTTCATTCCCTGGAAACGACCGTCCAGTGCCTATGGCTATTCGCAGGCCCTGGACTCGACTTGGGAGTGGTATCGCGAAAGCACTGGCGCCAGTCGGCTGACCCGGCGTTCCAATTTCAAGGACGCCGCCCACTTCGTCGCCTGGTATCACGCCCAATCGCATCGGCTCAATGGCATTGCCCGCAACGACGCCTACAACCTCTACCTCGCCTACCACGAAGGCCATGGCGGCTACCGCCGCGGCACCTATCGCAGCAAACCCTGGCTGATCGATGTGGCCCACAAGGTGCAGCGCATGGCCACCACCTACGAAACTCAACTCCAGCAGTGTGGGCGCCGCCGTTAAAGGCCGGGCACACCGCCCAAAAGCATCTTCCAGACCATCCGTCAGGCCGGTTCCTGCTCGGATCGGCCGAGATCCATGGTACCGGGGTCCATGGTCCTACCTCGACCGATCCGGTTGGCGTCGAAACGGGAGAGGGCAAAATCCGCCGCTGGCACAGCCGTACTTTATGCAGCGCCCCGCGCGACGAGAGGTCCGCTTGCGTTGCGGCCCCGCCCGCGGATCAGGTCTTCACCCGCGTTTACTGACCCGGCTGCGGCTCACCGCCCGGCTGGCCCGGTTGCTGCCCTGGCTCCCCAGGTTGCTGACCCGGTTGTTCACCGGGCTGCTGCGGGGGTTCACCGGGACCCGGATCACGGGGTTGGTCGGCAGGACCGGGTTCCCCGGGCTCACCGGGCTCCCCCGGACGGGGCTCGGTGGGTGCGGGCTCATCGACCGGCTGCTCCCGCTCACAGCCGGTGACAAACGACACTGACCCCAGCGCAAAGGCCAACAGGATCAGCAGACGTAACAAGATACGAGAGAAACTTCTGGTTCTTTCCAGAGTCATTGGCTTCTTCTCCTAGTCGGATCATGGATTTTTCAGGTCACGGAATGATCTCGAAGCGGCCTACCCTCGTGGGATCCGGCGTCCGCTGGATCGTTGCAGCCACGGTCTGGGCGGTCTGACTGGATAGCCAACACCATGATTTATGCCACCCGACGGAATGTCCATGGGTGATCGCTAGTACTGTGAAATACCTCACATGCCGGAGCAAAAGGAATCCCCTCTTAACCTGGGTTAAGGCTAGCTACGCCCCGCGCGCCATAGACTCGAGGGAAACGCCAAATCAAGGAGAATCCCCATGATCTACTGGGCGCTGCTCTTTCTGATCGTTGCGATTGTGGCTGGAGCACTCGGTTTGACCGGCGTGGCCGGGGCGGCCACCAGCATTGCATGGATCCTCTTCGTGGTCGGCCTGATTCTCGCGGTCATCTTCTTCATCACCGGTCGGCGCCCTCCGGTGTGAAGGTCGGTCATCGACCGGCGGGCATTCGGGCACGCTCCGCAAGTCCGGAACCTTGCGCTCCGGGACCTCCAGGCCCGGCAGCGTCGCGCCTGAAAGACGCGGGGCCTTGAGAAACCGAACCCACGAATCGGCGCTCACCGGGCCTTTCGCCCGCAGATAACGTCCATCGAAATCGGCATAGGCTCTGAGCCTTTCGGGCGCCCGAATCCACACCATTCGATCCTTCATTTCCATCAGCCCCTGCTGCTTGAGCTGCCGCAGGCTGCGGCTGACGTGCACCGAAGACAGCCCCAGGGCATCACCGAGGACGGCTTGATTCAGCGGACACTCGAAAGGCCCGTCCGAGGCGTGCAGCCGAGCCTGCAACTCCAAAAAGAAGTGCCCCAACCGCTGGGCCGCAGAACGGCGACCGATGCTGACGATCCGCTCGACCAGCAGCGCCTGTTCCTGGATCGCCACGTCCAGGAGCAACGCACCCAATTGAGGCGAATGCTGGAACAGCGCATGGAGATGCTCGCGATGAAGCATACCGACCTCAACCTCGGTCAAGGCCAGGAAGGAGCCCTTGGGACCGCCCAGGAACAGTTCCCGCAACCCCATGACCTGACCGGGCAGGAAGATGTCCACGACCTGGCGCCGGCCATCGGACAGGCTGCGCCAGGAGCAGGCCCAACCCCGACGCACTGTGAAACAACAGGGCCCCGACGCGTCGATTCCGCCCATGCGCGAGTTCTCGGCATGCAGCCGCGAGGCCCCGTCCAAGGCGAGCAACGCGCCGGGTTCGACCCCCTGCAGCCGGGCCAGGTGCACCAATCGATCGAGGGTACGGATCATCGTCTCTACCTCTCCCTGTTGGATTGAACCCACCCGACTCGGCCACAAGGGCCAACAGCCGCCTAATCGCGGCACGCCACAGCGCCACCCACCAGTAGCCCCCAGCCGTTGGTTTTTCACGATTCCCGCCCGCGCCATTCGGCCATCCGGCTATACTGAGCCAAACAACGCCCGAATGGAATCGAACACTCTGGCTTAAGTCCATGTTTATAATGGAATATTATGCATCTTTTCGTCGCACTGCTGATCGCCTTCGGGCTTCTGTTCCTGCCGCCGGCGTTGACTGCGAATGATCCGGATGCAACGGAGGCCAGCCCCGCCGCGACGGCGGTCGCTGACGAGGCCGGCGGCGAAGAATCCGCTGCCGAGGCCGCGTTGACCGGAACCCGGAAGATCCTGCACGGCAGCGCCCATTGGCTGGTGATGAACGTCGACAGCTGGTTCGGCGACAAACCCTTCGAGGACGCCGGGCGCGTCGAGGGATTGCTGCGCGTACGCGGGTTGTACCAGGAGGACGAAGGCTTTCGTACAGACCTGAGGTACCGACTGCAGGTGCGGATGCCGAATGTGAGCGAACGCGGGTACGCCTTCCTCGGTCGCGACAATGAACAGGAAACGATCCAGGACGAACCGGAGGCGTTCCGGCGCGCACAGCGACTGCGTCAGGACACGCGCGACGAAGATCAGACGTTCTTCGCCGGACTGGGCTATCTGCTGCGCGACAACCTCGATCTGCGCCTCGGGGTGCGTAGCGGCATCAGGCCCTATGCGCAGGCCCGATACCGCAAGGGCTGGTGGCTGACCGACGCCGCCAACGTCGAGTTTCGGCAAACCGTCTTCCTCGCCGTTCGCGACGGCCTGGGCACCACCACCTCGGTCGACTATGCCCAGGCGTTGAATACCCGGACTGCCCTGCGCTGGCGGAACACGGCGACGATCAGCACCGAAACCGAAGGTGCGGCCTGGGCCACCAGCGTGGGTCTGTTCCAGGCCCTCCGGGGTCAACGTGAGTGGTCCCTGGAGGCCCTGGCGAATGGCGCGACCGGCGAGCAGGTCGGCGTGCGTGAATACGGCGTAAGAGGCATCTGGAGCCAACCCCTGTACGAGGACTGGGTGATCGGCGAGGTGATCCTCGGGCATTTCTGGCCGCGCGACGATGTCGACCTGGAACGTCAGCAATATTGGGCCGGGGGGCTCGGCCTCATCACCCATTTTTGAGCTGTCGTGTTGGCGTCGATATGGATGGATTCCACCGCGCCTGCGGCGTCTGCGCTCACTCCGGCGCGACCTCCATCTCGATATCTTCGAATAACTCCTGGCAGTCGCCGTCCTCCGCCAGACCCAACTCGATCAAGGGCACGATCGCAGCGAGCGGGGCGAGTAACGCGCCCAGGGCCAGCCCCAGCACCCCGCGCACCGCAATACCATCGGGATCGATCGCGACCTCGGGCGCACTGAAGCGACCGCCGATCTCGATGGGAACGCGCGCCCCGGCGATCTCCAGGGCCTTGGGTTCCCCGGAGACACGGAGATCCAGGGTCTCCTCACCGAGATCGACCGTACCCTCCCCGGCGATGATACTGTCTTCGGTGTCGAGGATCATCACCTCGGTGTGCATCACGCCCTGCCGAAGATCGAAGGCGGCAAGGAAGCAGCGGATTTCCATCGGCTGCGGCTCGCCGTTGGCCAGGATCACGGCGAGCGCCTCGAGAAAACCCGCGTCAAGCAGGGCCAGTACCGACTCCGACACCCGACCGCGGCCCATGACCAGGGCGGCCTCGCCATCGGCCGTCGCCAACGCACCACGTAGCGTGTCACCGGTGGAGGAAAACAGGATCCGGCCGTTCAGCGTGCCTTGTGCGGCACCCTCCGGCGCGACGCCGGCCAGCAGCGGGCCGAGCCCGAGCCCGGTGAGACGCAGGTCCACATCGGTTTCGACCGGAACGGCACCCGAATAGATCGACGCATACAGGTTGAATTCGCCGCCGGCCAGACCGAAGCGCCATGGGGTCAGTTGCAACACGCCATCCTCGAGTTCGAGCAGCAACTCGACATCGTGGAACGGCAGCGCTCGCGCGATAACCCGCGTGCCGCGAAAATGCACATCGGCGTCCACCGCGCGCAGCTGTTCGATCTGGAGCGGCGCATCGGGCAAAAGCCGTTCGGGCAGCGTCTCGGGAACGTCCTCGACCAGCGGCGGCGGCACACCGATGACCGGGATGAGATCGACGATATCGAGTGCCTCGGAGACCAGATCCGCGGTGATCAGAGGCCGCTCGCGATCGGTTTCGACGTCGATCGTACCCGCAAGATCGCTGTCGCCGACGGTGCCCCGAAACGCTTCGTAACGCCAGTGGTGACCATCGCGAAGCAACCGCCCGGCGAGGTCGTACGGACGCGTCGACGGCAGCGGGATCTGCAGCACGGGCGCAAGCCGGGCCGGATTGGGTCCGGTCACGTGAAACTCGGCATCCAGACCGTCGAAGGCCAACGGCGTCCCCAGATAACCGGTCAGCCGCGCGGAGGTCGCCTCGATATCGATTTCGATTTCGAAGGGGTACGGAATGTCGGTTTCGCGAAGCATCAGCAGTGGTGCGCCGCCGGCACGAATCGAGTACGCGCGCCCCTCGATTTCACCGTCGCCGTCCAGACGCACCGGGTAGGCGCCCGCCTCCGGACTCACCACCGCGGCGGCGGCCAACGTGGCCTCGAACGTGATGTCGCGCACGCGCTCGCGCAAAGTCAGCCGACTGTCCTCGATGATCAGGCGTTCGAGGTGGGGCACCTCGACCCGCTCCTCGGGCAGCGCGGGCAGCGCCTCGAGATCCCAGTTGGCACGACCCTGCGCATCGGTCTCCAGGTGGATCTGGGCACCGGTCACGCGCACCTCGGACACCACGACGTGCCCGCGCAACAGGCCGCGCAGGTCGAGATGAACCGCGAGCTCGGCAATCTCCACCATGTTGGGCGTATCGGCCCACTCGGCGTTGCCGAGCCGGATGTCACGCGCCCGCAGTGAGGGAGTGAGCGAGAATTCGCCCTGCAAATCCCCTTCGATCGCGAAGTCCCGGCCGGTTTCCTGGGTCACCCAGTGGGCCAGTGGGCTGCGCAGCAGGTTCCAGTCGAACAACACAAGGCCGGCAATCACCGCCAATGCGATGAAGCCCACGATGCCTGCCGCCCATCCGACCGCGCGACCCATCGCCTGCTCCCGTCCTCATGACCCTGTCGGAATGACAAGGCCCTCGCAACCAGACCACCGCCAGAATTCCGATGCACGGCGGGGGGGCCGGTAACGGCCTCCCCTCGAGTATCCCGCCCGCGTTCTTGACCCGTCAAGGCGCCCGAGCCGCGGCATCAGAACGCCAGCCCGTACCCGATCGCGGCGCCGAGCGCGACCGTGACCAGCACCACGAGCTGTCCGATCCGGCGCCAGGTATGCAGGCGGCGTTCCCAGTGGGCCAACCGGACAGCAGCGGGAAACGACTCGATCATCGTGGTCGCGCGGACGGTCAGGGCGGACACCGAGTCCTCATAGACCGTTCCAAGGCGCGTCGCCACCGGCCAGCGCGCGGCGACCCCGGCCATCAGCAGGGCCACGATCGGCGGTACGAAGGCGGCAAGTTGTTCGGATCCGGTCGCGGCCGCCGCGAACATCGGGGTGCCGCGAAACACGAACCAGGGCAGGAACACCACACTGCCGAGCAACAGGATCCACGGCAGCTCCCGATGCCGTCCGGGCCTCGCGGCTTCGGCCGTTTCCGCCGGGGCCTCTGCCGGGTCCGGGGCCGGCCGGCGCCGGGTCAGGCTTAGGAAGCGCAGCATCAGGAGCGCACTCGCGACGCTGGTCAGGTACAGCAGGGCGGTCACGCCCCGTCCCGGTTCTGCCGCGGCCACGGCCAGATCCAGTGCCGCCTTCGCGAGCACACCGCTGGTGCCCGGTGCCGCCGCCAGCGCCAGCGCGGGCAGCCACAGCGCGATCCACACCCCGCGGCGCCGCCGCCCTCGGGAGACGCCCAACAGGCCGACACCGAGGAACAGCGCCGCCTTCGCGAGCCCATGATGCAGCACGAACACGGCGATGGCCGCGATGGCCGCGCCGCCCGCCGCACCGGGCTGCAGCGCGAGCCCGGCCAGCACCGTGACCAGCCCCACCTGACTGACGCTGGACCAGCCCAGCAGCACCTTGGGATCCTGACTCAGCAACCCGCGCAGTACGCCATAGAAGGCGCCGGCCACCCCCAGGCCCACCAGCAGCGGCACGACGACGGGCGCGAAGGCATCGCCATTCGGCTCCACCAGACGCAGCCACCCCAGGATCCCGGACTTGATCAGCACACCGCTCAGCACCGCGCTGGCGGCAACCGGCGCCACCGGATGGGCGCGCGGAAGCCAGCTGTGCAGCCCCAGCACGCCCAGCTTCAACCCGAAGGCCAGCGCCAGCAGCGCCAGGATCGGGCCGGACCGGTCGGCCGTGACGGCGTCGAACCGGGTATCGCCCTGTGCACCCGCGACCAGGGCCACGACGGCGACGAACAGCGCGACCTCGGCCACCAGCATCATCGCCAGATACAGCCGCCCCGCCGAGAGCGCCTGCGGCGTGCGTTCGAAAACCACCAGCCCGAGCGCCGCGAAGCTCATCAGCGCGAAGCCGGTGTATAGGGCCAGCAGGTCCTGCGCGAGGATCAGCGCCAGGTTTCCGGCCAGCGCGAGAAGCCAAAGCGCCCCGAAGCTCGGCGTACTTGTCTGTGCCGGACGCAGCTGCACCGCCATCCAGGCGGCCAACACCCAGATCAGCGCGGCGGGCAGCAGAAAGGCGCGCGCGGTCGCATCCATCGCAAACGACAGGCCGGCGGGAAGCAGCGGCACCACCAGCCCGATACCCTCGGGCAGCAGCAGTGCCGCGAGCAGCGCCGGAACCGCGGCGAACGGCAGGAACCGGCGCCGCGCGGCTGCGGGTGCGAGCGGCAGCACCAGGAGCAGCAACCAGGGCAGCAGCAGTGCGGCACCGAGCAGCGCGGTCTGCAATACGCCTCCGGACTCGGCGGTCATCCCGGCACCGCCAAACCCGCGTCCAACAGCCGTGCGACGATCGGCGCGGCCAGGCCCAGCGCTGTCGAGGCGAGCGCCAGCACCAGTGCGCTCAGACCGAGTGCGGGGGACAAGGCCGCGGGGCCGTCCTGTGGCGCCCGATCCTGTGGCGCCCGATCCGGTAGCACCCGGGCGGGTTGCGCCGCCGCCTGCAGCGCCCGCCACAGGTAGGCGGCCGTGGAGGCCGTACCCAACATCAGCACCGCCAGCCAGAAATACGCACCGGTCGCCACGGCGGCCTGCGCCAGCCACCACTTGCCGACGAAGCCGCCGGTGGGCGGCAGTCCGACCAGACTCGCGCTGGCGATGGCAAAAGCGACCCAGGCGATCACCGCGCCCCGCTGATCGCCCCCGAGCGCCTCGAAACGTCCGATGCCGTGGCGCAGCACGATCGCACCGGCCGCCAGAAACAGCGCCGCCTTCGCGAGGCCATGCGCCAGCACGAGCGTCATCGCGCCGGTCCAGGCCGGCTGGACCGCGCCGGCCGCCGCCAGCGGAAAGACCAGCAGCCCATAGCCCAACTGAGACACCGTCGAGTAGGCGATCAGCATCTTCAGGTGCCGCTGCAGCAGCGCCAGGAGCCCGCCCCACAGGATGGCCACAGCGCCCAGCAGCCCGAGCAACGTCGCCACTTCCGGCCCCAGCAGCGGCGCGAACGGACCGAACCAAAGCCGAACCATCCAGTAGTAGGCGGCGGTGATGACCACCGCGGAAAGCACCGCACTCACCGCCGGCAGCGCGCGCCCGTGGGCGGCCGGCAGCCAGAAATGCAGCGGGAACACGGCCGCCTTCAGCAGCAGACCGAGCGTCATCAGCGCGGCCGCGACCGCCGTGATCAGGTCGGGCTCGATGACCTCGGCCAGCAGCGCGAGGTCGAGCGCCGCATAGCGCCCGTACAGCAACGCCACCCCGAGCAGGTAGAGGGTCGAACCCAGCAGTGTGGCGAGCAGGTAGCGCCATGCCGCCGCCTGCGCGGACCCGCCGGCCAAACCGATCAGCCCCACCGATGCGATCGAGACGAACTCCAGCGCGACGTAGACATTGAACAGATCGGCCGCGAGGAACAGCGCGTTCAGCCCGCCCCACAGAAACAGCCACAGCGGCCAGAAGAACCGAGGATCGCGCACCGGCGTGCGCCCCGCCGGACGCGCGGCATGGAACACGGCGCCCGCCAGCCCGACCGCCGCGTTCAGCAGCAGCATTGCGGCGGACAAGCCGTCCACGGTCCAGCCGATACCGAGCGGCGCCGCCCAGCCTCCGATATCCTGGCGCCACGCGCCGTGTTGCAGCACCGCGACCACCACCCACAGCGCCGTCGCCAACAGCATCGCGCCCGATATTAACGTGATCGGCACGGCCCAACGCGGCCGGATGAAGACCACGATAGCCGCCGCGAGCGGCAGGCTGAACAGAACGACCGGGCCGGTGGTCTCCGGGATCACCCCGCGTCCCCGCGCGAACCCGATCCGGCGTCGTCCGGATGCGCGCGCACCCGCCCGGCGATCCGAACCACCAGCGCCAGCGCCACCGCCGTGTTGCTCACGGTGACCACGATCCCGGTCAGCACGATGGCGTGAGGCACCGGATCCAGCGGTTCGGCCAGACGCGCCATCACCACGAACAGCAGGAACACGGCCGTGGTGAGCACGTTCAGTGCGAGCAACCGCCGCAGCAGACTTCCAGCGGTGAAGAACCCGTGCAAGCCGATCAAAAACAGCACACCCGCCAGGCTCAGGTACACCGTCACCGCACGCCCTCCCGCTGCCCGTCCCCGCGCTGCCCGTCGGGCCACGGCCCGTCGTCGCGAGGTTCGCCGCGCAGGTAGAGTGCAAACAGCAGCAGTGCGATCGAGAGCCCTGCGGCCACCTCGAGCAACAGGATCATCGGTCCGGCGGTGCCCGGCGGGTATTCGAAGAAGGCCTGACCGGACAACGGACCGGTGACCGCGGCCGCGAGCATCATCGCCAGCCCCAGGGACAGGATCCAGCGCCACGGCCCCCGCTCGCTGCTGCGGATCCAGGAACGCGCGCCCGCCAACCGCATCAGGATTGCGCCGGCTCCGAGCACCGCGCCGGCCGGAAACGCACCCCCGGGCGCGTGGCTGCCGCGCCACAGCAAATAGGCCGCGACGAGCACGAACACCGGGAACAGCAATCGCCCGAGCGCCGGCAGCGCCGGCGACGGCATCGCCGCGACCGGCGACGGCGCGCGGCCCAGCGACCAGATCGTCACCGCGGCCAGCAGCAGCACGCCGATCTCCAGCAAGGTGTCCAGCGCCCGAAAATTCAGCAGCACCGCCGTGACCGGATGGTCTACGCCGGAGCCCTTCAAGGCAGCGAGCACCTCGTGCCCCAATCCGGGCGCCGGGAGCTTCCAGGCCGCCAGCGTCAGCCCACCGAGCAGCGCACCACCCGCCGGAATCCAGAAGCCCCACGCGGTGGCCGGCTCATAGAGCAGCCGGCGGCGTGCGTCGTGGGTCGCGAGCCGGTCCAGCGCCGAAAGCAGCAGCGCACCGGTCGCCCCGGCACCGATCGCCGCCTCGGCGAGCGCGATGTCCGGCGCCTCGAGGCGAACCCAGGCCAATGCCATCAGCAACCCGAACACGATGAAGCTGACCACCGCGTGAAACAGGTCCACGGCCCGCGTCGACTGCCAGGCCAACCACGCCAGCGCCAGCGCCAACAGGCCGTCGAAGATCAGGCCGGCCACCCCCATCAGGTGCCCCAGGGCCGTAGCCCGCGCGCCAGCGCGGTGCCCGCGATCAGACCGGCCGCGGTGGCCGATGCGATCAGCATCAGCACCCAGATCAGCACCAGCTTCAGCAGCAACGCCACGCTGCCCGACTGGATGCCCAGACCGATGCAGACGAGCCCGAGGCCCACGTTGTCTGCCTTGGCCAGCGCGTGCAGGCGGGTGTACACATCGGGAAAGCGCAGCAGGCCCAGCGTTCCCAGCAGGAAGAACGGGAGTCCGGCGAAGACCAGCAGGCCGCCGACCCACTGCGCCGCGGTCATCGTGCGTCTCCGGACTCGTCGTTCTCGCCCTTCGCCGCCGATCCGTTGTCGGCCATCGCTGACCAGGCCCGCCCAACGAAGGTGACCGAAGCCAGCGCCGCCAGCAGCGCGAAGACCAGCGCGACGTCGATCAGGGCGAGGTTGCCGCTGACGACCGCCATCAGCAACACGATCACGACCGCCGAAGTCGCGAACATCTCGGCCGCGAGCATCCGGTCGGCGGCCGTCGGCCCGCGCAGGATGCGCACCATCCCGACCACAACGTTCAACAGCAGCAGCAGGGCCACAAAAGGATAGAGCTCAGTCATCGTGTTCTCCCACCGGCTGAAACAACCGAGCGACCACGACCTCGAGCCGTTCGAGGCCGGCCCGGGTGCGCGCCGGATTGCCGAGAATGTGCACGGTCATGCCGTGCCCGGTAATCCGGACACACAGGGTGCCGGGCATCAGGTTGATCAGGTTCGCCAGAAACACGCGGGCGTGGGCGCCCTCGATTTGCCAGATGAATTCGATCAGCGCCGGGTGCAGCGGCCGTCTCGGGTGCAACGCCCGGTAGGCCACGTCGGTGGCGCTGCGCACCGACAGCCACAGGAACACCGGCACGAACACCAGCACCCCGCGCCAGCGCCAGCGCCAGCGCTCGGGGGTCGCAAACGGGTTGAACACGGCCGCAGCCAACACGGCGGGCAGACCCCACAGCCAACCGCCCTCCCCCTCGGTGATAATCCACCAGATCCCCGCGTAGGCCAGCAGGCGCACCGGAAGACCGACTCCGGCCCCGTACCGGGCCCCGTACCTGTCGAAGGACCGGACCCAGCACATGGTGAGCCCGCGCACCACGCCCAGGGTCCGATCCCGCACCATCTGCCGCCTGGATGAGGTCATCGCACTCCGTTTCCGGACTCCCTGTCGCCCTGCCGCCACTCTACTCGAAGCACCGGTTGCGGCGCATCGCCGCCG
Organism: Thioalkalivibrio sp.; assembly: GCA_003555285.1. Next base: position 12,161 of record PWGH01000137.1, read on the forward strand.
GCCCCCGTGCCAATATAAGCTGCATCACGGCGCGCGCCCTGAGTATGATCAGGACCTGGCACCCGAACCGCCTGGAGGGATCTGTGAGCGATTCGAACAAGGAATCCGGTTGGCACGCATTGGACGCCGAAACGGTGCTGCAGCGCCTGGAGAGCGACACCCAGGGGCTCGACCGCAACACGGTGCAGGAACGCCTGGAGCGATACGGTCCCAACCGCCTGCCGGACCCGGAGCGCACGGGTCCATTCAAGCGCTTTCTGCTGCAGTTCCACAACGTGCTGATCTACATCCTGATCGTCGCCGGCATCGGCACCGCGTTACTCGGGCACTGGATCGACAGCGGGGTGATTTTCGGCGTGGTGGTGATCAACGCGGTGATCGGCTACATTCAGGAGGGCAAGGCCGAAAAGGCACTGGACGCGATCCGCCAGATGCTCTCGCCGAAGGCCTTGGTACTGCGCGACGAGCAGCGGCGCACCATCCCCGCCGAGGATCTGGTCCCCGGGGACGTGGTGATTCTGCAAGCCGGCGACAAGGTGCCGGCCGACCTGCGCCTGTTCAAGATCCACAACCTGCGGATCGACGAGGCCGTGCTCACCGGCGAGTCGGTCGCGGTCGACAAACAGACCGAACCGACGGCATCCGATGCGGGGCTCGGCGACCGCACCTCGATGGCCTTTTCCGGGACCCTGGTCGCCTACGGCCAGGGGCGCGGCGTGGTGGTCGGCACCGGTGCCGACACCGAGATCGGCCGCATCTCGACCATGCTCGGCGAGGTCGAGTCGCTGGTCACGCCGCTGCTGGCCCAGATCGCGCAGTTCGGCCGCTGGCTGTCGGTGGCGATCGTGGTGCTGGCCGGCTTCACCTTCGCCTTCGGCTACTGGATCCGCGACTACGTGTTGGTCGAGGCCTTTCTCGCCGCGGTCAGCCTCGCGGTGGCGGCGATCCCCGAGGGTCTGCCGGCGATCATGACCATCACGCTGGCGATCGGCGTGCAACGCATGGCGAGCCGCAACGCGATCATCCGCCGGCTGCCGGCGGTCGAGACGTTGGGCTCGGTGACGACGATCTGCTCCGACAAGACCGGAACGCTGACCCGCAACGAGATGACGGTGAAGAGCATCGTCACCGCCGAGCGCGAGTTCGAGGCGAGCGGTGCCGGGTATGCCCCCGAGGGCCATTTCCTGACCAACGGCGACGCGATCGAGGTCGCGGACCACCCGGTGCTGGCCGAGGCGCTGCGCGGCATCCTGCTGTGCAACGACGCCGAAGTCTACCGCTCCGACGGGCGCTGGGTGATGGAGGGCGATCCCACCGAGGGGGCGCTGGTCACCGCCGCGGTGAAGGGCGGCCTCGACCACAAGGCCCTGAACCAACGCCTGTCGCGGATCGACGTGATCCCGTTCGAATCGACCTACAAGTTCATGGCGACCCTGCACCACGAGGCGCAGGCCGGCACCGGCGTGATCTACCTGAAGGGCGCGCCGGAGCGGGTGCTGGCGGTCTGCGACCGGGAACGCACGCCCGCAGGCGACCGGCCGCTGGAGCGCGACCGCTGGGAGGCCTGGATGGAACGCATCGCGGCGCGCGGTCAGCGCCTGCTCGCGGTCGCCGCAAAGGACGCCGGCACCGACAAGGCCGAATTGGCGTTCCCCGACATCGAGGACGGCGGACTCACGCTGCTCGCGGTGTGCGGGATCGTCGATCCGCCCCGCGACGAGGCGATCCGCGCGGTTGCCGAATGCCAGCAGGCGGGGATCCGGGTGAAGATGATCACCGGCGACCACGGTGTGACCGCCCGGGCGATCGCCGACGAGCTCGGCATCAAGACCGCGGGCGGCGTCGTCAGCGGGCACGAACTCGAGGCGACCTCCGACGAGGACCTGCGACGCCAGGTGCACGACGTCGACGTGTACGCGCGCACCACACCCGAGCACAAGCTGCGGCTGGTGAAGGCGATCCAGGCCGACGGGCACGTGGTCGCGATGACCGGCGACGGCGTGAACGACGCCCCGGCGCTGAAGCGCGCCGACGTCGGCGTGGCGATGGGCATCAAGGGCACCGAGGCGTCGAAGGAGGCCTCCGAGATGGTGCTCGCGGACGACAACTTCGCCTCGATCGCCGCCGCCGTCGAGGAAGGACGTGCGGTCTACGACAATCTCAAAAAATCGATCCTGTTCATCTTGCCGACGAACGGCGGGCAGGCCTTCACCATCGTCGCCGCGATCCTGCTCGGGCTGACGCTGCCGCTGACGCCGGTGCAGGTGCTGTGGGTGAACATGGTCACCGCGGTGACGCTGGCGCTGGCGCTGGCCTTCGAGCCCACCGAGCCGGGCGTGATGCAGCGCGCGCCGCGCCCCCCGAACACGCCGATCCTGTCGCCTTTTTTATTGTGGCGCATCGGCTTCGTGTCGTTGCTGCTGCTGGCCGGCACCTTCGGGCACTTCTTGTGGATGCTGCAGCAGACCGATAACGTCGACCTGGCACGCACGGTGGCGATCAACACGCTGGTGGTCGGACAGGTGTTCTACCTGTTCAACAGCCGCTACATCGTACAGTCCGCACTGAGTTGGGAGGGCTTCTTCGGCAGTCGCGCGGTGCTGATCGCGATCGGCATCCTGGTCGTGCTGCAGTCGCTGTTCACCTATGCGCCACCGTTGCAATTCCTGTTCGGCACCACCGGCATCGGCCTGCAGGAATGGGGCCGGATTCTACTCTTTGGTGTCGCCCTGCTGCTGATCGTCGAACTGGAGAAGACCCTGCTGCGCAAGACCGCTGCCGGCGGGCTGGGAACGATGGGGACATGACGATGGGGACATGAATCGAAAAAAGCCGCCTTGCGGCGGCCTTCATCCATCTTTCAAAGAAGTGGTCGGGGCGAGAGGATTTGAACCTCCGACCACCTGCCCCCCAGGCAGGTGCGCTACCAGGCTGCGCTACGCCCCGAACAAGAGCGCAAGTCTAGCGGATCGGGCCGCTCCGGGGAAGGCCAATGGCGCGATTCATTGCGCGCGAGGGCACCGACGAGGCGTGGCCGCAACGCCTGGGTGCGGTGCCTCGGGGCACCTCAGTGACGCAGAATGCGCAGGATGCCCTCGAGCTCGGTGATGGTCTCGTGCACCAGCTGCTGGGTCTGCGTCATGTCGCCCTTGGCCTCTTCGCCGCTGAGCTTCTGGCGTGCCCCATGAATGGTGTAGCCCTGTTCGTAGAGCAGGGCCCGGATCTGGCGGATCAGCAGCACGTCGTGGCGCTGATAGTAGCGCCGGTTGCCGCGACGCTTCACCGGCGCCAGCATCGGGAATTCCTGCTCCCAATACCGCAACACGTGCGGCTTCACCTGACACAGTTCCGCCACCTCACCGATGGTGAAATACCGTTTGCCGGGGATCGCCGGCAGTTCCTGACGCTCACTCGCCTCCAGCATATGCTTCGACCCTCTCGCGCAGCTTCTGCCCCGGACGGAATGTGACCACGCGGCGCGCCGAAACCGGGATCTCTTCTCCGGTCTTCGGGTTGCGCCCCGGGCGCTCGCTCTTGTCCCGCAACACGAAATTCCCGAAACCCGAGAGCTTGACGCTGTCGCCCTGCTCGAGTGCCATGCGCATTTCCTCGAAGAAGAGCTCGACGAGTTCCTTCGCCTCACGCTTGTTCAGCCCCAGCTCCTCGTGCAATGCGGTCGCCAGGTCGGCCTTTGTCACAGCTGCCATGCTCAGTATCTCGGTTTTGCGCCAAATCGGGATTCGAGGTGCGCCACGACCGCCTGCGTCACGGCATTCACATCGTTTTCCTCAAGAGTGCGATCAAAAGCCCTTAAAATCAAGCCCAAAGCGACACTTTTCTCATGCTCTGCCAGGCCCTTGCCCCGATACACGTCGAACAGCCGGGTTCCCTGCAGCAGCGGCAACTCCAATTCCGCGATCGCCGCCAGCAGTTCGCCGGCAGCGACGGCCTCGTCCATCACCAGCGACAGGTCGCGCCGAATCGCCGGAAACACCGACACGGCCTGGAATTGCGGCACGGGTGTCGTGGCGATCACCCGGGCATCCAGTTCGAACAAAAAGAGCTTCGGCACATCGAAGCGCTCAGCCAACGCCGGATGCAGCGCCCCGACCCAACCGATCGCCTGTCCGTCCAGGCGCACCCGGGCCGATTGCCCGTCGTGCAAGGCCGGATGCCCATCGGGCTCGAAATGCAACTCGCCCGGCACGGCAGCACACAGCGCCTCGACGATGCCCTTGGCGTCGAAAAAGTCGACGGCCCGGCGCGAGGCTTGCCAGTGCTCGGGTTCGGCGCGCCCGCAGAGCAGTCCGGCAAAACGCGGCTCCTGGCGCAGGCCCGAGGGATCCGGCACGAAACGCAGGCCGTGCTCGAACAGGCGCAGGTCCGTCTGTTGCCGCGAGAGGTTGTGCGCCGCCGTGCGCACCAGCCCCGGCCACAACCCCGGGCGCATCACCGCGAGTTCCGAGGAAATCGGATTGGCCAGGGTCAAGCCCTCGAGCTCCGGATAAAAGGCCCGGGCCCAGTCCGGGGCGATGAAGCTGAAGGTGATCACCTCGTGAAAACCGAGGTCTGCCAGTTCCCGCTTGCGCCGTCCGATGCCAACCTCGGCCGTCGGCGTCACCGGCGTGGTCGCCGGAGGCAGCGTCTGCGGCAGCCGTTCGTAGCCGTGGATGCGTGCCAACTCCTCGATCAGATCCTCTTCCCGGCCGAGATCGAAACGCGCCCGCAGCGGCTGTACCGCCCACCCGGTGGGCGTCGTCGTGACCCGGCACCCGAGGCCGGTCAGGATGCGCTCGACCTCCTGAGGCGCGAAGGCCAGCCCGAGAACCCGGGCGATCCGCGCCGCCCGCAATGTGATCACAGGTTCGGCATGGGCGGTCGGAATTCGCCCCTGATGCACCACCGGCCCGGCGACGCCGCCGCAGATCTCCAGGATCAGCGCTGTGGCCCGCTGCAGGGCGTAGACCGGTAGGGTCGGATCGACGCCGCGCTCGAAGCGGTGCGAGGCGTCGGTGTGCAGGCCGTGGCTGCGCGCGCGCCCGGCCAAGGCCCGCGGGCTGAAATGCGCACTCTCCAGCACGATCGCGGTGGTCGCGGCCGTCACGGCACTCGCCTGCCCGCCCATGATGCCGGCCAGCGCCAGGGGTTCGTCGGCATTGGCGATCAGCAGATCGCGCGGGCCCAGTTCGACCGCTTGGCCATTGAGCAGCACCAGACGTTCGCCGGCGTGGCCCCAGCGCACGGTGATCGCGCCGGCCACCGCCTCGGCGGCAAAGGCGTGCAGGGGCTGGCCGAGCTCGAGCATCACGTAGTTGGTGACATCCACCACCGGGTGCAGCGGCCTTAATCCGGCGCGGCGCAGGCGCTCGCACAACCAGAAGGGCGATACGGCCTGCGGATTCAGCCCCTCGAGGCTACGCGCCGCATACAGCGGACACGCCGATGCATCGTCCACCTGCACCGAGACCGCGGTGTCGATCGCGGCCGGCACCGGGGCGATCACCGGCCCGGTCACCGCGGCATCCAGCAACACGCCGGCCTCGCGCGCAATGCCGAGCATACCCAGGCAGTCGGCGCGATTCGGGGTCAGGTCGACCTCGAGGATCAGGTCGTCCAGGCCCATCCAGGTCCGGATGTCCGCCCCGATGGGAGCGTCCGCCGGCAACGCCAGCAGCCCTTCGGCGCTTTCCGCCAGACCGAGTTCCACCGCCGAACAGAGCATGCCTTGGGATTCCACGCCGCGCAGCTTCGAGCGCTTGATGCGCAACCCACCGGGCAGCACGGCGCCGATCAGCGCGGTCGGCACCCGCATGCCCTCGGCCACATTGGCCGCCCCGCAGACGATGTCCAGCACCTCGCCGGTGCCGGCATCGACCCGACACACGCGCAGGCGATCGGCGTTCGGGTGCGGTGCCACCGCCACCACCAGACCGACCGCCACGCCGCTGAAGTCCGGGGCCGCGGCCTCGATGGCATCGAGTTCGAGCCCCGCCATCGTCAGTCGATGCCCGAAGGCCTCGGCCGACTCGGTTACCGGCAGCCACTCGCGCAACCATTCCATACTGATTCGCATCGTCGTTACTCCGCTCGCCCGAAGGGTTCGAGAAAGCGCACGTCGTTCTCGAAAAACAACCGCAGATCGTTCACGCCATAGCGCAGCATCGCCATGCGCTCGACCCCCAGCCCGAAGGCGAAGCCGGTGTAGCGCTCGGCATCGATGCCGACATGGGCGAACACATTCGGATGCACCATGCCGCAGCCCATCACCTCGAGCCAGCCGGTCTGCTTGCAGACCCGACAGCCGTCACCGCCGCAGTGCACGCACTGGATATCGACCTCGGCCGAGGGTTCGGTAAACGGAAAATACGAGGGCCGAAACCGCGTCTGCAGGTCCTCGCGCTCGAAGAAGGCCTGCAGGAAGGCGCTGAGCACGCCGCGCAGGTCGGCAAAGGTCACGTTGGAATCGACGTACAGGCCCTCGATCTGGTGGAACATCGGGCTGTGGGTCAGATCGGAATCGCAGCGGTAGACCCGGCCGGGAGCGATGACCCGCAGCGGCGGCCCCTGCTGTTCCATCGTGCGGATCTGCACCGGCGAGGTGTGCGTTCGCAGCACCCGGTGGGCATCGAAATAGAAGGTGTCGTGCATCGCCCGCGCCGGGTGTTCCTCCGGGATGTTCAGGGCTTCGAAGTTGTGGAAGTCGTCTTCGACCTCCGGACCCTCCGCCACCGCATAACCCATGCCGGCGAAGAAGCCCTGAATGCGATCGATCGTCTGGGTGACCGGATGCAGGCTCCCCTGCGGCGGCCGCCGCCCGGGCAGTGTGACGTCGACGCGTTCCTCGCGCAGCCGACGCGCGACCTCGGCCGCCGCGAGTTCCTGCTGCCGCGCCTCGATCAACCCGGCCAGGCGCTGTTTGGCCTCGTTCACCGCCTGGCCGGCCTGCGGGCGCTCCTCGGCAGGCAGCCGACCCAGTTCCTTCAACTGCGCGGTCAGCACGCCCTTCTTGCCCAGGTACTGCACCCGCAGGGCATCCAGATCGGCCAGTCCGGTTGCCGCCTCGATCTGCGCGACGGCATCGGTCACCAGGGATTGCAAGTGTTCCACTTCGACATTCTCCTTCACGCACCGGCCGCTCCGGGAACGGCACCGACGAATCACCCACCGCAGGGCCGGTTTGAGGGCCCATAAAAAAGGGAGGGCCTAGACCCTCCCTTCACTGTTGCCGCGACCGAGGGCCGCCGGCCGGTCAGGCCGCCAGGGCGGTGCGGGCCTTTTCGGCGATCTTGCCGAAGGCCGCGATGTCGTGCACCGCGAGATCGGCCAACACCTTGCGGTCGATCTCGATGCCGGCCTTGCTCAGACCGTTGATCAGACGGCTGTAGGACAGGTCGAACTGACGCGCCGCCGCGTTGATGCGGACGATCCAGAGGGCGCGGAACACGCGCTTCTTCTGGCGACGGTCGCGGTAGGCATACTGGCCCGCCTTGGTGACGGCCTGTACGGCCACCCGGTAGACATTCTTTCGGGCCCCGTAGTAGCCCTTGGCCTGGTCCAGGACCTTCTTGTGACGTGCGTGTGCGGTGACGCCGCGCTTGACTCGTGGCATATCGGTTCTCCCCGGTTAGCTATGCGGCAGCATTTGGCGGACGGATGCGACATCGCTCGGATGCACCATGGCCGCACTACGCAAATGACGCTTACGTTTGGTGGATTTCTTGGTCAGGATGTGGCTGCGGTGCGACTGCGCCCGCTTGAACCCACCCGAACCCGTCTTGGCGAAGCGCTTCGCAGCGCCCCGATTGGTCTTCAACTTCGGCATTTTCCTCTCCAACTAGGGGATCGTTGCCATCGGCACGATCGTTTATGAAAGACCGGCAGGTATACCGGGACCCGCCGGTCCTTGTGTCGCTGTGTACGTTGAGCGGTCTACGACTTCTTCTTCGCCGACATCACCATGATCAGTTGTCGCCCTTCCATCTTCGGCCGCTGTTCGACCACGGCCACATCGGCCAGATCGGCCTCGATACGCTTGAGCAGCTCGCCGCCGAGTTCCTGATGACGCATCTCGCGGCCCCGGAAACGAATGGTCACCTTGCCCTTGTCACCCGCCTCGAGGAACCGCGTCAGGTTGCGCAACTTCACCTGGTAGTCCGCCGAGTCGGTGCCGGGCCGGAATTTCACTTCCTTGACCTGAACCTGTTTCTGGTTCTTCTTCGCTGCCTGGGTCTTCTTGGCCTGTTCGAAGCGGAACTTGCCGTAGTCCATGATCCGGCAAACCGGCGGATCGGCATGGGGCGAGATCTCCACCAGGTCGAGACCGCCCTCCAGGGCCAGCCCCAACGCCTCCTCCGTCCGGACGATGCCGCGGTTTTCACCCTCGGCATCGATCAGTCGTACGGTCGGGCAGATGATCTGCTCGTTCAGTCGAACACTCTTGGCTCCGCTAATAGCCTTATTCTCCAAATAGACTTGAAAGGGATTGAATCAATGGCCGCGGCTGGCGATCTCCGCCTGGAGCCGGTTCCACAGGGCCTCGAGCCCCATCGTTCCCAGATCCTCGCCGGATCGCGTGCGCACGGCCAACGTACCCATCTCCTGTTCCCGGTCGCCCAGGACCAGCAAATAGGGTACGCGCTTCAAGGTATGCTCGCGGATCTTAAAGCCGATCTTCTCGTTTCTCAAGTCCAGATCGACCCGCAGGCCCAATTTGCGCAAATCCGCGTACACCTGGCGAGCATAATCGTCCTGGCGCTCGGTGATCGTCAGCACCGTCACCTGCACCGGTGCGAGCCACAGCGGGAACAGACCCGCGTAGTGTTCGATCAACACGCCGAAGAAGCGTTCGAGCGAACCGAACAGCGCCCGGTGGATCATGATCGGGCGTTTGCGCTCGTTGCTCTCCGACACGTATTCCATGTCGAAGCGCTCGGGCAGGTTGAAATCGAGCTGCACCGTCGAGCACTGCCACTGCCGGCCGATCGCATCGCGGATCTTCACGTCGATCTTCGGCCCGTAGAAGGCGCCGCCGCCGTCATCGAGCGTGTAGGGCAACCCCTTGCTCTCGATCGCCGCGCGCAAGGCCGCGGTCGCGTGGTCCCAGATCGCGTCGGAGCCCACCGCACCCTCGGGCTTGGTCGACAGGTAGATGTCGAAGTCCTCGAAGCCGAAGGCGGTCAACAACTCGAGCGTCAGATCGAGCACACCGACGATCTCGGACTCGATCTGGTCCTCGCGGCAGAAGATGTGCGCATCGTCCTGGGTGAAGCCGCGCACGCGCATCAGGCCGTGCAGCGCGCCGGACATCTCACGCCGGTACACCGTACCCATCTCGCCCCAGCGTAGCGGCAGATCGCGGTAGGAATGCAGCCGATCCTTGTACACCAGCACGTGGAACGGGCAGTTCATCGGCTTCAACTGGAACGCCTGATGGTCGTCCTCCATCGGCTCGTACATCGACTCCGAATAGAAGTCGGCGTGGCCGGAGGTCTTCCAGAGCTCGAGGTTCGCGATGTGCGGCGTGACCACGAAATCGTAGCCGGCACGCTCGTGCAGCTCGAACCAGAAGTTCTCGATCACCCGCCGGATGCGGGCGCCTTTCGGGTGCCAGAAGACCAGTCCGCCGCCCGCCTCGTCCTGGATCGAGAACAGGTCCAGCTCGGTGCCAATACGGCGATGATCGCGGCGCTCGGCCTCGCGGATCTGCTCCAGGTGTGCCTGCAACTGCTCCTTGTTCGGCCAGGCGGTGCCGTAGATACGCTGGAGCATCTCGTTGTTCGAATCGCCGCGCCAATAGGCGCCCGCGACCTTGGTCAGTTTGAAGGCCTTGATGCGCCCGGTCGAGGGAATGTGCGGCCCGCGGCACAGGTCGACGAACTCGCCCTGGCGGTACAGCGAGATCTCCTGATCCTCCGGAATGCTCTCGATAATCTCGGCCTTGTAGGCCTCGCCCAGCCCCCGGAAATACTCGACCGCCGCGTTGCGCGCCATCACCTCGCGCTGCACCGGCAGATCGGCCTTCGCGAGCTGTTTCATCCGCCGCTCGATGTTTTCGAGGTCCTCCGGGGTGAAGGGTTTCTCGAGCGCGAAGTCGTAATAGAAGCCGTTGGCGATCACCGGCCCGATGGTCACCTGGGCCTCGGGGAACAACTCCTTCACCGCTTGGGCCAGCAGATGCGCGGCCGAATGACGGATCACCTCCACCCCCTCGGGGTCGCGTTCGGTGACGATTGCCAGCGTCACGTCATCGGTGATTTCATGGCGAACGTCGACCAGCCGGTCGTCGATCTTGCCGGCCAACGCGGCCTTGGCGAGTCCCGGACCGATGTCGCGGGCGACATCGAGCACGGAGACCGGCGCGTCGAAGTGACGGCGACTGCCATCGGGGAGGGAAACGGTGGGCATGCTGAAAACTCCTTCTTCGCCGACCTGTACGCGGGGTCGAACGCAGTGGTAAAAAGCGGAAGGGTCGACGACCCGAGGCCCGCAAGAGGCGCGATCATAGCAAAGCGGCGTACGGCGGTCGAAAGCACCCGGTGGCAGCGGCGTTGCTGCGGCGGGTGGGCGATGGGTTTCCCTTCGGTTTTCCCGGATGCTGCGGGCGCAGCCGGTTGGCTAGACTCGAACCTGAAGAATGCACCCGGGCCAAGTACGGAAAAAACCCACCGCCTGTGCACATCATGGCTGAATGACGTCGCAGTCCCGATCCCGCTCAGGTCCCACTTAATCTGCCGATCCCCCACTGCAATGGATGCACCCATGGCCGAGAAGCAACCGATCGTCTACTTAACGGACTTTCCACAGATTGAGCGTCGGCACCTGACCACGGTGCAGGCCAATCTGGGGTATGCCTGCAATCAGACCTGTTTTCACTGCCACGTGAACGCCGGACCCAACCGCCGGGAGATCATGACGCTGGAAACCATCGAGGAGTTGCTGGCCTTCGTCGCCCGCGCCTCGGTCGAGACGCTGGATCTGACCGGCGGCGCGCCAGAGCTGAATCCGCATTTCCGGCACCTGGTGACCCGCGCACGCGCGCTTGGCGTGCAGGTGCTCGACCGCTGCAATCTGACCATCCTCGCCCAACCCGGACAGGACGACCTGGCGCGGTTTCTGGCCAGCCACCGGGTCGGGATCGTCGCCTCCCTGCCCTGCTACCTGGAAACGAATGTCGACAGTCAGCGCGGCGACGGCGTCTTCGAGGCCAGCCTCGCCGGGTTGCGGCAACTGAATGCGCTGGGCTACGGCGAGCCGGGATCCGGGCTGGAGCTCGATCTGGTCTACAACCCCTTGGGCGCCCAACTGCCGCCACCGCAGGTCGAGTTGGCGGCGGCGTATCACCAGCACCTGCAGGCGCAGTACGGCATCGTGTTCAACCGGCTGTTCACCATCACCAACATGCCGATCAACCGCTTCGCCAAGGACCTGGCGCGCAAGGGCCAGTACCACGACTACCTGCAGACGCTGCGCGACGCCCATCAGCACGCGAACCTCGATCAGGTGATGTGCCGTTCGCTGGTCTCGGTGGACTGGAAGGGCTACCTCTACGACTGCGACTTCAACCAGATGCTGCACCTGCCGCTGGCCGCTGGCAACCGGCCCCGCACGCACTTGCGCGATCTGGAATTGGACCGCCTGCCCGGAGGTCCGATCGCCGTCGCCGATCACTGCTACGGCTGCACCGCCGGGCAGGGTTCGAGCTGCGGCGGTGCGCTCGAGCCCGCAACCGCCGTACCCTAGGCCGCATGGAGAACCGGGCAGGCCTCGGCAGCGGCCCGGCGGTGCCCGGGCCCGAAATCGGCAGTCCAATCGGGATTCAATCAACAGCCCAAACCCAGGGGGCCGCGCATGAGGACATTGCTCGATTTGTTGCGACGTAGCCTTGCCACCGTGCAGGAAACCCTCGGTCCGGATGCAACCCGTCCGACAGGCGGGGACCCGGCGAGCCTCGATGCCCAACCCGTGGACGTGGACGACATCCATCGCGCGACCGCCGCCCTGTTGTTCGAGGTCGGTCGCGCCGACTTCCACATCCACAACGACGAGTTGCTCGCGATGCGCAACCGTCTGGCCACCACCTTCGATCTGGATCCCGGGGATCTCGACGCACTGATGCAACTCGCGCGGGAAGAGAGCGACGAGTTACTGTCGCTGCATCCCTTCGTGCGGGTGATCAACGAGCGCATGAGTGCCGCCGACAAATACCGGATCATGGTCGACCTGTGGCACGTGGCCTACGCCGATGGCCACCTGAACCCGCGCCAGGAGGCCACGTTGCGCCATATCGCGGACCTCCTGTACATCCCGCACGCGACTTACCTCAAGGCCAAGATGGCGGTGGAACCCAGCGGCGGCGCGCGCCGCTCCTGAAATCCTGCGATACCGGATCTGGCTTTACAGAGCCCGGCTTTACAGAACCCGTGCGCGCCCGCCATACTCGGGCCCCGTCATACGGCTCCCTGCTGGATCGGTCGTGGTTACCCAAGACACCGAATTTCCGCGGACGCCGCAAACAAACAAGCGAGCTCGCGCACCATCAGGGAACTCGGGCACGATTGCCAAAACACCGGGGCGCGGGTTCGATTTTTTCGAAACCAGGCTTGCATTTGAATTTTTCCTCCCGTAAGCTGAACCCATATTAGACATTTCTAATTTAGATTTCCCTAATTTACAAGCAGAAGCCTGGAGCACCGAACAGGCCGAACCGACCAGTTACAGAACAGGAATGCGGTGTCCCACCCTTGGCGCCAAGGATCGCTGGACGGAAAACAAGGGTTTCTTTCTCAACTACTAAGGATTTGATCAATGCGCAATTCCCTCAAGCTTCTCGCCGTTGCCGCCCTCGTCGGCGCCTTTGCCATCCCGATGCACGCCAGCGCCCAGTGGGGCGGCCCCGGTTATGCCGGCCCCGGCTTCGGTGGCCCGGGTTATGGCTACGGCGGTCCCGGCTACGGTGGCCCCGGCTTCGGTGGCCCCGGCCACGGCCGTGGCATGGGTGACATGTTCGGCATGGGCGACATGTTCAGCGACTTCGACTTCTCCGCTCGCGGTCGTGGCCACGGCTACGGTTCCGGCCAGGGCGACGGCTCCGGCTACGGCTACGGCCAGCCCCGCGGCTACGGCTACGGCGCCCCCCGCGGCTACGGCGCCCCCTACGGCTACGGTGCCCCCCGCGGCGCCCCCCAGGGTCAGCCGCAAGCCGCTCCTGCCGAGTAAGTCGGTCTGAACCGGCCAGCCTGAACATCGGCTGATGCTGAATCGCCCGGTCCTTCTGGACCGGGCTTTTTTATGTCCGCTCGTTTTCGCGTCCATACCGTCGTACCCTCTGCACACTCATCCGTTTCCAGCCCACGGAATTGCAGCTGATGCGCTCGTCCCTTCTTGCCCTCGGGCTCCTCCTCCTGGCCGGCGGTTGGCTATCCCCATCGACCCTCGCGGCCGGCGATTCAAAAAGCCTGGTGCTGGAGGACGGGACGGACATTCCGATCCAGGTGCACACCCACGAGAACGGCCCGGTTCTGCTCTGGTTCCCCTCGGAACACGGCGTGCTCGACGGGCACCACTCGCAAGCCCGGCGCCTGCAGGCCATGGGCGTCGAGGTCTGGCTGCCGGATCCTTTTCTCGGCCACTTTCTCCCCAATGCGCCGAGCAGCTTCGATCGCTTCCCGACCGCACTGCCCGGCAACCTGATCCAGGTGGCCTCCCGCGACGGTCAGCGGCCGGTCTTCGTCTTCGGCAATGACCGCGCGGCACCCTGGTTGCTCGAGGGCCTGCGCGAATGGCAGCTGCAACACCCGGAGGCCGGGCATCTGGCCGGGCTGATCCTGATGAGTCCCTACCTGCACGTCGGCCTGCCCGAGGTCGGCGAGACCCTCGAATTCCACCCGATCAGCCGCCTGACCAACCTGCCCATCTACCTGATCCAACCGATGCTGTCGCCGCAGTACCCATTGCTGCAGCAGGTCCGCGCCGAACTCGAGCGCGGCGGCAGCGATGTCGCCGTGCGCATCCTGCCCGAGGTCCGGGATCGCTTCTTCTTCCGTCCCAGCACCCTGGAGGCCGAAGAAGCGGCTCGGCTTCGCTTCCCCACGGAAGTGCTTCGGGCGATCCGCCTGCTGGCCCATGTGCCGGCAGGGCGTACCGCCGCTCCGGTAGCCGAGGGCGCCTTGCGCCTGGCCACACCCACGCGCCAGGACCGCCGGCTGGAGCCCGTCGCCGAACGGCCGCCGGCGCCGCCACTGCAACTGCCGGCCCTGGACGATGGTCTGCAGGACCTGGCGGACCACCGCGGCGAGGTGGTGCTGATCAACTTCTGGGCCAGCTGGTGCCCGCCCTGCGTCCACGAGATGCCCTCGATGCAGCAGCTCGAGAATCGGCTGCGCGATCGTGGGTTCCGGATTCTCGCGGTGAATCTCGGGGAATCGGAGGCCACCATCCGCAGCTTCCTGGAACGCGTCGGCACCGACTTCACCATCCTGCTCGATCCGGCCAGCACCTCTTTGAACGACTGGCGCGCCCTCGCCTACCCCACCAGCTACCTGGTCGATCGCCAGGGGCGCCTGCGCTATTCGCTCTACGGCGCGATCGAATGGAACGACGCCGAGGTCGTCGCCCAGGTCGCCGCCCTCCTCGACGAATGACGTCGCCACGACTCACCGCGTTGCGTGCCGCGATCGGCCCCGGCCTGCTGATGGCGGGTGCGGCTGTCGGCGTGTCACACCTGGTGCAGGCGACCCGTGCCGGCGCCGAATACGGGCTGCTGCTGCTGCCCCTGGTGCTGCTCGCCTGCCTGTTCAAGTACCCCTTCCTGGAATTTGGCCCCCGCTATGCGGCAGCGACCGGCGAGAACCTGCTGATCGGCTACCGGCGCATCGGCCGCTGGGCCTTGGGGCTGTTCGCGCTGATCACCTTCGCCACCATGTTCGTGATCCAGGCGGTGGTCACGGTGGTGACCGCAGGCCTGGTCGGGCTGGTCTTCGGCCTGGAGGCCGCGCCGGCGACGATTTCCGCGGGCATCCTGCTGGTCTGCGTGCTGCTGCTGGTCGTCGGCAGCTACCGCGGGCTGGACCTCGCGATGAAGATGATCATGGCGGCGCTGGCGGTGTCGACGCTGGCCACGGTCGCATTGGCCTTCGGCAGCCAGCCGGACTGGACCGCGCTCAGCGGGGCGACCCAGGCCGCGCAGCTCTGGACTGCGGCCGGCTTTGCCTTTCTGCTGGCGCTGCTCGGCTGGATGCCGATCCCGCTGGATGTCGCGGTCTGGCATTCGCTGTGGGTGCAGGAGCGGGGCCGGGCGACCGGGCAGCCGGCCAGCGTACGGCACGCGGTGATCGATTTTCGCCTCGGCTACATCGGCGCCACGCTGCTGGCGGCGGCGTTCCTGCTGCTCGGGGCGGTGGTGATGCATGCCAGCGACCTGCGCTTTGCGGATTCGGCGGTCGGCTTCGCCGGCCAGTTGGTCGACCTGTATGCCGGCACCCTGGGCGAATGGAGCCGCCCGGTGATCGCGGTGGCCGCGCTGAGCGTGATGTTCAGCACCACGCTCGCAGTCACCGACGCCTACCCGCGGGTGCTCTCGGCGCTGTTCGCGGCGGCCCGCCATGGCGCCGACGACCCTCGGGCGCAGCGGCCGCACGATCAACGCAGCTACCTCGTCGCGTTGGCCGGCGTGATCACAGGCGCCCTGCTGATCCTGTACCTGGCCGGGTCGCGGTTTACGCAATTCATCGACTTTGCCACGACCATTTCCTTCCTCTCGGCGCCGCTTCTGGCGTGGATCACGCTGCGCGTGGTCACCGACGACCACATGCCGATCGCGGCGCGCCCCGGCCCCGGCCTGCGCGCGCTGGCCTGGGCGGGCCTGATCTTTCTCGCCGGCTTCTCGCTGACCTGGCTGGGCTGGCGCCTGTTCGGCTGAGGCCGCGGGTCAGGACGGAAGGTCCCCAGGCGCCGCCAGCGGCCAGCTCTGCAGCACGCGATACGGCCCGGGATGCCCCCCGCGGCCGGACTCGATCAACACCATCCGGCGCACCGGCCAGTCCAGGGGCTCGACGGGGATGGCCGCAAACCGCTTCACGTCGCGACGCAGCGTTACATGGGCCTGGAACGGACGGTCCTCCATCGTCACCCCGCTCTGCGCACACAGACCGCGCAACACCGCCGCGAGGTCGGCCAGCGCCACGGGCGACTCCGACGGTCCGAGCCATGCGACCCGGGGACGCGGGAAATAGCCCAGGCGATCCAGCCGAAGGCGCATCGTCGGGGCGTTCAGGGCGTCGGCGCGCTGGCACAATTCGGTGACCACCGCCGCCGGCACCGTGCCGGGAAAGGCCAAGGTCAGGTGCAGGTTCTCCGGTGGCACCACGCGGCCATCGGCGGGCAGCATCTGCGCGACCCGATCCATGCGCGCGCGCAACGCGGTGTGGGGCCACAGCGCAAAGAATACCCGCTGGTTTTCGGTCTCGACCGCCATCAGCAGCCCCTCGCGGTTCAGCGCGTCTGCAACACCAGAACCGGGCCTTCGCTACGGAGTTCCATGCGGCTCAGGAAGCTCATTCCCAGCAACGCGACGGTCGGCCGATCGCCCGGCAACACGATCGCCTCCACCCGACGCTCGTCCAAAGCGCCGACCTGGACGCGTTCCAGCAGGACCCGCCGACCGAGCACCTGACCCGAGGCCGTCACCACCGGCACCTCGGCGCCGGTGGCGACCGGCAGCCCCATGGCCCGGGCCTGCTCCGCACTGAGGGTGATCAGCGTGGCCCCGGTGTCGATGATGAAGGGCGTCGTAACCCCGTTCACCACACCCTGCACCACGTAGCCGCCCTGCGCATCCGGCTGGATTCGCACCTGCGGCTGCGCGCGCGGTTGATAGACGCCGCCGAAACGCCCGCGTTCCAGCGTCAATTCCTGCTGCAACCCGCGATGCTCGATCCGTGCCACGCGACTGGTCGCCTGCAACAAACGCAGCCCATCCGGCCCGGTCTCGCCATCGCGCAGCAAGAACGATTCGCCATCCAGCAAGAACAGGGCCTTGCCGGGAAACAGCGCCTGCACCCGAAGATCCGCCCCGGCCGCAGCCGGGCCGATCATCAGGAGCAGGCCCAGCAGCAGGGCCATGGGGAGGGCCAGGGGCACGCCTCGGAACCGGCCCCGGAACAGCCTCAACAACGGACCCGGTACCACGCCCCGAGGCGCACTTGGCCGCCGCCCCCGCGGTCGCGCACCCCGGCTCCCTTCGGTCCAATGGGTTATACCGATCATCGTCCGTCCTCGTACCGACACCGCTTACAGCGTTCCATCTACCCACAAGCGACAGTCCGGCGCAAGCCATGCCACCACCTGCTGATCACACAAACCCCGCCCGGCCCCTCGTAGGAAGCGAGCCCCCTCGGCGACGCCCTTCCCAGCGCAAGGCGGGACAAGAACTGTTCACCACATCGCGCCAGGCATGGCAGGCCAGTCGGGCAGCACGAGCCGCGCAGGCCGATGCCCCCGGCAAGCCACGGGAAAACGGGCACGCAGAAGCCGCAGCGACTACAGTATTCAGCGATGACCGTATTCCGCAGCCAATGATCGATCGATCGAGCCTCCGCCCACGGCCGGACGCGACCGGCCCCCAGGACAAGGACTTCGATGAACATCCTGTTCGATGAACGCCTCGACGGCCCGCTCCCGGCGGTGGATCGGGAGACCACCGCCCAGCGGCTGCAGCAGGCGGCCCCGGGTCTGACCCTGCTGGTGCGCGAGGAGGACCGTCGCCCCTTCGAGTGCGACGGCCTGGCCGCCTACCGCGTGCTGCCGATGCTGGTCGCGCTGCCCGACACCCTCGAGCAGGTGACCGCGCTGCTGCAAACGTGTCATGCCCTCGGGGTGCCGGTGGTAACCCGCGGCGCCGGCACCGGGCTTTCCGGCGGCGCTCTGCCGCTCGAACAGGGCGTGCTGCTGGTGATGTCGCGCTTCAACCGCATCCTGGAACTCGACCCCGATGCCCGAATCGCCCGCGTTCAGCCGGGCGTGCGCAACCTCGCGATCTCCGAGGCCGCCGCCCCCCACGGGCTGTACTACGCGCCCGATCCGTCGTCGCAGATCGCGTGTTCGATCGGCGGCAACGTCGCCGAGAACGCCGGCGGCGTGCATTGCCTGAAGTACGGCCTGACGGTGCACAACGTGCTCGCGCTCGAGGTGCTCACGGTCGAGGGCGAGCGCATGCGTCTGGGCTCCGAGGCGCTCGATGCGCCCGGCTTCGATCTGCTGGCGCTGTTCAACGGCTCCGAGGGCATGCTCGGCATCATCACCGAGGTCACGGTGAAATTGTTGCCGCGGCCCCAGGTCGCAAAGGTGATCATGGCGAGCTTCGACGATCTCGAGAAGGCCGGGCGCGCGGTCGGCGACATCATCGCCGCCGGCATCATCCCCGGCGGCCTCGAGATGATGGACAACCTCGCGATCCGCGCCGCCGAGGACTTCATCCACGCGGGCTATCCGGTCGAGGCGCAGGCGATCCTGCTCTGCGAACTCGACGGCGTCGAGGCCGACGTCGCGGACGACTGCCAGCGCGTGCGCGAGGTGCTCGCCGAGGCGGGCGCGACGGCGATCGCGCTCGCCCGCGACGACGCCGAGCGCGCGCTGTTCTGGGCCGGACGCAAGAACGCCTTCCCGGCCGTCGGCCGGATGGCGCCGGACTACTACTGCATGGACGGCACCATCCCGCGGCGCGAGCTGCCGCGGGTACTGAAGGGCATCGCCGAGTTGGCCGAACACGCCGGCCTGCAGGTGGCGAATGTGTTCCATGCCGGCGACGGCAACCTGCACCCGCTGATCCTGTTCGACGCCAACCGGCCCGGCGAACTGGCCCTCGCCGAACGCGTCGGCGGACGGATCCTGGAGCTTTGCGTCGAGGCCGGCGGCAGCATCACCGGCGAGCACGGCGTCGGGCGCGAAAAGATCAACCAGATGTGCGCGCAGTTCCAGCCGGCGGAGATCACCGTGTTTCATGCGGTGAAGGCGGCCTTCGACCCCCAGGGCCTGCTGAATCCGGGCAAGAACATCCCCACGCTGGCGCGCTGCGCCGAATACGGGGCGATGCATGTGCACGACAACCAGCTCCCCCACCCCGAACTGCCGCGGTTCTGAGCTTTGATGACCGAGAAAACATCCCCGCACCCGGACGTCCCGGATCACGATCACGCCGCGGCGCTGTGCGAGCAGGTCGCCGAAGCCCAGCGCAGCGGCACCCCGTTAAGAATCGCCGGCAGCGGCAGCAAGGCCGGCTACGGCCGGCCGGTTACCGGGACTCCGCTCGACCTGACCCGGCATCAGGGCATCACCCACTACGATCCGGTCGAGCTGGTGGTCTCGGTGCGCACCGGCACGCGCCTGGCCCACCTGCAACGGGTGCTCGCGGCGGCCGGGCAGCACTTGCCCTTCGAGCCGCCGCACTTCGGGGGTGACGCGACCGTCGGCGGCACCATCGCCACGGGCCTGTCCGGGCCGCGCCGGCCCTGGTCGGGTGCGGTGCGCGATTTCGTGCTGGGCACGCGTCTGATCACCCATGAGGGCCGGGAGCTGCGCTTTGGCGGCGAGGTGATGAAGAACGTTGCGGGCTACGACCTCTCACGGCTGATGGTCGGGGCCCAGGGTACGCTCGGTGCCCTCACCGAGGTCTCGTTGAAGGTGCTGCCGCGCCCGGCGGCCGCGCACGGCCTGCGCCTGTCGATGCCCCTGGCCGCGGCGACGACCAAACTCGCGAAGTGGGGGCGCCAGCCGATCCCGCTCGCCGGCGCCGCCTGGATGGACGGCGTGTTGTACCTGCGCCTGGAAGGGGGCCCCCGCTCCGTCGCCGCGAGCCGCGAGCGCCTGGGCGGCGAGGACCTGGATCCCGACTTCTGGGAACACCTGCGCGAGCAGCAACTGCCGTTCTTCGACGGCGCCGGCTCCGGCGCGCCGGGACCCGCCAACGCGCAGGCTTCGGACCCGCGCCCCCTGTGGCGTCTTTCGGTGCCGGCGACCACCCCCCCGCTCGCCCTCGACGGCCACTGGCTGTACGACTGGGCCGGCGCCCAGCGCTGGCTGCGCAGCGAGGCTTCCGCATTGATGATCCGCGAAGCGACCGACCGCGTCGGCGGTCACGCCACCTGCTACACACCCGGCGCCGCCGAACCCTTCACCCCGCTGGCGCCGGTGCTCGCCCGGCACCATCGGCAGTTGAAGCAGCAGTTCGACCCCCGCGGCCTGTTCAACCCCGGCCGCCTGTACCCGGATCTCTAGCGATGCAGACGCAATTCAGCCTGAAGGCCCTGGAAGATCCACGCATCCGCGAGGCGGACCGGGTGCTGCGCAGCTGCGTGCATTGCGGCTTCTGCAATGCCACCTGCCCCACCTACCTGCTGCTGGGCGACGAACGCGACGGCCCGCGCGGGCGCATCTATTTGATGAAAAACCTGCTCGAGGACACCGGGGCCGAGGCGGCGGTGACCGCCGAGACCCGGCTGCACCTGGACCGCTGCCTGACCTGCCGCAATTGCGAGACCACCTGCCCCTCCGGCGTCGAATACCACACGCTATTGGACATCGGCCGGGCCGAGATCGAGGCCCGTTCGCCCCGCCCCCTGCCGGAGCGGCTGTTTCGTGACCTGCTGCGCTACGCGATGCGCTCGCCGCGCCGCGCCGGGGCGCTGTTCGCCACCGGGCGGCTGTTCCGCCCGCTGCTGCCCGGGCGCCTGCGCGACAAGATTCCGCCGCGCCCGGCCCCGTCCGGTGTCCGCCCGGATCCGGCGCGGCATCCGCGACGCATGCTGATCCTCGAAGGCTGCGTGCAACCGGGCCTGTCGCCGAACACCAACGCCGCGACCGCCCGGGTCCTGGACCGCCTCGGCATCAGCCTGTTGCCGGCGGCCGCGGGGTGTTGCGGCGCGCTGGACTTCCACCTGAACGCCCAGACCCCTGGCCTGGACCGCGCGCGCGCGAACATCGACGCCTGGTGGCCGGCGATCGAAGCCGGCGCCGAGGCCGTCGTGCAGACGGCGAGCGGCTGCGGCGCCTTCGTCAAGGATTATGGTCGCATGCTCGCCGACGATCCCACCTATGCCGAGAAGGCCGCCCGCGTCAGCGCCCTCACCCGCGATCTGGTGGAGGTTCTCGCGAACGAGCCGCTGGAATCGCTGGGCGTGCGCGGCGATCGGAGCCTGGCCTTCCAATGCCCCTGCACCCTGCAACACGGACAACGCCTGGGCGGGCAGGTCGAGGCGCTGTTGCGCCGCCTGGACTTCCGCCTGACGCCGGTCGCCGACGCCCACCTGTGCTGCGGCTCCGCCGGCACCTATTCGATCACCCAACCGGAACTGTCCCGCCGCCTGCGCGACCAGAAACTTCGGGCCTTGGAGGCCGGAGGCCCCGACGTGATCGCAACCGCCAACATCGGCTGCCAAACCCACTTGGCCAGCGCCGGCCGCACCCCCGTACGCCACTGGATCGAAATCGTCGATGCCGCCCTGCCAAAAAACGGCCCCTTATAGGGTGGGCCAAGCCCAGGGGGCCCACCACGGCCCTCGCCGAAGCGCCAATGCACGCTTGGCCCAGTGCCCCAGCCGTGCGGGGTGCGCCCGGTCCGGACACGCTCAAGTCATCCCTGAGCGCTCGAAGATGGCCATCCATGGCCATCTACGGTCCGGACCGGGCGCACCCCGCACGGCTTCGCAGCTCCTGCTAAAGCATAAAGTCAAGAACGGTGGGTGCGCTGCGCTTGGCCCACCCTACGCACAACCCATCCATCAAAGAGAGGCACACAGCCCATGCAACACAAGGCCATTCTGGATCTGCAACAGGTCAACACCATCCTCGACGCCGCCCAGCGTGAGGCCGAGGCTCAGGGGTGGGCGGTCGCGATTGCCGTCACCGACGACGGCGGGCACCTGCTCGCGCTGCGGCGCCTGGACGGCTGCGCGCCGATGGCCAGCTACGTCGCCCCGGAAAAGGCCCGCAGCGCCGCCCTCGGCCGGCGCGAGACCCAAGTCTTCGAGGAGATGATCAACAACGGACGCACCGCCTTTCTCTCCGCGCCGCTGCTCCAGGGTCTGCTGACCGGCGGCATTCCGATCCGCCACGACGACCAGGTCATCGGCGCCGTCGGTGTCTCCGGCGTCAAACCCGAACAGGACGCCCAAGTCGCCCGCGCCGGCATCGAAGCCCTCGCAAGTTGACCAACCCGTCCACCCAAATCCACCGGAACACCGAACACCCGTAGACCCCATGGATTGCATCGCAATCCATGAAGTCTTGGGGATCGGCCAACATCTGCGCCAAAAAAAGGGCCTTTTGGCACAGATAGTTGCGATGCAATCCATATCAGGGTGGGCCA
>PWGH01000147.1 GCA_003555285.1 Thioalkalivibrio sp.
CTCGTTGATGGCCGTACTGCTGGCGGGTGCCGCGATCGCGGTGGCCACCCATCATTACGCGAATCGGCGGGCGGATGCGGCTGCGGTGATGCGTGCCCTGGGCGCCAGCGGCCGCCGGGTCTTGCGGATTTATCTCCTGCGCATCCTGGTGATTGCGGGGGTAGCCAGCAGCATCGGCCTGGCGCTCGGCTTCGGCGCGCAGTTCGGGCTCAGCGCCCTGCTCGGCGACTGGCTGGCGGCCGACCTGCCCGCGCCCGGCTGGCGCCCGGTGGTGGCCAGCCTCGGGGTGGGGCTGATCACCGCCGCCGGCTTCGCCCTGCCGGCCCTGCTGCGCATCGGCCAGGTCCCGCCGCTGCGCGTGTTGCAACGCAATCTCTGGCTGCCCCCGGTGTCGGTGGCGCTGTCCGCGGGGCTTGCGCTGCTGAGTCTGGGCGGCCTGCTGTACTGGCAGGCGGCCGACCCGGTGCTCGCGCTGTGGGTGCTGATCGGCACCGGCCTTGCACTGGCGATTCTCGGTGCCTTGGGCCTGTTGCTGATCGTGCTGGTGCGTCCGCTGCGCGATCGCGGCGGCATGGCGTTGCGCTTTGGTCTGGCCAACCTGTCCCGACGCGGTGGGCTGAGCGCGATTCAAATGGTGGCCTTCAGCCTCGGCATCCTGGCCCTGCTGCTGCTGGCCATCGTGCGCGTGGACCTGGTTTCCGCTTGGGAGCAGAACATCCCGGCACAGGCCCCGAATCTGTTCCTGATCAATATCCAGCCCGATCAGCAGGAAGTCCTGGCCGACCGGATCGAGGCCTCCGGGCTGCCGCGCCCGGAACTCGAGCCGATGCTCCGCGGGCGGCTGGTGGCGATCAACGGGCAACCGGTCTCCCCCGCCGATTTCGAGGACGACCGCGCACGGCGCCTGCTGGAACGCGCCTTCAACTTGTCCTACGCCCAGACCCTGCCCAGCCACAACTCGCTCACTGCCGGGGCCTGGTTCGCGGACGCGGCGACCACCGGGCCCGGAGTCGAACGGGACGAACGGGAACAACGGGACGAAGCGAAAGAACGGGGCGAATGGTCGGTGGAAAGTGGCCTGATGGAACGCTTCAACCTGGCGCTCGGCGACACCCTGAGCTTCAGCATCGCGGGTTCTCCGGTCGAGGGCCGGATCACCAGCATTCGCGAGGTGGACTGGGACAGCTTCAGGGTCAACTTCTTCGTGATCGGCTCGCCCGCCCTGCTGGCCGACGAACCCCAGACCTTCATCACCAGCCTCTATCTGCCCCCCGAACAGGAGGCCGAGAAGAACCGCTGGCTGCGCGAATTCCCGGCGGTAACGGCGATCGATGTCGGCGCACTGCTGACCCAGGTCCGCGCGGTGATCGCCCAGGCCACCCGCGCGGTGGAGTACGTGTTCCTGTTCACGCTGTTCGCGGGTTTGACGGTGCTCTACGCGGCAGTGCAGGCCACGCGCGAGACGCGCCGGCGCGAGACCGCATTGCTGCGCACCCTGGGTGCGCGCCGCAGCCAGATCCGCAACGGCCTGCTGGCCGAATTCGGGACCCTCGGCCTGCTCTCCGGGCTGCTGGCTGCGGCCATTGCCAGTGCGGTCGGGGCCCTGCTCGCCACGCAGGTCTTCGGCTTCCCCTATACGGTCAATCCCTGGATTTTCGTGTTTGGCCTGGGCGGCGGCGCACTCGGCATCGGTTTCGCCGGCTGGCTGGGTACCCGGCGCGTGCTCGATCAGTCGCCCCTCAGCGTGCTGCGCGGACAGGAGTAGTGCGTCATCGTGCTTTCCTGCACCGCGTGGCTATACTGCACCGATGCGTCATTCCTTACTGACTGATCAGGAGCTGCAGGGCATGACGCCCGAGGCCCTGGCCCGACACTTCTCGGGCTCCGACGAGCCCGACCCGAAGCTCGCTGCGGCCGTTCATTATGCCTTGGACGCGGTGGACGACTGCGGGCTGCAAACCGATCCGCTGGACGTGGCCGAAATCCTCCGGCGGTTGAACGTCGATCGGCAGACCCTGATCGCCGCGCTGCTGATTCCGGCGGTGTTCGCGCACCGACTGACGCATCAGGAAATGACCCGGGAGTTCGGCGAGGTGATCACCCGGCTCACCGAGAACGTCAGCGAACTGGTGCGCCGGCGCTTCGAGAGCCCGACCGGCCGTCCGGAACAGGCCGAACGCCTGCGCCGCATGCTGCTGGCAATGGTCGACGACGTGCGCGCGGTGCTGATCAAGCTCGCGTTCCGCCTGCAGAACCTGCGTCTGGCGGCAAAACGGGCGGAACCCGATGCCCCGTTACTGGCCGAGGAAACGCTGGAGATCCTGGCGCCGCTGGCCAACCGCCTGGGCATCGGGACGCTGAAATGGGAGATGGAGGATCTGTCGCTGCGCATCCTTCACCCCGAGGCCTATCGGGCGATCGCCAACGGCCTCGATGCCAATCGCCGAATCCGCGAGGAGTACATCAACGCCTTCAGCCACGAACTCGAGGTGGCGCTGGACGGCGATGGGGTCGGGGCTCGGGTCTTCGGGCGTCCGAAACACATCTACAGCATCTGGCGCAAGATGCAGAAGAAGCAGCTCGCCCTGGAGGAGCTCACCGACCTGCGCGCGACCCGGGTGATCGTCGACGAACTGTCCACCTGCTACACCGCGCTGGGGATCGTGCACAACCGCTGGCCGCATCTGCCGAGCGAGTTCGACGACTACATCGCGAACCCCAAGGACAACGGCTACCAGTCCCTGCACACCGCAGTGATCGGCCCCCAAGGCAAGGTCGTGGAGGTGCAGATCCGCACTCGGACGATGGACGAATTCGCCGAACTCGGGGTCGCCGCGCACTGGTTGTACAAGGAAGGCGGTCGCGAGGACAAGGCCCTGAACCGGGCCATCGCCTCGCTGCGCCAATTGCTGGAATCGGGCGACGATGCCCAGGAACTGCTGGAGGAATTCCAGAGCGAGGTATTGCACCAGCGGGTCTTCGTGCTGACCCCAGCCGGCGAGGTGCTGGACCTGCCGGCCGGCGCCACCCCGCTCGATTTCGCCTATTCGGTGCACACCGAGGTCGGTCATCGCTGCCGCGGCGCAAAGGTCGATGGTCGCATCGTGCCGCTGGTGTACAAGCTGCGCTCGGGCCAGCGGGTCGAGATCCTGACCACCCGCCACGGTGGCCCGAGCCGCGACTGGCTGAACCCGAACCTGGGGTATCTGCACACCACCCGTGCCCGCAACAAGGCGCGCAGCTGGTTTCGCCAGCAGAACCAGGAGGAGCATCTGGCCAACGGCCGGAGCCTGTTGGACCGGGAATGCCAGCGCCTGGGCGTGCACCGGGTCGACCAGGACGCCTTGGCCACCCGGCTGGGCTACCGGCGCCCGGAGGACATGCTGGTCGCACTCGGTGCCGGCGACCTGACCACCGCCCAGATCGCAAACAAGTTGCAGGGGGACACCGCGCCGGCACCGCCGCCGATGCGCCGGCGACAGGTCCACGATGGCGCGCCCGCCGGGGGCGGCGACATCCAGATCCGCGGCGTCGGTGGCCTGCTGACCAACCTTGCGCATTGCTGCAACCCGGTGCCGGGGGATGCGATCATCGGCTTCATCACCCGCGGCAAGGGGGTTTCGGTGCACCGACGCGACTGCGTGAACATTCTGCACCTGCCCGAGGACAAGCAAGCGCGCCTGATCGCGGTCAGCTGGGGTGAAGAGGCCCCGACCCAGACCGTGGATCTGCTGGTCGATGCCCAGGATCGGCCGGGACTCCTGCGCGACATCAGCACCGTGTTTACCCAGGCCGGCGTGAACCTGCTCGCGGTGCAGACCCGCACGCACCCGGTGGACCGCACGGTGCTGATGGAACTGAGCGCCGAGGTCGAGAGCCTGAGTCAGTTAAGCAGCCTGTTCGACCGCGTTCAGTCGCTGCCCAACATCTACAGCATCAAACGCCGCTCCAGCGTCGCCTAGGGCGCTGAGCCCACCAACCCGGAACCGGGCTGCCGTGGCTGCGGCGACTCAGCGGCCGGGGAACAGGGCTGCGCGCAGCATCTTGCGGCGCATGTAGGCGATCTGGGTCTGCAGGTCCAGGTCCTTCGGGCAGACGTCCTGACACCCGAGCAGCGACATGCAACCGAAGACGCCATCGTCGTCCCCAATCAGATCGTAGTAGTCGGCGTCAGTGCGCTGATCGCGCGGATCCAGGCGCAGCCGGGCGACCCGGTTCAGCCCCACGGCACCGACGAAGTCCTCACGCATCCGCGCGGTGCCGCAGGCGGCCAGGCAGCAACCGCATTCGATGCAGCGCTCGAGTTCGTAGATCTGTTCGGCGAGCTCCGGCTCCATGCGCGCCTCGAGCCGTTGCAGGTCGACCGTGCCCTCGGTATGGATCCAGGCCTCGAGGCGCTCGCTCATCGCGCGCATCCATTTGCCGGTGTTCACCGACAAATCGCCGATCAGCTCGAAGAAGGGTAATGGCGCCAGCGTGATCCGTGCGCCCAGTGCGCTGGTCAGGGTTCGGCAGGCGAGCCCGGGGCGGCCGTTAATCAGCATTGCGCAACTGCCGCAGATGCCGGCGCGGCAGACGAAGTCGAACTGCAGCGAGGGATCCTGGTGTTCACGGATGTCGTTCAGCGCCACGAACAGCGTCATGCTCGGCGCCTCCTCCACCTCGAAGGTCTGCAGCTGCGGTCGGCTGTCGGGGTCCTGCGGGTTGTAGCGCAGGATGTTGATCTGCAGACGCCGCACGTCGCCGCTAGCACCGTTCCCGGCGTTCGGGACGCCGTTTCCTGAATTCATCACGACTTCTCCGTCAGGCGTTCGTTGCGGCCCCGGTAGATTTCCGGCAGCAGCTCGTCATAGGCCATCAACGCCGCCTGCCGGGCGAAACGATCGACCGTGGGCCGGTCGGTTAGAATCTGCTCGACCTCGGCCAGCCGCGCCGGCGTCTCGGGATGATCGATGTGGTTGCGCAGCCCGTAGCCGCGAAAGCCCGGCGGCAACTCCATCGCCTGCACGTCGAGGGCCTCGTAGCCGATGGTCGGCAATTCGCCCGCGGGATCCTCCCAGGTCGCCAGCGTGCGCTTGAGCCAGTCCCGGTCGTTGCGTTGCGGAAAGTCCTCGCGAAAGTGGGCGCCCCGGCTCTCGGTGCGCAACAGCGCCCCCTGGGCGACGCACAGCGCGATCTTCAGCATCTTTTGCACGCGATACGCCGCAATCAACTCCGGATTCGGACCCGGCGCGCGGCTGCGCACGCTGATGTTCCGGCTGCGCCGCAAGAGCCCCTGCAATTCGGCCACCGCGGCCTCGAGTTCCTCGCCGGTGCGGAAGATCCCGACCTTGTCCATCATCACCGCCTCCATCCGGTTGCGCAGATCGCTGGCGCGCTCACCCCCCGTGCCGTCGAGCAGCGCCTGCAAATGGGCCTGTTCCCGGTCCAGGAAGGCGCCGACCACGCCGGTACCGATGGCGACGTCGGGCTCGGATTCACAGAAATCGGCGATGAACTCGGACACGATCATGCCGGCGACCACGGTCTCGGCCACCGAGTTGCCGCCCAGGCGGTTGAAGCCGTGCAGGTCCCAGCAGGCCGATTCGCCGCAGGCGAACAGGCCCTTCAGCGTCGGACTCTGGCCGGTATGGTCGGTGCGGATCCCGCCCATCGAGTAGTGCTGGGTCGGGCGCACCGGAATCCATTCGTTCACCGGGTCGATGCCCAAAAAGTACTCGCAGATGTCCTTGACCTCGCGCAGGTTCTTCTCGATGTGCGCACGCCCGAGGCCGGTGATGTCCAGCCACAGGTGCTCGCCGTAGCGCGACGCCACGCCCTTGCCCTTGCGCATGTGCTCGGTCATCCGCCGCGACACCACATCGCGCGACGCCAGTTCCTTCTTCTCGGGCTCGTAGTCGGGCATGAAGCGGTGGCCGTCCTTGTCCCGCAGCACGCCGCCATCGCCGCGGCAGCCCTCGGTGGTCAGGATGCCGGCGGTGATGATTGCGGTGGGATGGAATTGCACCGCCTCCATGTTGCCCAGGGTCGCCACCCCGGTTTCCAGCGCCAGCGCGATGCCGGTACCCTCGCAGATGATCGCGTTGGTCGAGACCTTGTAGAGGCGTCCGTAGCCGCCGGTGGCGATCGTGGTGGCCTTCGCCACATAGGCGGTCAATGCCCCGGTGATCAGGTCCCGGACTACCGCGCCGTGGCAACGGCCGTTCTCGTGAATCAGGGCCAGGGCCTCCTGGCGTTCCAGCACCGGGATGTCGTGGGCGATGGTCTGATCCCCGAGCGCATAGAGCATCGTGTGCCCGGTGCCGTCGGAGGTGTAGCAGGTGCGCCACTTCTTGGTCCCGCCGAAGTCGCGCGCGGTGATCAGCCCGTGTGCTGCGTCGTCCTCGGTGATGGTGATCTTCTGGGCGTTCACCACCGCCTCGCGGCTGCCGCGGGCGACGCGGCTCCAGGGCACGCCCCAGGCGGCCAGTTCGCGGATCGCCTTCGGCGCGGTGTTCACGAACATGCGCGCCACCCGCTGGTCCGCACCCCAGTCGCTGCCGCGCACCGTGTCCTGAAAATGGATGTCCTCGTTGTCCCCCGCGCCCATCGCATTGCTGCCCAGGCTCGCCTGCATGCCCCCCTGTGCGGCCACCGAATGCGAGCGCTTGGCCGGCACCAGGCTGAGCACGAGCACGTCGAGCCCGCGCTGGCGCACGCCGATCGCGGTGCGCAGACCGGCCAGGCCGCCGCCGATCACCAATACATCCGTATACACGATCTTCATCGGGCGGCCTCCGGCGAATCGACTCGAGCGGGAGCCTGCTGCTCCCAGGTGGGTACATAGCGTTCGCCGGGGCGGTCCTGGTATTCGAGGCCGATCCGGATATAGGTCGCCAACGAGGCCAGGCCGAGCAGCAGGAAGAACACGATGAAGCCGCGCATCAACCACTTCAGCCGCCGACGTCCCAGCACCGGATCGCGCGCCGGCAACCAGCCCCATTTCACGCCCAGCCGATACAGGCCCACTGCGGCATGGAGCACCGAGGTCACGAGCAGCAGCACGTAGAGCGGCCACATCCATTCGCCGACCACCCGCGCCGACGAAGCCAGCGGACCGATGTTGGCCGGCTGGGAAATCATCGTGTACAGGTGCACCGACACCAGAAAGAACAGCGCAAAGCCGGTGTAGACCTGCACCCACCACAGGCTGGTGTCCTCGTGATGCAGTACCCTCTGATGGTCCCGGAACACCCGGTACTGGCGGTAGGTGCCGGGGATCTTGCGCACCGCCAACACCGCATGCAGGACCACGATGGCCAGCATGAACAGCGAAAACAACGTGATGATGATCGGGTAGGGGGTGCCGAAGAAATAGTAGCCTTCGAAGAACAGCGTCACCCGGTACATTGCGTCCTTGCCGAGCAGAATCGACGCCTCTGCGAACAGGTGCACCCACAGGAACAGCGCCAGGAACAGCCCCGAGGCGCTCTGCAGGCCGTCCAGTCGAGCCGGCCAGGCACGGCCGTCGCGGCGCCCGGTCAGCGCGGCACCCACGATCAGTTCATTCGTCTTGCTCATCAGATTCACCCGGCACTTGAAACCATCCACGGCTGAGGCGGTTCAAGGAGACGCCGGTCCACTGTCCAGCCACAAAGCGGTCGTTCGACACCAGCCGCGTGTGTAGCCCGTGCGCGTGGCGGTCAGCGTCCCCTACCGCAGGGCCATACTAGGGGTCTGTGATCCCGTACTGCATTGATCCATATCATTGCGCACGCATGGTTGCGGCTGCGCGTCAGGCCCGGCAGCAATGCGCGCGCGGCGGTTGGATAGGAGGTACGGGCGTGCAGCACACTCTTTCGTGCTGGTCGAGGCCTTGAACGCCCCGCTCAGAATGCAAGACTCGACCCCGACGTTGCGGCGCTTGAGGTTGGATTCCAACGCTGCGCAAACGGCAAAGGGGCTCTCGCTCGGATGAAAATCAGTCCTGCGGGGCCGGTTTCAGCATCTTTTCCAGACGATCGACCTCCGCGCGGGCGTTGACGAGTTCGCTGACGTCATATTGCACGCCCAGATAATAGATCAGGTGGCCCGAGGCATCCCGAAGCGGCTGAATCGACAATCGGTTGTGGAACAGGGTCCCGTCCTTGCGATAATTGCGCAGCGTCACCTCGACGGGCCGATGCGCCCTGACGGCGGCCCGGATCTCCTCCAGCGCGGGCTGATCCCGATCCTGGCCCTGAAGGAAGCGGCAGTTGTGGCCGAGGATCTCCTCGCGACTGTAGCCCGTCATCCGTTCGAAGACCGAATTCGCGTAGACGATCGGATTGTCCGGCAGGTCGGGATCCGAGAGGGTCACGCCGTTCACGCAGGTATCCAGGATCTGGGTCAGGACGTGCGGGATGATTCCGTTGTCTTTCTCGGCGGTAAACAGCATGGCTTCTCCGGTGGCGATCCGCTCAGGAGGGGGTTGAGTTCGGCGATTGCGGGCCGAGTTCCCTTTCGACCAGGGCCTTCAGGTTGCGCACGACCCGTTCCGTACCATCCTGAACCGCAAAACGAATGAGTTTCTCGAACGGCCGCAGGGCGAAACCCAGGCGCGCCAGTTCGAAGCTAAAGGTCAGCTGCGTGTTCTCCCCCTGCGGGTCGAATCGATAGTCGATCACGAACGGGTCCTTGATGCCTTTGAACCGCACATGCTGCTGCGGATCGAGCGCAATCACCCGGAAGTCGGTTTCGGTCCGCCGCCCCTGGTCGATCCTGACCTGATGGGCTGTCCAGCCCAGATCGAGCGGGCCGTCGGTTACCGGTCTCAGATGCTGGACCTCGGGAGACCACCGTGGGTAGTTGCGCACAAAATCCCCGACCACGAAACCGTAGACATCCGGTAACGGACAGCGAATCAGCGTTCTGGATTGGGCCTTCACCATCGTTCAAGCGATTCCCATCAGGACGGTTTGCGGGAGAGCGAACGGTACGGGCGCATGCACAAAAGCGAAGGATCGTCACGCTTGGCTGCCGACCCTCTTCCCTTGAAGGATAGCAGTATCCTCAGGAGTGTGGCCAAGTGGCCGTTGGCCGCGGGGTTCCGGGAGGGGATGCTGCGGGACGGGCGCGGGTAAAGGGGGCCGTGCCATGAGGACCCTGCGGTTCGTGCTGGGCGATCAGTGTTCCGGGGTGACCGAGCGGGAGGAGTGCCATGGCCCGCGTGGACGGGTTCATGGTGGTTCTCCCAGCTCGATGATCTTGTGGTCACGGGGGGTGATCTCGAATGCCCGGTGGACGTCGCCGGCGGTGGTTTCCACCAGCAGTTCGTACGTCCCAACCTCGAGCGCGATGCCGTCATCGTCCATGCGCCCGCGGCCGACTTCGACGCCGCCGGCATCCAGCACCCGCCAGCGGGCCGCCAGGGCGCTGGCCAGCCCCGCCACCAGTTCGTCGCCGTCCTGGCTGTCGAAATAGTTTCCGCCGCCCATCTCCGCGAAGCGCTGGAACTCGGCCTGCAAACCGATCTCGTCGATGTGGAAGCCGACGATGTTGAGCCGCACGCCAACGCCGCTGTCCACCAGCGCCGTGACAGACGCATCCAGATCGCCCTCACAGGTTTCCTCGCCATCGGTGAGCATGACCACCAGGCGGCGTTGATCCGGGTAGCCCTCGAGATCCTCCAGCACGGCGGCGAGGGAGTCGGCCAGGGGCGTACGGGCCAGGTTGATTGCCTGGATGCCCCGCACGGCCTGGCGGACCTGGTCGTGGTTGTCCGCGGTCGGCCGTACCAGCAGCTCGGTCTCGCAGCTGTGGGGTGCGGTGTGGCCGAAGGCTCGCAGCGCCACCGGCACGCCCCGGGGAATACGCGTGTCCAGCACCTCGTCGACGATGCGCTTGGCCACTTCGATGCGCCGC
>PWGH01000076.1 GCA_003555285.1 Thioalkalivibrio sp.
ATCGCCCCTGTTGGTGTACGCCGGGGAAGAGGAACGCGACCAACGCGGCGTCGCGGTCATGCCCTGGACTTCCCTGGGAAGACCTTGACCCGATGCGCGGCAAGCCCCGCCGTTCAGGGCGGGGAAGGATCGCGCGGACGGCGAAGCCGTCTTGGGTTTTCAGTGTGGGCTCCGCTGCTGTTCGATGTACTGGCGGATGGTCGCAACGGGCGCACCGCTACCGCTCCCGGCCAAGTCGGACGGCGACCAGAGCGTGCCTTGCCCATACCGCGGCTCCAGGTCGGGCCGTTCCTTGCACAGCAGGCGGCCGGCTACGCCCTTCAGACGGTTCACGAGGTTCGAGACGGCCACCTTCGGCGGGTATGCCACCTGCCGGTGAACAGGATCATCCTCGCCTTGCACTTCGAGCCGTTGCGCCTCGACGTCGGTGGAGGCTGTAGCCGGAGCCCCCGGGTTCGTTCGCGGCATTCCACCGGACGTTCAGCACGGCACGCTCGACCGCTTCCGGGATGCCCCTGGCCTTGAGCGCGGGACCCCGACGACCACGCTCTTCGCGAATCGCTTTTCGGTCGGGAGGGTCTCCGGGGATCGGTTCGGCCATGCACTCGGGGTGATGTTCTCCCTGATCGTGACGCAGTGCGTCGTCGTACGGCCGACGACTGGCGGGCATGAGCGTGGCGTAGCGTTGCCGTCGCTAGGCCTGGAATGCCGGGCAGTGGGGCTCGGGTTCCAGGCCGGTTTCGCGGGAGTACCGGGCACGCAACTGCCGGGCTTTCCGCTCATATTCGGACGCCGTTTTTTCGTTGATGGTATTCGTGTTCATGATCTTGTGCGCCTTCCCCTCGTTACCCCCGATTTTTGGAGAGCGTTAACCCCGACCGTTTTTCGCTGTTACCCCCGAGCGTTTTTCGCTGTTACTCCCGATTTCCTGTTTTTTCCATCCAGTCACCATGACCTTGCGTGGCCCGCCCGTTGCCCTGCCATGAAGGGCCGGGTCGCACCCCAATACAACACGTACTGCACGAGGATTTTTCCGGGTATCCCCGTGGGTTTTCCTGTGGATTTCCGGGTGGGTCACCCGCTCATTCATGGCGCACCTCGCCGAAGAGCAGGAACACCCAGGCTCGTTGGATCGGGACGAAAAACGGGGTCGCGGACGCGTGACGATGGCCATGCCGCTGAGCCAAAACCGGCAGGCAACCACCGGGATGCCGGTTTTCCTTCCGGACAGACCCGATCATCAGGCCGTCTCCGGGATGTTCGACACGACATGAAGCCACACAGAGCCACGTGTGAGGCCATACAGAGCCACGCGTGAAGCCACACAGAGCCACGTCTGAGACCACCGGTGGCCTCACCTGCGACCACCTGCGGTATCCATGATTTCGCAAGTCCGTGTTTCACCGATGCTTTCGGAAAGGCACCGCGCGGAACAAATTGTGCGCACGCGGGGGCACACCGGTTTCCTCGAAAAATTCCCCGCGTCTCCCGCACGGCCGGCGGCGCGCGCCGGGCCGGGTTCGTCGCGGGGTGCGCGGGCTGGGAACCGGCCGCGGACTGGCCTGCGGGCACGCGGCTCAACGACCGTTCGCTGCACCGCCTGATGGAGGGGCTGCGGCTGCTCGAGGGGCTCCCGGAGGCGAAGCTGGTGGTCAGTGGCGGCAGCCGCCGTGCCGACGAGGCGCCGGTGGCGCAGGGGTATGCCGCGGCCGCGCAGGCACTCGGCGTGAATCCCGAGCGCATCGTGGTGCTGGACATGCCCACCGATACCGCGCAGGAGGCGTACGCGGTGCGCGAATTCCTGGGCACGGAGGCGCGCTTCGTGCTGGTGACGTCGGCCTCGCACATGCCGCGCGCGGTGCGGCACTTCGAGCGCGTGGGGCTTTCACCCATTGCAGCGCCCGCGCATTACCTGACGGGGCGCGACGGCCCGGACCGGCTGAGGTACTGGGTGCCGTCGTCGGATGCGCTGCGCAAGACGGAGCGTGCGGTGTACGAGTACCTGGGGCTGCGGGCGCTGGAGCTCGATCATCGGCCCGGCACCGCCGGTTGCCAGATGACCGGGGAACCGAGTAGGATTTAATCCTACCTCATCGTATCCGGGACTCCGATGCGTAGCACGCAGCAACTCAGCATTACCCTGCCGATAGAGTTGGCCAAGGCGGTCAAGGCCAAGGTAGCCTCAGGCGCGTATGCCAGCGAAAGTGAAGTGCTCCGTGAGGGTTTGCGCGCACTGATGGAGCGCGACCGGGCAGTGGAAAGCTGGCTTCGTGAAGAGGTCGCTCCGGCCTACGATGCGCTGCGTGCGGACCCGGCTCGGGCGGTGGCAAGCGAGAACGTCCGGGCACGGCTCGATGCCGAGCACAAGCTGAAGTCTGGCTGAACATGCGGGTCTCGGTGGTCTTCACGCCGGAGGCCGAGGCCCAGTTGCTTTCCCTTTACCGCTTCATCGCCGCGCGGGCGACACCCGCTGTGGCTCAGCGCTATGTCTCCGGAATGATCGAGTACTGCGAGAGTCTGCGTACGTTTCCACATCGCGGAATGCGGCGGGACGATATACGGCCCGGCTTGCGGATCACCAATTTTCGGAAACGGGTTGTGGTGGCCTTCGCCGTTGACCAGGACCGAGTGGAGATCATCGGCGTTTTCTATGGCGGAAGAGATTTTGAAACGGCCCTGGCTGAGGAGGCCGTGTAGGAGCGTGCCTCGCACGCGAATCGGCGTTGGATGAGGAGCAGGGGTCAGACCCCGGTTTGGGGCCCCCGCTTCGAACCCCGAGGAACGCCGCAAAAAATGTTGCTCATTTCATTCAAAAAAGCTACGGTGACTGAAATGAGCAACATTTTGGGGGCGATATGCCGGCCAGCATCCCGCATGTGACGACAGAGACGCTGCAGCGCCATGCCCGTGAACTGGCGCAGGTGTTGCGCCAGCGCCGCAAGGCTTTGGGCGTGACGGTCCAGAATGCGGCCGCTGCGGCAGGGATGTCTCGCGACACCTGGTATCGCATGGAGCGCGGCGAGCTGACGGTCACCATCGCGGCCTGGTTCAACGCGCTCGCGGTATTGGGGCTGCGCTTTGGTGTCGGGTTGGATCGGCCGGAAACCGAGGCTGTGCCGACCGATTCCATCCCGCTGGCAATCGCCTTGGCCGATTATCCGCAGCTTGCGGCGCTTGCCTGGCAGATGGGTGAGAAGACGGTGCTGACGCCGCGCGAGGCGTTCGGTGTCTATGCGCGGAATGAGCGGCATCTGAATGTGGCCGCGTTGACGCCGCGGGAAAAAGCCTTGATCGACAACCTGCGCACGCTGTTTGCCTGATCGTGTTTGCCCGACCGCATCACCAGCGTATTCACGAAGTGCTGCTGGCGCTGGATGCAGTCTTGCTGCGCGAACACGAGTGTTACTTTGGTGGCGGCACGGCGATTGTCTTGCAGCGCGATGAGTATCGCGAATCCGTCGATGTCGACTTCGTGGTGTCGGATCTCACGCGCTACCGCGCGTTGCGCAGGGTGCTGCAGGACCGCGACACCTTGGCGCGGTTCTTTGGACTGGGGCGAGGCCCGCTCGCGGCGCTGCCAGAGGTGCGTGCGGATCAGTATGGGATCCGCTCGGCGTTGCCACTGAAGACCGGTTCGATCCCGTTCGAGATCGTGTTCGAGGCGCGCATTACCTTCGACAGGCCCGGCCCCGAGGATCAGATTGTCGGCATCGCTACGCTGACGCAGGTGGATCTTGTGGCCACCAAGTTGCTCGCCAACGTGGATCGCTGGGCCGATGACGGTGTGATGAGTCGCGACATCCTGGATCTGGCGATGCTGCAGCCGACACCGAAAACCTGGAGCGCTGCCGTGCGGAAGGCCGAAGACGCATACGGCGCGGCCGTGTTGCAATCGCTGAAAAAGGCACGCGCGCGATTGCTCGACGATCCGCAGCGCCTTGCGCGCTGTATCGAGGTGCTGCAAGTCAGTACGCCACAGGCGCTTCTTTACCAACGCCTGAAGGCACTGCCTTGAGCAGGCATTCGGGGCAATCGTGCAAAGCGGCGAGGGCGTTGGGATTGGCTTCGTGAAGCTGGCCACCCATTCCGCGTGTAGCGGGCCGTGGATTCCACGTGAAGCCGGCCACTCGTTCCGGGGATGCCGGCCACCCGGCTATCGGAGCAAAGCGACGCGGGTTGGGTATGGTTACGGGAATCGGGTCCTCGGGGTCAAGTCGCCGGGTGGCACGGCGCCCGTGGCGCAGGGTTACGCACAGGCCGCGCAGGCACTCGGGGTGGATCCCGCGCGCATCGTGGTGCTGGACACGCTCACGGACACCGCGCAGGAGGCGTATGCGGTGCGGGAATTCCTGGGCACGGAGGCGCGCTTCGTGCTGGTCACGTCGGCCTCGCACAGGCGGCGCTCGGTGCGGCACTTCGAGCGCGCGGGGCTTTCACCCATTGCCTCGCCGACGCACTACTTGACGGGGGGCGACGGCCCGGACCGGCTTCGGTACTGGGTGCCATCGGCCGGCAACCTGCGCAAGACCGAGCGGGCCGTGCACGAGAACCTGGGACTGCTGGCGCTGGAACTCGATCACCGGGGACGGTAGAGAGTTGGGGTCTGCGCCGCAGGTGAACGGGGGTTGGGTTGCGGCCCGGGCGTTGGGTGCGCCTGCGGTGCGGTCAACTTTGCGTTCGAACGAAACGGCGCGCGTCTTTAAGCAACAGAATCCGTTGCCGATCTTGCAGGGGCGTGGGCTCGAAGCCGAAACGGCGATAAAACGCATCGGCCTCAGCATCGATCGGGTGCGTCAGCAGCGCCCGGATTCCGGCCTGTTCCGCGACGGCGACCGTACGCATGATGGCGTCCTGAAGCAGGCTGTAACCCAGGCCCTGCTTCTGGTAGTCCAGGTCAACAGCCAGTCTCGCCAGGATGACCAGTGGGATCGGGTACCGCCCCATTCCGCGCCGAACCCGCTCGGGGGCTTCCAGCGTGTCAATCTGTCCTACCGTCAGACTGTAGTACCCGGCGACGCGATCCGAATCGCAGGCAACGAAGGTTCTCGCCGAACCGCTGCCTTGGGCCTGCAGCGCATGTTGTAGCAGCCAGGCCGTGAGCGCGGGTTTGCCGCAGTCAAATTTTTCCAGCCGGTGGGATGCATCCAGCGCCTGCGGCGCCGAGAACCTCATTTGCTGGGCCACACCGGTTGGCGAGAAAACAGATCCGCCAACCCCGGGTTTACCGTCTCGGGGCGATCGAGCATTTTCAGGAGGGCCTGGTACTGACTGCCAGAAACCATGAACAAGCGTTGATCGAGCAAGGTCTGTTCGGCAGCCTGATAGGCGGCGTCGAGAATGAAGTCCGTCAGCGACTTGTGGGCCACTTCGGCAGCACGGCGCAGCACTGTCTCCTGCTCGGGGGTTGCGCGCAGGCCAAGACGGGCGGAGCGATGCGTGGTGTTGGCAGCGGGCATGGCGGGACTCCATCGGGTGTACGAATGCCGCCATGTTAGTACAAAAGACGCATGCCGGTCCAAGGTCCGTTTCGAAAGGCCCCCAAGGTGGATGACCGAATTTGCGGATCACGTTCGTCTCTGACCGCCTCCTCGAGGTGCTGCCGGACGCACGACTGCTGGTGAGTGTCGCGAGCCGGGATGCCAGCCGTCTGCCGGTGGCGCTGGGCTATGCGCAGGCGGCGCAGGCACTCGGCGTGCGTCCCGCGCACATCGTGGTGCTGGACACCCCGGTCGACACTGTGCAGGAGGCCTACGCGGTGCGGGACGTGCTCGCGGACGGCGAGCGCTTCTTCCGGGTGACGTCGGCCTCGCATAGGCGGCGTGCGGTGCGCCACTTCGAGCGCGCGGGACTGGAACCGACTCCGGCGCCGACGGGATTCAAGACCGGCAGCGAGCGGGTGCGGACGCCGGCGTACTGGGTGCCGTCGGCCGGCCACCTGCGCAAGACGGAGCGGGTGGTCTTGTAGGAGCGTGCCTCGCACGCGAATGGGCATTGGTTTAGGCCCGGGCGTTCGGCGCGCCTCAGACGTTCGGGGTCAGGGCTCGTCTGCAAGGTGCGCGATGGGCGTGGGTGTTGCGCGTCGTTCAGAGCTTCGCGGCCACCTCGCGGGCGAAGGTGCGGAAGTCGTCGAGGTGGCGCGAGCATACGGCGTGGACGATGTCCCAGTTGATGCGCTCATAGTTGTGCACGGCGATGTTGCGAAAGCCGACGGCCTTTTTCAGCCGATCCGCGAGGGCGCCATCGACCACTTTGCCTTCGGCGAGGCGGTCGAAGGTTTCGCCCATGGTGCCGGGTGGTGGCAGGTCGAGTGCGGTGATCAAGTGAGCACCGATGTCGACGCATTGTTGGACAGCGCGGGACAGGTTCAGGGCGATGATGTCCTGGCTATCCGGGTCCCGGGCGAGGGCGCCGGCGTGCTCGGGGCAGCGGTCTGCGACGCGGTTTACGCAGTAGCGCAGGGTCTCGAGCTTCTGTTCGATTACGCGTCGATCCATGTCCGCCTCCGTTCGGCGAGGATACGGTCGCGGTAGGGGACGAAGTCGGCTTGGTCGAGCAGGTGGCGGGTGAGCCAACGGGCGTGGACTTCGTCGCTGCCCTTGAGCCGAATGCCGGTAGTGAGAATCTGCCCGAGCAGGGGCTCACCGGCTTGCGTGAGATCCACCAGGTCCACGGGGCGGCCCGTGGCGGAGGCCAATTGCTCGATGAGTGCAATCCGGGCTTCGGCGGGAAGCGGCGAGCCGGTACTGACCGCCAGATCGATGTCGCTGTGCGGCTGGGCGGCATCGCGTGCGAGCGACCCGAACAGGATGATGAGCTCGAACTCGGCGTGGTGCTGCAACACGCTTCGGATGCGCGCCATTTCGCTGTCTGCCTTCATGCGCCTGAGTCTAGCAGTTGTCGCACGGCGCAGGGTTACGCACAGGCGGCGCAGGCGCTGGGGGTGGATCCCGCGCGCATCGGGGTGCTGGGGACACGCCGGTCGATGTCGCGCAGGCGGCGTTCGCGAGCGGGGCTCGCTGCTCCGGGGAGGGTCGCGAGCGGGTTCGCCTACAGGAGGCGGCGCAGGGTCAACTGGGTATTCGATGTCGCTATCCGGGCAGGTCAGACAAATACTCCTCCGGGGTGATGGCCGGTACTGGGGAGTCCCGGAAGTCGCGCACGTTTCGGGTGACGACGAC
The DNA here is from genome assembly GCA_003555285.1 of Thioalkalivibrio sp. The sequence continues at coordinate 7,179 of PWGH01000076.1, forward strand.
ATCACAGCCGGCTGACTCGGCAGCGGCCGCTACAACCGCGTCTTCGAAATCGGGCCAGCCGAGCGTGTGAGCCCGCATCAGCTCGGCCTTGCCAACGGTCGCGACGTTAAACCAGTCCAGCAGCCATCCAATGACCTTGGAGGCCGTCGCCTGATCCTGATAGCGGCTCACGATGAAGTGGATGGTCGTCATCGCATGGGCGGGTAAGGCTGCAGCGATCTGCCGGCGGACGATTCGATCCAGAACGGTCGCTGAGGCCTGGTAATGGGGTTGCCGCTTCTGGATAACATCCAGAACGATGTTGGTATCCAGCAGAATCATCGATGCTTGGATTCCAGGTGCCGTCGATATTCCGCCTTGGCATCAACATCCGCTGGCACCAGGGCCGTCAGGAACTCGACCTCTGGCGAAAGGGCCTGCGGTTCCCGCGAACGCATCCGACGGAGGTAGCGATCGATCACCTCGGTGACCGTGAGGCCATGGGCCCTGGCATACGCCTTGGCGAACTCCACGTCTTGCTTGGGCAGGCGCACAGTCAGTTTGGTGCTTTTGTCTTCCATGTGGGGCTTCCTCGGGTACGGCTGGTTCCGCAAAATTGTACGGCAGGTGGTGCGGTCGTGCACCCGGACTGTCCACCAAGGCAATGCTGGAGCGTGCCTTGTGCGCGAATGGGGGTGGGTCTGAGGCCGGGCGTTGGGGGCGCCCGCTGCGCGGGCGTTCGCTTGCAGGCAAGCGCCTACAGGGGGGCTGGGGTGGTTTTGTAGGAGCGTGCCTCGCACGCGAATCGGCGTTGGGGAGGCCCTTGCGGTTGTCGCGCCTTCGGCGCGGTCGTGAGCGAGGCTCGCCTACGGGGGCGCACCCGACTTGGCCTTCCATGCGCCGCTGAATCGCCTCGGGAGATGTCCACTGACCTCGAATGGCATCCATTACAGCGCCAATCGTTGACGCCTAAACGCGAGTTCCTTACGCTGAGGTAAGGAACACCGAATGAGTAAGGCCATTGGAATGACTACAGCCACTCTCACCAGCAAAGGGCAGATCACCATCCCCAAGGAAATCCGGGAGCAACTGCTGCTGCACGCAGGTGACAAGATCAACTTCAGTCTGACCGAGGCTGGCGATGTCCTCCTCAGGCCGGTGACGCGTCGGGTCGATGAGGTCTTCGGGCGGCTCAGAAAGCCGGGACAGCCGGCGCTGACCCCGGCGGAGATGGACGCTGCGATTCATCAGCGGATGAAAAAAAGCGCGACATGAAAGCGATCGACACCAACATTTTGGTGCGCTTTCTGGTGAATGATGATCCGGCACAAGGGCAGCAGGTGCGGCAGCTTTTCTCGGGCGCTGAGCGGCAACGCTCGACCTATTTTGTGCCCCTCCTCGTCGTGCTGGAGAGCATCTGGGTACTGGCGTCCGCCTACCAGGTAGGGCGCAACGAGCTGATTGAGGTATTCAGCGATTTGTTGTTATTGCCCGTTCTCGAATTCGAACAGCGCGAAGCTGTGCAGGCGATGCTGCAGACGGCTGGGAACGACCCGCCGGATTTGCCTGATCTCCTGATTGCGAAAAGTGCGCTGCGGAACGGTTGTGACGGCATTGTGACCTTCGACAAAAAGGCCGCGCGAAGCGATGCCTTCGAGTTGTTGGCACCCTGATCGACGACCCATGCGTATTCCGCGGAAGTTGGCCACCCATTCCGCGTGAAGCGGTCGGTGGATTCCACGCGAAGCCGGCCACTCTTTCCGGAAATGCCGGCCACCCGGGCATCGGAGTGCAGTGACGCGGGTTGGCATGGGTACGGGAACCGGGTCCTCGGGTCAGGCCGTCGGGCCGACACGGCGCCGGTGGCGCACGGCTATGCCGCGCCCGCGCAGGCACTGCGCAAGACGGCGCGGGCGGTGTAAGAATACGCGGGATTGTGGGCGTGGTCCCTGGACCACCGGGGCCTGAGGCGCGGGCAGGGGTGGCAGGAGCGGCTTCCGGGCCGCGACTCCGGGTGCGCCGTCGCGGCGTGTCCGGGGCCAATCGCGGCCGCAGGCGCACGCCGCTGCCGCCAGACCGACCGGAAGAGGAACGGGATGCGCGAACTCGACGCACTGATGGCCGAAATTCGGGCGATCTACGGGGACGGCCCGGTGCCGCTGCACCGGCCGGTGTTTGCAGGCGACGAACGCCGGTTCCTGGTGGAGTGTGTCGATTCGACCTTCGTGTCCTCGGTGGGCCCGATGGTCGACGCGTTCGAGGCGCAAGTGGCAGCCTTCACCGGTGCGCGGTTCGCGGTGGCGACCGTGAATGGCACGGCAGCGCTGCACATGGCGCTGCAGCTTGCCGGCGTCGCGTCGGAGGAGGAGGTGATCACCCAGCCGCTGACCTTCATCGCCACCTGCAATGCCGTGCGCTACGGTGGCGCGTGGCCTGTGTTCGTGGACGTGGACCGGGACACGCTGGGCCTGAGCCCGGCGGCGTTGCGCGCGTTTCTCGAACGCCACGCCGAGCGGCGCGAGGACGGCTGCTACAACCGGACGACCGGGCGCCGGCTGGCGGCCTGCCTTCCGGTGCACAGCTTCGGGCACCCCTGCCGGATCGCGGAAATCGCGG
>PWGH01000232.1 GCA_003555285.1 Thioalkalivibrio sp.
GTCGACGATTTCCACGCCCGGAAGATTTGTCCCCTCGTTCCCGCGGGCCGCCAGCACCAGCGCCGTCGGCACGGTGAAGAAGTCCTGGCCCAGACGCCCGTTCAGGTCCTGCCCCAGCCGGTGCTGGCTATTGAACGCGTCGGCCAGGCCGATCGCGGTGCGGCCCAGCGCGTTCTGCGCCACGTCCAGCACCGAGGCGCGCACGTCGAGCAGCGCCCCCAGACTGCCTCCGGTCATGAAGCGGGTGACGTCGGTCGCCGCCGTCATACCCGGCGCCGAGAAGCCGATATTCAACTGCTCCGCATCCGCGCCCAGGGCCTCGGCGGTGAGCGTCGAGGCGCGCTCGCCCAGCACGAGGTTCTGGCCGTTGCCGATGAAGATGTTCAGGGCGCCGTTTTCCTGCTCGGTCGTGGTCACCGTCACCCGCTCGGCGAGTTGCCGAAGCAGCGTGTCCCGCTGATCGAGCAGGTCGCTCGGTGCCTGCCCGCCGCCGCGCCCGGTCGCAATGACGATATCGGTGTTCAACCGCGCCAGGGCGTCGGCCATGCTGTTGATTTCCTCGACCGTGGTTTCGATCTGGCCGTTGACCACCCCCCGTTGTTCGGTCAGGCGCTGATCGATCGCGGCAAACTGGTTGACCAGGGATTCGGCCTCCGAAAGCAGCACCTGCCGGGCGGCATTGGAGGTGGGGTCGTTGGACACGTCCTGCACCGCCGAGAAGAAGCGCTGCAACCCGGAGCTCAGACCCGCGTCGGTATCCGCCAGCAGGTTGTCCACCCGCCGGGCGAAATCGTAATACACCGATTGCTGACTGCTGTTCGACGTGGCGCTGCGCAGCTGGGTCTCGATGAACTGATCGGCGATGCGCGTGATGCCGCTTACCTGCACCCCGGAACCGAGGTAGCTGCCGCCCGAAAACTGCGGCGTCATGGCGCTCAGTTCCAGGCGCTGGCGGCTATAGCCCTCGGTACCTACGTTGGAAATATTATGGCTGGTGGTGCTGAGCGCGCGTTGAAACGCCTGCAGCGCGGAGGTGCCGATGCTGAGGCTACTCATGACCCGGCCCCGGGACCGTACAGCAGATGACAATGACGATCGGCATGGCTTTGGTCCTCACCATCAGGTTGTCGGCGCCGCAGCGGCGGACTTGAATCCGGCCACCCCGTCCCGGGTGTCGTCGGCGATGCTGCTGAGCGTGTCGCCGAGCGTGCCGCCATTCAGAATCGCCAGAATCTTGTCGGCATAGGCCGGATCCGTGGCGTACCCGGCCGCCTGCAGGCCGCGCAGATAGCCCTCGGCATCCGGGGCCTGCGCCAGCGCCTCGCGGTAGCGTGGGTTCTGGTGCAAAAAATCCACGTAATCGGCAAAGCTCTGCGCCGGATCGTCGTAAGCCCGAAAGGCCGCGCGTTGTTGTTCCGGGATGCCGTCCACGTATTCCAGGGTGTTCACCTGCACGCGCGGCCCGTCCCAGCGCCCGTCGGCCTTGATGCCGAACAGATTGTGGCTGCTCGCGCCGTTGCCAGCGGCGATCACATGACGCCCCCAGCCGGTTTCCAGCGCCGATTGCGCGAGCAGCACCTCCGGCGCGATGCCCAGCCGGCCCGCTGCGCGTTGTGCATGCGGCCAGAGTTCCTGCACAAAGGCCTGGGGCGAGGCCGGCTGCCACCGCTCTCCTGGCGCGGCGGCACCCGGCGCGCGTCCCGCGCCAACCGTGGCCGGCGCACCCCGGGCGCGCTCCGCACCCGGTTCGATCGCAGATCGAAGCTCTGCAGCCCGGGCCACTGCAGCTCGGGCCTCCGGCCGCCACCGCAGCCCGGCATCGAGGCCGTGCATCGACGACAGCGGCTGGCGCTGGGGCATCGCAAAACCCCCAACGCCCGATCCATCGACAGCGGGACCGTCGACACCAGGGGCGCCCAGCTCCCGCAGCAAGGACTCGCGCAGGCCGATGCCCTCGCCCTGCGCCATCTCCAACGCGATCTGCTGATCGAACATCTCCTGGTAGAACTTCACCTGATCGCCGCCGGCCGCCTCGTCGACCGGCATCGCCTCGCGCATGCTCTTGAGCATCATCTGGATGAACAGGGCCTCGAACTGACGCGCCGCCGCATCGGCGGCTTCCGGGGCCTCGTCCCGCGCCATCCGGCGCAGGTCGGAGAAACCCTGGAAGTCCGTGTAGGTGTAGCTGGCCGAGGCGCTGGTGTTCATGCCATGGAGCCCCTAGATCACGATCAGCTGGGCGCGCAGGGCCCCGGCCTCGCGCAGTGCCTCGAGGATCGCCACCAGATCACCCGGCGCCGCGCCCACCCGATTCACCGCCCGCACGATCTCGTCCAGGCTGACGCCCGGCCCGAACAGGAACATCGGATTGGCCTCCTCGACGACCTCGACCTCGCTGCGCGGCGTGACCACCGTCTCACCCAGCGCCAGCATCCCGGGCTGGGAGACTTCAAAGGCCTCGGCAATGGTCACGGTCAGGCTGCCGTGGGTCACTGCCGCCGGCATCACCTTCACATTGCTGCCGATCACCACCGTGCCGGTGCGCGAGTTCACGATCACCTGGGCGGGCGGTTGACCGGGCTGCACCTGAATGTTCTCGAGCACGGAGACGAAGGCCACGCGCTGCCCCGAATCCATCGGCGCCCGCACCTCGACCGTGGTGCCGTCCACCGCCTGTGCGGTGCTTGGGCCCATCACCTCGTTGATCGCATCGGTCAGGCGATTCGCGGTGGTGAAATCGTAGCGGTGCAACTGCAGGCGCACGTTGTTGCCGAGCCCGAAGCTGCTCGGCACCTCGCGTTCCACCGTCGCCCCGTTCGGGATGCGCCCGACGCTGGGCACGTTCACGCTGATCCGCGAACCGTCGCGCCCACCGGCGCCGAAGCCGCCGACCACCAGGTTGCCCTGGGCGATCGCATAGGTCTGCCCGTCCGCGCCCTTCAGCGGGGACATCAATAAGCTGCCGCCGCGCAGACTGGTGGAATTGCCGATCGAGGAGACGGTGATGTCGATGGTCTGGCCGGGCTTGGCGAAGGGCGGCAGATCGGTGTGGATCATCACGGCCGCGACGTTGCGCAACTGCGGCGTCACATCCGGCGGAATGGTCACGCCGAGGCGCCCGAGCATGTTCTTCAGGCTCTGCACCGTGAACGGGGCCTGCGTGGTCTGGTCGCCGGTGCCGTCCAGGCCCACCACCAGGCCGTAGCCGACCAACTGGTTGTTGCGCACGCCGGCCACCGAGGCGAGGTCCTTCACCCGCTCGTAGCCGTAGGACGGCGCGCTCCAGAGCGGCAACAGCAGCAGCGCCAGGACCAGACCGAAGGCCAGCCGTCCGGCGTATCCTGCACCGCTGGATCCAATACGGGGGGATTCAACACCAGGGGATCCGATGCCGGGGGATCCGATGCCGGGGGATCCGGCATGGGCAGATCCGGCACCGGGAGACTGTGCAACGCATTCGGGATTCATGATCGGGATGTCCTCAGAAGGGCCACAACGGGCTGTTGAAGGCCCGGGTCAACCAACCGGGTTGGTTGCTGTCGGCGAGTGTGCCCCGGCCGCCATAGGCCACTTGGGCATTGGCGATTTGCGTGGACAGCACCGTGTTGTCGGCCCGAATATCCACCGGCCGGACCACACCGCGCACGCGGATGAATTCCTGGCCCTGGTTGATCCGGATCCATTTCTCGCCCTGGACCACCAGATTGCCGTTCGGCAAGACTTCCGCGACCGTCACGGTGATGTTGCCGTCGAGTTGATTGCTTTGCGCACTGTCGCCCTGGCCGCCGAAGCTGCGCGAGCCCTCCACGCTATTGTTCAGGATCGGCACACCGCCCCGAGTCACCTCGCGCCCGAACAGCGTCGGGCCCGCCATGCTGACGCTGCTGTCCTTATTGGTACTGGTATTCGCCGATTTGCGCGCCTGGGTGCGTTCCACCAGCCGTACGTTCAGGATGTCGCCGACGCGGCGCGCCTTGTTGTCGTCGAACAGGCCGCCACCCTGCTGCACCTGAAAGATCGCACCGTTATTGTGCTCGGGCGGCAGCGGCTGGGGAGGCACTACCGCGGCGTAGTCCGGGTCATCGCCCGGCTTCACCCCGAGGGGTGCGGCACAGCCCGCGAGCAGAATCGGGATCAGCAAGGCGACCAGCGTTCCATAAGCGCGAAGCCGATAGGTGCAATGCTCGGCTCTCCGCGGCTCGATCCCGCCGCGCTTGATCATGCCGGCCTTGATCAAACCGGGCTGGAACACCCGGGACGCGATCATCCGGGGCTCGACCGCTGGGCGGCGCCCGGCGGGGTATGTGCCGTCAGCGGGTGATCCAGGACTCAAGCGGCGCGTTTCCATCCGAATTCCATCCTTACCGGGGCCCTAGCGGCCGAGGTTGTTGTTCACGTACTGCAGCATCTGATCCGCGGTGGAAATCGCCTTGGAGTTCATCTCGTAGGCCCGCTGCGTCTCGATCATGTTCACCAGTTCCTCGACCGTATTCACGTTGGATCCCTCCAGAAAGCCCTGGAGCAGGCTGCCCCGGCCGTTCAGCCCCGGATTGCCCACCTGCGGCGCCCCGCTGGCGGCCGTCTCGGTGAACAGGTTCTGCCCGATCGGCTGCAGGCCGGCGGGGTTGATGAAGTCCGCCACCTGCAACGCGCCGACCTCGGTCGGGTTCGGATTTCCGGGCAGCTGGGCGCTTACGGTGCCGTCCTCACCGATCGCCACACTCAACGCGCCCTCCGGAATCACGATCGCGGGCTGCACGGTGTACCCACCCGAGGTCACCATTTGGCCCTCGCTGTTCACCTGGAAACTGCCGTCCCGGGTGTAACCCGAATTGCCGTCGGGGAGCTGGATTTGAATGAATCCGCGGCCCTCGATGGCCACGTCCAGCGCGTTTCCGGTCTGGGTCAGGTTGCCCTGGGTGAACATCTTCTCGGTGGCCACGGTACGTACGCCGGTGCCGAGCATCAGCCCCGAGGGCAGTTCGGTGTCCTGCGCCGACTGCGCGCCGGCCTGCCGCACCGTCTGGTAGATCAGATCCTGGAATACCGCGCGGCCCTTCTTGAAACCGGTGGTGTTCACGTTGGCCAGGTTGTTGGAGACCACCGACATGCGCATCTGCTGCGCATCGAGTCCGGTCTTTGCGATCCACAAGGCCTTGTTCATGGGATTCCCCTCATTGAAACGATGTCACTGCTCTTGGCAACGAACGTGCGAAAACGGGCTTTACGACAGGCGCAACAAGCTGGCCGACGCGGCGTCGGTGTCCTCGGCGGTCTTCATCATCTTTACCTGCATCTCGAAGTGCCGGGCCAGGTCGATCATCTTCACCATGGCCTCCACGGTGTTCACATTGCTGGCCTCGAGCATCCCGGAAACCAGGGTCACCTGCGCATCGGCCGGCTGTTCCTCGGACTGAAAATGGCGGATCAGCCCGTCCTCCCCGCGAACCAGGTCCGCAGGGTCCGGATTGACCAGCTTGATCCGATCGACGATCGCGAGCGCATTCGCGTCCTGACCCAGCGGCCGGATGCTGATCGACCCGTCGGTGCCGATTTCCAGGCTCTGGGCCGGCGGCACCGCGATCGGGCCGCCTTCACCGAGGACGGCAAGCCCCGTGCCGGTGGTTAGCTGCCCGAGCGCATCGACCCGCAGGTCGCCGGCTCGGGTATAGGCCTCGGTGCCGTCCGGCGCCTGCACCGCGATCCAGCCCTCGCCCTGCAATGCGACATCGAGATCGCGCCCGGTCGCCTGCAACGGACCCGGGCTGAAATCCACCCGCTGATCCTCGGTCACCGCATAGGTGCGCGTGTTGTAGCCCGGACCGCTGACCGGCCGACTGGCAAAGGCGTCGAGCGAGGCCTTGAAACCGGTGGTGTTGGCGTTGGCCAGGTTCTGCGTATTGCGCGCCTGCGCCAGCGCCGTTTCCTTGGCCCCGGACATTGCGACAAAGAGCATGCGATCCATGAGTGCGTACCCCGATTACCGAATGTTGATGATGGTCTGGGCGATGGTGTCGGCGGTCGAGATCACCTGGGCATTGGCCTGAAAGTTCCGCTGCGCGGTGATCAGGTTCACCAGCTGTTGGGCGATATCGACGTTGGACGTCTCCAGGCCGCCCGATTGCACCAAGCCAAAGGCGCCGGTATCGGCCTCGCCCAGGTTTCTCTCGCCGGCCGCGAAGGAGGCCCCCCAGGCGTTGTTGCCGAGCGGCTGCAGGCCTTGCGGATTGGGAAAGTTCGCCAGCGCGATTTTGCCCAATGCCCGGCTCTGCCCATTGGTGAACTGGGCGAAGACCACGCCACTGGGGTCGATCTCGATACTGCTGAGCCGGCCGGCGGCAAAACCGTCCTGCGTCAGGCGGCCGACACTGAACGAGCCGCCGAATTGGGTGACATTATCCAGGCCGAGTTCTAGCTCAAGATCGTCGGCGTCACCGTCGAGTGTAAAGGTGGGGGCAGGGTCGTTTGGTTCAAAATTACCGATTCCGGAAGTGGTGAAATTCAGCTGCCCCATCAGGACGCCGTCCGCCTCCTCCGAACCCTGCACCGTTGCGTGGACCTCCCAGCTGCCGGCAGCGGGCGGTTCTGCATCCCCATCAGCATCGATTCGACGGAAATACAGGGTCGCCGTTTGCGCCCGCCCCAAGGAATCGAAGACGGTCAGCGAGGTCGAGTTGTTGAAGGTCGTGGGGTCCGTGGGACTGAAGCCAGGGTCGCCGTCATCGAAGATCGCGGCCTCGGCACTCAGATTCAATTGCGCCTTGATCTCGCTGGTTGCCTGCGGCTCCCGCTCGGCGGTCGACAGCTGCAAATCCTCCAAGTCCGCGGTGTCGAACAGACCGCCGGCCTGTACGGGATAGACCTGCAGGCGCTGGCCCTGTGGGTTGACCACAAACCCCTCGCGATCCGCCTGGAAGGCGCCCGCGCGGCTGTAGATGTTCGTACCCCCGTCATTGAGAATGAAAAACCCCTGACCGTTCAATGCCAGGTCCAGGTTGTTGTCGGTGAAGTCGATGTTGCCCTGGCTGAATTCCTGGGTCACCGACGCCAGCCGGGTGCCGGTGCCGATCGCCGTCTGGCTGATCCCGCCCTGGGATTGTGCGAAGACATCGGAGAACTCGGCCCGCGAGCCCTTGAAGCCGGTGGTACTGGCGTTCGCAATGTTGTTGCCGGTCACCCGCAGGTCCGCAGACGCCGCGTTCAATCCGCTCAAGGCAGTACGAAATGGCATGATCTGTCTCCTTTAACTGCCCGTCGGCAGGGAATTGCGCACGCAACCGGTCATCCGATCCGCCGCACCTTGGAAAAATCGATTTCACCGAGCCCTTCCACCTGCAGCGTCAGCGACCCGTCCCGGTTGCCCAGGGACACACTCTCGACCCGCGCGGCCAGGAACACGTCCAGCGCCTCCGTGCGACCCACACCTTGACCTTGCGCGCGGAATTCATAGATCCCGGGCGGGGCCACCGCACCGGCATCGGTCCGACCGTCCCAGCGAAACTCGTTCAAGCCCGACCCGCGCGGCCCCAGCGAGAGTTTTTGCACCAGCACGCCGGACTGGTCGTACACCCCGACCTCGACCTCGCTCATCGAAGCCGGCACCTCGACGGCCCCCCACTGACCCTGCTCCGGATCCATCAGCGCCATGTCCGCCGGCACCATCACCTGACGATCCACCAGCGCCGCCGCCTGCAGCGCCTGACCCGATTGCAGCGATTGCGCCAGACCGCCAAAGGCGGTTTGCAGATCCCCGATCCCGGACACGGTCGCAAACTGCGCCAACTGGCCGAGAAAGGCCCCGCTTTCCATCGGATCGAAGGGATCCTGGTTCTCGAGCTGCGTGGTCATCAGCTTCAGGAATTCACTCTGGCCGAGCTGATCGCTCGCCTTTTTCGCCGAGGGGTCGGTGCCCCCCAAACCAATGCGCGCCAGCAGGTCGGTATCGACAGTGTTCATGCGTTCTCCCATCCCGGCTTATTGCTGACCCAACTGCAGGGTGCGCAGCAATAGCTGCTTGGTGGTGTTCATCACTTCCACGTTGTTCTCATAGGAACGCGACGCGGAGATCATATTGGCCATCTCCTCCACCACATTCACATTCGGCTTGTAGATGTAGCCGTCCGGATCGGCCAAGGGGTGATGGGGGGCATATTCGGCAACCGGCGGCGCCGTGCTCTCCAGAATCCCTGACACCTGTACCGAATGCGTGTTGGCATTGGCGCCGACGCCCTCGAGTACCGAGGCAAAGATCGGATGCTGCGCCCGATAGGCACCCTCCGCCGTGCCGCTGACCGTCTGCGCATTGGCCATGTTGCTGGCGACGGCATTCAGCCGCACCGACTGCGCGCTGAGCGCGGAGCCGGAGACGTCAAAGAGCTTGAACAGATTACTCATCGTTTACTCCCCCTTCAGCGCCGTGCGCAGACCCCGGAACCGGGCATTGAGAAAATCCAGGCTCGCCTGGTATTGCACCGCATTCTGGGAAAAGGCCGCGTGCTCCAGTTGCGGATCCACGGTATTGCCGTCGAGCGACGGCTGCGTGGGCACTCGATACTGGGTCTGCAGTGCCCCGCCGGACCCGTTCACCGGCAGATGCCCGTTCTGGGTACGCAGCAGTTTCAGCGCCCCGCCCTGCTCGGCCGCACCGAGTGCGGCCCGAAAGTCGATGTCCCGTGCCTTGTAATTGGGGGTGTCCGCATTTGCCAGATTGGAGGCCAACACCTCCAGACGCTGCGAACGCACCTGTAGCGCCTCCGCGTGAATTCCCAACGCCTTGTCGAAAGAGATCGACATCCCATTGCCCCTCGAAGATCCAGTCTGCCAAGGGCAAAGCAAAGCCCGTGCCATTAAGGAATGGCCTATGCAATCAGGGAGTTGATAATAGAGCGCGGCGTTTCCACAGCCGGGAGCGGCAAGTTTCCGCCACCCACAGGGGTCAGGTGCTGAGGGGAAACACCAAAATTTTGACACTCATCGGGCGCGCTGTTCGGTCAGCCCGCAGTCCAAGCCAACACCCACCCGATCGCTGGGCAGGGCCCGACGGCCAAAACGGTGGGTGCGCTGCCCTGCTCCGCTATGGCGCCACCGAGCCCCGCGGCTGCGGCCCCAAAAAAAACCACTTCAACGCTTGCGATAGACCACGCCGGAATTCCCGCGCACCATCTCGAAGGCGTTCGAATGGCTCGCGATCGATTCCGAAGCACCCAGAAACAGGTAGCCCCCGGGATTCAGGGTCTGGGCGATACGCGCGAGAATGTCCCTTTTCATTTCTGGCGAAAAATAAATCAGCACATTACGACAGAAAACGACATCGAAACGACCCAGAATGGTGTAGCTGTCCAGGAGATTGAACTCCCGAAAGCTCGCGCGGGCCATGATCTCCGGACGCAGGACCCAGGAGGTCCCCACTTGCGTAAAGAAGCGATTACGCCGCTCCATGGACAGCCCACGGCCCATCGAAAGGCTGTCATAGCTTCCGGAACGGGCGCTCTCGACGATGGCGTTGGAGATGTCGGTGCCGATGGTATGCACGTTCTTCAGGGTGCCGGGGTGAGCCTGCTGAAACTCGCTCACCGTTATGCTGATCGAATAGGCCTCCTGGCCGCTGGAGCAGGCCGCCGACCAGATTTTCACCGCAGGCGCACCCTTCTTGATCAGTTCTGGAAAGATCAGATTCTTCAGCATTTCGAAGGGGAAGACGTCTCGAAACCAGTAGGTTTCCTTGGTGGTCATTGCCTCGATGGCCACCAAGGAAACCTACTGGTTTCGAGA
>PWGH01000281.1 GCA_003555285.1 Thioalkalivibrio sp.
ATCCACGCCTGCACCTGGCCGCGTCGCGTCTGGAGCAGGATCTGCCCCTCCGGATCCAGACCCAGCCGCTCCAGATCGTCTGGATGCAGGCTCGCGACGGCCTCCGGCTCCAGCGCGTCGAGCACGCTGGCGCGACGGGTCATCGCGCCGGTATGCCAGTGTTCCAACTGGCGCCCGGTGATCAACACGAAGGGGTATTCCGAATCCGGTACTTCATCGGCGCGGACCAGCCCGGCCTTGACGAAGCGGGCCTTGCCGTTGGCGGTGGGGAAATCGGTCTGGAACAGCACCGCTTGGCCCGGGTCGCCCTCGGCCAGACAGGGATAGGTCACCGAGTCCTGCGTCTCCAGCCGCTCCCAGGTGATGCCGCGAATGCTGGGCATGGCCGCGCGCATTTCATCAAAAACCGCGCTCGGGCCGGCGTGGTTCCAGTCCAGCCCCATCTGCCGCGCCAGATCCTGGATGATATCGAGGTCCTGACGCGCGTCGCCCGGCGGGCTCAGGGCCGGCCGCCCCAACTGCACGCGTCGGTCCGTGTTGGTGAAGGTCCCGCCCTTCTCCTGGAACGTCGAGGCGGGCAGGACGACATCGGCGTACATCGCCGTCTCGGTCAAAAAGATATCCTGCACCACCAGATGCTCGAGCTTGCGCAGGGCCTGCCGCGCATGGGTCAGGTTCGGGTCCGACATCGCCGGATTCTCGCCCATGATGTACATGCCGTGGAGCCGGTCTTCGTGGATGGCATGCATGATCTCCACCACGGTCAGGCCGGGGCTTTCGTCCAGTGGGGTGTTCCACAAGGCCTCGAAGCCCGCCTTCACCCCGGGATCGTCGACCCGCTGATAGTCGGGATACATCATCGGGATCAGCCCGACATCCGAGGCTCCCTGCACGTTGTTCTGTCCGCGCAGCGGGTGCAGGCCGCAGCCGGGGCGGCCGATCTGGCCGGTCATCAGGGCGAGTGCGATCAGGCAGCGCGCGTTGTCGGTGCCGTGCACATGCTGCGAAATTCCCATGCCCCAGAAGATCATCGAACCCGTGCTGGTGGCATACAGGCGGGCGACCTCGCGGATGCGCGCGGCCTCGATCCCGCAGATTGGGGCCATGGCCTCGGGACTGAAGGCCTGCAGATGCGCCTTCAGCTCATCGAAGCCCTCGGTGCGCTCGCAAATGAAGGCTTCGTCGGTCAGCCCCTCGTCGACGATGGCGTGCATCATCGCGTTGAGCAGCGCCACGTCCGTGTCCGCCTTGAACTGGAGATGATATCTGGCGTGGCGGGCCATGTCGGTCCGGCGCGGATCGATCAAAATCAGGCTGGCGCCCCGCTCGATCGCGTTCTTCATGAAAGTGGCCGCAACCGGATGATTGTCGGTCGGGGTGGCTCCGATCACGATGAAGACCTCGGCGAGCGCGACGTCCGAAACCGGGTTCGACACGGCGCCCGAGCCGAAGCCCTCGAGCATCGCCGCCACCGAGGAGGCGTGACAGAGCCGGGTGCAGTGATCGACGTTGTTCGTCCGAAACCCGGTGCGCACCAGCTTCTGGAACAGGTAAGCCTCTTCGTTGCTGCCCTTGGCCGAACCGAATCCGGCCAGCGCATCGGGCCCGTGCTGATCGCGGATCCGGGTCAGGCCGTTGGCGGCCACCTGCAGCGCCTCGTCCCAACTGGCCTCGCGAAAGTGCATCAGGAAGTCGGCGGGGTCCAGATCCGGGTTCACCGGCTTGGCAACGCCTTCGCGGCGGATCAGGGGCCGGGTCAGGCGCTGGGGATGATGTGCGTAGTCGAACCCGTAGCGTCCCTTCACGCACAGACGGCCCTGGTTGGCCGGGCCGTCACGCCCGTCGGTATAGACGATGCGCTCGTCCTTCACGTGGTAGGTCAACAGGCAGCCCACGCCGCAATAGGGGCACACGGTGTCAACGTGCCGGTCGATCGCCTGCAGGGCCAGGCCGGCCTTGGGCATCAGCGCGCCGGTGGGACAGGCCTGCACGCATTCGCCGCAGGCCGTCGCTGTAGCACAGGGTGGGGATCGCCACCCCGTGCCGGCGCGCGGCGTGCAGGATGGTCTCGCCGTCCCGGGCCTCGACCGTGCGTCCGTCGAGCTCGAAGGCAATGGATTCCAGGACTGGCTGCGGATTACTTGGCATGGCTCAGCTCCTGCGGAAAATACCGCATCACGGATTCAAAAAGATTCGGTGCCGCCTGTCCGAGGCCGCAGATCGAGGCGTCGGCCATCGTGCGCCCGAGTTCGTGCAGGAGCGGCTGATCCCAGGTGTCACTGGCCATCAGATTGACCGCCTTCGCGGTACCGACCCGGCAGGGGGTGCATTGGCCGCAGGATTCATGGGAAAAGAATTGCATGGCGTTCACGGCCGCTGCCCGGACCTGATCGTGGCGGGAAAGAACGATCACCGCCGCCGAGCCGATGAAGCAGCCGTATTCGTTCAAGGTGTCGAAGTCGAGCGGGATATCGCCGAGTTTGGCGGGCAGGATGCCGCCCGAGGCTCCGCCCGGAAAATAGGCGTAGAACGTGTGCCCGTCCAGCATGCCGCCGCCGTACTGGTCGATCAGCTCCCGCACCGTGATCCCGGCGGGCGCCAGATAGACGCCGGGCTTCGCCACACGGCCGCTGAGCGAGAAGGTCCGCAGGCCGGAGCGGCCGTGGCGACCTTCAGAGGTGAACCACTCGGCGCCGCGCTGCAGCAGATCCGGGACCCAGTACAGGGTTTCCAGGTTGTGCTCCAGCGTCGGGCGGCCAAACAGGCCGACCTCGGCCACATACGGCGGCCGCAGGCGCGGCATGCCGCGCTTGCCTTCGATCGACTCGATCATCGCGGACTCTTCGCCGCAGATGTAGGCGCCGGCGCCGCGACGCAGATGGATCGGAGGAATCGGGCACGGCGGCGCTGCGGTCAGCGCCGCGATCTCCCGCTCCAGCATCGTGCGGATGCCGGCGTACTCGTCCCGCAAATAGATGTAGATCGCCTCCACGCCCACTGCCCAGGCGGCGATCAGCATGCCCTCCAGGAAGCGGTGCGGGTCGCGCTCCAGGTAATACCGATCCTTGAAGGTGCCGGGCTCACCCTCGTCGATATTGACCGCCATCAGGCGCGGCGCGGGTTGCTCCCGGAGGATGCTCCACTTGCGCCCGGCGGGGAATCCCGCCCCACCCAGGCCACGCAGATTGGCGTCCTGCAGCGTGCGGATCACCTCCTCGACCGGGCGTTGCCCCTGCACGCACTCGAGCAGGGTCTGATAGCCATTCTCGGCATGGTAGCGCGCGTAATCCACAGCGGCGGGCTCGGCGGCTTCCAGGTCGCCGCGTGCGAGTGCTGCGGCGACCGATTCCAGATCGGCCTGCGCCAGCGGGTTCTGTCCGACCACGGCCACCGGTGCCTCGTTGCAACGCCCGACACAGGGCACCGACACGATCCGCACCGTGTCCGGAAGCTCCGCCTCGCCCAACGCCGCCAGCAAGGTTTCAGCCCCGGCCATCGCGCAACTGACGGAGTCGCAAACGCGCACGGTGATCGCGGCGGGCGCGGCTTCGCCCTCCTTCACCAGATCGAAGTGGTGATAGAACGAGGCGACTTCATATACCTCGGCCTGGGGCAGCCCCATTTCGTGGGCCAGTGCCGCCAGGTGCGCGGCCGATAGGTGGTGGTAGCGATCCTGGATCAGGTGCAGGTGCTCGATCAGCAGATCCCGTGCGCGCGAACGGCGTCCGAGCAGACCCTGCACCTCCGCCAGCGCCTGCGAGTCGAGCTCCCGCCCCTTCGGTCGTCTCCGGGACCGGCGCCGTGGGCTCGGCATCGGATCGGATGTTCCGTTCTGCAGCACTGGACCTTCCATTTGAAACACCTCAAGCGGGGGGTAGGCGACACCGGCCGGGCGTGCCGGAACAGCGGCTGCCCGGATGGGGTGACGGCGCTTCACCAAAAACTCAGCAAAACCCAGAAGAGCCCAGCAAAGAATATGCCACCGGGTGCGCCCCTCCGGCACACGCAGCGGGTCGGTGCGGATGAGCCGGAATCGGGGGATCGGCGGCATCAAAGCCAATCCACGACGCGTCAAGTCCGGAACCCGTTCCGGCGTTTCCTGCCGGATCAGAATACCCAGGGTACAAGGCCTGCAAGAATCTACTCGCCAGCCCCCATGCCACTGCGCATCCAAGGCGTGCTGTGCCAATTTCGGGACACCGTGTACAGCCTTGTCTCATCCGGAACGCGGCACCCGCCATGGTCCACCTCGGCAGGTTCAACCGTGGAATGGCGCACGGCAGAGAGGGCAGACCCGCCGAGGCTGGGCCGCCCCAACGCAAAAAGCCCCGGACTGTGCCGGGGCTTTTGGGGTGCACGCGCGTTCCGCGGGGTTTCGCGGAGGCCTGAACGCGGCCTGACCTTCGCCTGATACGGCGCGGCCAATGGAATGGGTGGTGGGTCGTGTCGGATTCGAACCGACGACCAATGGATTAAAAGTCCAGTGCTCTACCAACTGAGCTAACGACCCCTTGTGAAGCGCCCGTAGTGTACGGCCTGCGCGGCAAAACGCAACCCCGCCCCAGTGCATTGGGACCGGCGCACTCGGGCCGGCGAACGCGTCCAGACCGGGTGGTCTATCAGACCGGGCCGGGTGCCCGTCCCGGCTGATAACGGGTCGGATCCGGGATCTCGGCATCGGCGAAGCCAGCGCGGCGGATGCGGCAGCTGTCACAGCTGCCGCAGGCGCGCCCCTCGGTGTCCGCCTGATAGCAGCTCACGGTGAGGGCATGGTCGAGGCCATGGGCGGCACCGACGCGAATGATCTCGGCCTTGCTCATCGCGATCAGCGGTGCGCGGATCTCGAAACCATGGCCCTCGATACCGGCGCGGGTCGCCAGGTTCGCGAGATCCTGGAAGGCATCGATGAACGCCGGCCGGCAATCCGGGTACCCGGAATAATCCACGGCATTGGCGCCGATGAAGATCGAGCGCAGGTCGAGGGCCTCGGCCAGCCCGAGGGCCAGCGACAGCATGATCGTATTGCGCGCCGGCACATAGGTCACCGGAATACCCGATGCGGCCCCGGTCTCGGGGATCGCCAGGGCGGGATCGGTCAGCGCCGAACCGCCGATAGCCCCCAGATCGACTCGGATCACCCGGTGGCTTGCGGCACCGAATGCCTGTGCCAAACCCTCGGCAGCCTTCAGTTCGGCCCGGTGACGCTGGCCATAATCGAGACTCAGGGTATGGCAGCGATAGCCCTCGGCCCGGGCCAGCGCGAGACAGGTCGCCGAATCGAGCCCGCCGGATAGCAGGACCACCGCAGAGCGCTCGCGCCCGCTGGCGTGCGCCGCGGTGCCGGACTCAGCGACCGGGGACATCGCCCCACAACAGCTTGTGCAACTGCAGTTGCAGACGGACCGGGGCCCGCGCCTGCACGATCCAGTCGGCCAGGTCGCGCGCTTCGAGTTCGCCATGCACCGGCGAAAACCACACTTCCACCCCGTCGGGTCGCGGTTGTTCGGCCAATAATGCCAGCGCCCACTCGAAATCGGCCCGATCGGCCAGCACGAACTTCAGCTGGTCGCCCGGCTTCAACGCCCGCAGATTGTCCAGTCGATTGCGGAGATGTTCGCCCGAACCCGGCGGCTTCACGTCCATCACGATAGTGACCCGCCGGTCCACGGCATGCACGTCGAGCGCCCCGCTGGTTTCCAGCGAAACGACCAGACCACGATCGCAGAGGTCGCGCAGCAGAACGGGGCAGCCCGGCTGGGCCAGAGGCTCGCCCCCCGTCACGCAGACGTGGCGCACCCCGAAATTCATGACCGTGTCCAGGATGGCGTGGGTGTCCTGCGTCTGCCCGCCGGAAAACGCATATTCGGAATCACACCAACGGCAGCGCAGCGGACAACCGGTCAGGCGCACGAACACGGTAGGCCAGCCAGCATGTGCGGCCTCGCCCTGCAGCGACAGGAAAATTTCGGTGATGCGCAGCCGGGCCGGAGCCGCGCGTCCGGTCACATCCGCGCCCGTTGTCTCTGCACCCATAGCCTCTGCACCCGCCATCTCTGTACCGGTCGGTGGGTCGCCCTCGCGGTGCACCGCCAACACCGGCATCAGCGCCCTTCCAGGCGCCGCAAACGGTCTTGCGCCAGCCGGGACAGGGTGGTTCCGGGATACTCGGCCACGACCTTGCGCAAGGTGGCCTCCGCCGCCTCGGCGTCCCCAAGTTCGAAATGGGCATAGCCCATCTTCAACAAGGCGTCGGCCGCCTTGTCGCTGTCCGGGAAGCGTTCCTGCACCACCTGGAAATCGGTCAGGGCCCGCTCATAATCACCGGTCGCGTACTTGGCCTCTGCCAGCCAGTACAGGGCATTCGGGGCGTACACGCCATCCGGGTGACGCTCCATGAAGGCCTCGAGCCGCTGGATCGCCGCCGGATAATCGCCGTCCATCAGGCGGTCGAAGGCCGCCTGATAGGCCTCCTGTTCATCGGCAGGGGGCAACGTCTCGGTGACCCTGGGCGAATCGGCAGGCGATGCCGGCTGAGCCGCCCGCGGCCCAGCCTCGAAGCCGGTCAGCCGCTCATCGAGGTTGCGAAACTGGTCGCGCTGCCGGGCGCGCAGGTTATTCAGCTCGTTTTCGAGCTGGTCCACCTGGCCGCGCAAGCGGCGGATCTCGGCCTGCTGGGCATCCATGCCTTGGAGCATGTCGGTCAAGGCACCGGATTCCAGCAGTCGCTCGACCCGTTCCAGCCGGCTCTCGACGATCTGGAGCTGGTGCTGCGTGACCACCGGCGCACCGCCCTGCGCCCAGGCCCCGGCCCCCGGCATCAGCAATCCGAGGGCGAGCAACACGCCCGGCCACCGGATCCAGCGGGCTACATGCACCGCATGCGGGGGCCGCATTATGCGCCCCCCACCGGTTCGCCAAGGCTTCGAGCCCCGGCCTGCAGGCGCCGGCTGCCGGCGATCAACGCCGGACCTCGTAGACCAGCTCCACGCGCCGGTTGCGGGCCCAGGAGGCCTCGGTCTGGGTGAAGGCCACCGGCATTTCCTCGCCATAGCTGATGACATCGAGCTGGTCCTCCCGTGCCCCGTTGAGGTTCATCAAGCGCCGCACGGCCTGGGCCCGACGCTCGCCCAGCGCCAGGTTGTATTCCCGGGTGCCGCGCTCGTCGGTATGCCCTTCGAGACGCATGCGTGCCCCACCGTTCTGCGACAGGTAGCGGGCATGCGCCTCGAGCATCGGGATGAATTCCGGCAGAATCGTGTCCCGGTCGAAGTCGAAATAGACCAGCCGCGTGGCCAGCGGGCTCTCGGGATCGTCGAGTGGATCGGCACGCAGCTGCCCGTCCGGCCCCAGTCCACGCGCCTCGGCCTCCCGCCGTGCCTGCTCCTGCGCAGCCGCCACTTGGGCCGCAGCCGCCTCCGCCGCAGCCCGTTGTTCCGCCTCGGTGGCGTCCCGCTTGGGTTGGGCACAGGCCGCCACCAGAACGGTCAGCGACAGGATCAGGGCCCAACGTGTAAATGCATTCATGTCTACAGTCCTCAACAGGCGTTATGGGTCAACAACAGGCGTTATGGGTCAACAACAGGCGTTATGGGTCAACAACAACACGTTTCAAGAAAGATTCAAGGCCGGTTACAACGGGGCCGACTAAAAACGGGTCCGGTTCAAAACGGGGACCAGGCGGGCTCGCGCACTTCGCCCGACCGCGCCTCGAGCCGCTGGTGCACGCGGCCGTCGCGGCTTACGGAGCCGAGGATTCCACGGCCCCGGTAGGTCGTCGAGTACATTACCATGCTGCCGTTGGGCGCAAAGGTCGGCGATTTATCGTAGCCGCCGTTGGTCAACAGGGTCAGGCGCCGGTTCTCGAGTTGCAGGCTCGCCAGACGCATGCCGCCATCGCCGGCGTGGGAATAGACCAGGGTCTTGCCATCCGGCGACACCCGCGCGGCACCGGCCGAGGTGGCCTCGAAGGTCAGGCGCTGCGCCCGACTCTCGTTCAGGCGCTGCTGATAGATCTGTGCCGAACCCGCCCGATCCGAGGTGAAGAACAGCGTCTCGCCATCCGGCGACCAGACCGGTTCGGTGTCGATCGCGTTGGAGCGGGTGATCTGGGTCAACTCCCGCGACTCCAGATTCAGCACATAGATGTTCGGGGTACCGTCCCGGGACAAGACCATCGCCATGCGTCGCCCATCCGGCGACCAGGCCGGCGCACTGTTGATCCCGGGAAAACCGGCCAGGCGTTCGCGCACACCGGTCTCGACGTGATGCCGGAAAATCTCCGAACGCCGATTTTCGAAAGAGACATAGGCCAGCTCGCGGCCGTCCGGCGACCAGTCGGGCGACATGATCGACTGGCTGGAGCGAAACAGCGTGCGCGGATCGGCCCCGTCGGAATCGGCCACCTCCAGGGTGAAGCGCCGGTCGTCACCCTGCCCGCTGACACTGACATAGGCAATTCGCGCGCTGAAGGCGCCCTTTTCGCCGGTGATCTGCTCATACACGATATCCGAGACCCGATGCGCGCCACGGCGCAGCCGCTCGGCCGGTACCGGAATCCGGAAACCGCCCAGGCGCTGGTTCGCCAGCACATCGAACACATGGAAGTCGATCAGCAACTGATCCGCGTCGGTATCCGGGCGCATCCGCCCGATCACCAGGTATTCGGCCCCCACGGCCGCCCACGGCTCGGCAAGAAAGTCGTCGGGGCTCTCCGGCGCGCGCGGCAGGCGTTCGCGCTGCAGGGCCTCGAACAAGCCGCTGCGCGTCAGGTTGGCGCGCACGATCCCGGCGATGTCGGCCGGCGGCGCCCCCGCGCCTTCCCAGTGGAACGGCGCGACCGCCACGGGAATCGCTCCGGTCACGCCCTCGGTCACCGTGACCTCAAGCACGGCCCCTGCCTGCCCCGCCAGCAGCAGCAGAAGAAGACCGAAGATCCAGACGTGCAGCGTGCGTCGAACCATAATCCTCACCTAGCCCTATTCGGGCACAAAACGAATACGAATTCCATCCCGGACCGTCGCGGCATCCGGCGGGCGCGGCAGCGTCTGCAGGCGTTCCATGGTCTGACGCACCGAATCGCAGAAATCCACCCCGCCGGAACACTGCTCGACCAAAAAGCTCAACACCCGACCGGTGTCCGCATTGAGTCGCACCAGCACCACGGCCCGATCCCCCGAACGCGTAGCGTCCGGCTGGCGCCACCGCCGCGTCACCGCGGACTGCACCTCGCCCGTGTAGGCTTCGCGCTGTGCATCGCGCGCCGCCTGGCGCGCTGCGCCCTCACGCGCGGACTGGGCCGCCGCCAGACTTTGGCGTTCCTCTTCCATCCGTGCGCGCAGGCGCTGCTCTTCGAGCTCCTGCGCCTGCGCCTCGCGCCGCCGCGCCTCGGCTTCGGCCTGGCGACGTTCGGCCGCAACCCGTTCGCGTTCGGCGGCGGCCTCACGTTCCTGGCGCGCGCGCGCCTCGGCGGCCTCCCGCTCCTGACGTTGGCGTGCCTCCGCCGCTTCTCGCTCGCGGCGCTCGACGGCCTCGGCCTCGCGCGCCGCCTCGGCCGCCTGCCGCGCCTGCTGCGCCGCCTTACGCTCGGCCTCGGCTTCGGCGCGCGCCTGCTCGGTCGCGCGCCGCTCCTGTTCGATCCGCAGCTGCTCCGCCTCGACCATTCGGCGGGCCTCGGCGGCCATTTCCTCGGCCTGCTGGCGGGCGGTTTCGGCCGCCTGAAGCGCGGCCTGACGCGCGGCCTCCTCGG
>PWGH01000018.1 GCA_003555285.1 Thioalkalivibrio sp.
CGACTGCGAGCGGGCCGGAGGCGCCGATGCTGGCCGCGATGGCCGCCGGGGCGTCGATACGCAGGACCGCCAGATCGGTGTCCGGATCGATGCCGATGATCTCGGCGGGGTGGGCGTCGCCATTGGACAGCACCACGGCGATCGCCTCGGCCTTTTCGATCACGTGATGGTTGGTCAGGATGTGGCCGGCGGCGGTCATGATCACACCGGATCCGAGACTGGCCTGTTCGCGATCCGCGGGGGCATCGGGCAGACCGCTGAAGAACGGCTGTCGGTCGTCGGCGTGCGGACCGCGGCCCGACAAGCCGGAATGGGCGGGTTCGATCATCCGCAAGGTCATGATGTTGACCACCGCCGGTGCGGCCCGGGCGACGCCGGGGGCATAGGATACCGGTCCTTGCGCCACGGTCACGGGGGGCGTGAGCACCGGTGTGGCTTGACCTTCCGGATCCAGCAGTCCCGGGAAGAATACCGCCACGATCACCGCCACCGCGACACCGGCCACGGCGGCCTGCAGGAAGAAACGAGAAGGCTTGGACATGGCGGTAATATAGCATCGTCGCGCCATTTCGGGCCCAATGCCCACGGGTGCCGGCCTGAAAGGCTCCTGCGGCGCCAACGGGTGAGCGGCCTGGGCCTTGCACCCATTCGACCTGGAGATCCCCTGGTGATGCCGGACCCTATCGATCGCGAAACCCTGCTGAAGGCCCTGGAGGCGGAACTCGAGCCGCATCGGTTCCAGGATTATTGCCCGAACGGCCTGCAGGTCGAGGGCCGGAACACGATCCGGCGTCTGGTCAGCGGCGTGACTGCCTCGGAGGCCCTGATCGCGGCGGCCATCGAATGGGAGGCCGACCTCCTGCTGGTGCATCACGGGTACTTCTGGCGCGGCGAGGCGCAGCCGATCACCGGCATGAAGCAGCGGCGCCTGAAGGCCCTGCTGCGGCATCAGATGAACCTGGTTGCGTACCACCTGCCACTCGATGCCCACCCCCGACTCGGGAACAACGCCCAGTTAGCCCTTCGGCTCGGTCTGGTGGCCGATGGTGCCTTGCGAGAGGACGGGGTCGGGCAGGTCGGACACCTGCCCGCCGCATTGTCTGCTGAGGCCATGGCCGCCCATATCGGTTCGGTACTGGGGCGACCGCCAACCTGGATCTCCGGTGGCGGCCATGCCATCCGGCGGGTGGCATGGTGCACCGGCGGCGCGCAATCGCTGCTCGCCACCGCCGCCGACCATGGCGTCGATGCCTACATCAGCGGCGAAATTTCGGAGCAGACCACCCACGAGGCCCGCGAACTGGGGATCCACTACTTTGCCGCGGGGCACCATGCCACCGAGCGTTATGGTCCCGAAGCGCTCGGCGCCTGGTGTGCCGAGCGCTTCGGGGTCGCGCATCGGTTCATCGATATCGCCAATCCGGCCTGAATGCCGCCAGCCCCTTAGCGTCCAACGCGCATCTTGATGCCGGTCCGAGAAGCCGCGTCGGCCGTCGTTGGGCTTGACCTTATTAGCGTGTTAGGGAATTCTATTGGGTTTTCCTGCCCCCTAAAGGTGCGCGATCAGCGCGGCCGGGGTCTCCCGGGCTGGGTGTCTGAATCCGGGTAACGGTCCGGGTGCATGGGTCCGAAACAGAGTAGCTGGAGAGAGCAAGATGGCAAACGAAGGTGTGGATCGAGGCCGCCGGCGGTTCCTGGTGGCAGCGACCTCGGTGGTGGGCGGGGCCGGCGTGGTGGCGATGGCGGCACCGTTTTTGGCCTCGTGGCAGCCGAGCGCGCGCGCGCAGGCGGCCGGGGCCCCGGTCGAGGTCAATATCAGCCAGATCGAGCCCGGTCAGCGCATCAGCGTGGGTTGGCGGGGCCGTCCGGTCTGGTTGGTCCGTCGGACGCCCGAGATGCTGGAGGCCCTGCCGACCATTCGCGATCGTCTACGCGATCCGGATTCGGAAGAGGCGGCGCAGCAGCCTGCCTATGCCCAAAACGAACACCGCTCGATCGATCCCGAAATCCTGGTGCTGGTCGGCATCTGCACCCATCTCGGGTGCTCACCGGCCTACCGCCCCGAGATGGGCGCGCCGGATGCCGGTGCCGATTGGGCCGGCGGCTGGTTGTGCGCCTGTCACGGGTCGCGCTTCGACATGGCCGGCCGGGTTTATCGCAACGTTCCCGCACCGCTGAACCTGGAAGTGCCCCCGTACCATTTCGCCAGCGATGAGCTGATCATCGTCGGCGAACATCCCGATGGAGGCACGGCATAATGGCTGGCAATCCCGCAGACAAGGTCCAGGGCGGCGTGATGGGTTGGGTGGATGCGCGTTTCCCGGCCTCCCAGCTCTGGAACGATCACCTCGCCAAGTACTACACCCCCAAGAACTTCAATTTCTGGTACTACTTCGGTTCGCTGGCGCTGTTGGTGCTGGTGATCCAGATCGTGACCGGCATCTTCCTGACCATGTTCTACAAGCCTGACGCGGCATACGCCTTTGCGTCGGTCGAGTACATCATGCGCGACGTGGAATGGGGCTGGCTGATCCGCTACATGCACTCGACCGGTGCATCGTTCTTCTTCATCGTGGTCTATCTGCACATGTTCCGGGCCCTGCTCTACGGCTCCTACAAACAGCCGCGCGAGCTGATCTGGATCTTTGGGGTGCTGATCTATCTGGTGCTGATGGCCGAGGCCTTCATGGGCTACCTGCTGCCCTGGGGTCAGATGTCGTTCTGGGGCGCCCAGGTCATCGTGAACCTGTTTGCCACCATCCCCTACATCGGGCCGGACCTGGTGACCTGGATCCGCGGTGACTTCGTGATCTCGGACGCCACGCTGAATCGCTTCTTCGCGTTGCATGTGATCGCATTGCCGCTGGCGATCCTCGGCCTGGTGGTCGCGCACATCATCGCGTTGCACGAGGTGGGTTCGAACAACCCCGACGGCGTGGAGATCAAGAAGGACAAGGACGCCAACGGCATCCCGAAGGACGGCATTCCCTTCCACCCGTATTACACGGTGAAGGATCTGGTCGGAGTGGGGGTGTTCATGATTGCCTTCTTCGCGGTGGTGTTCTTCGCCCCCGAGATGGGCGGTCACTTCCTCGAGCACGCGAACTTCGAGCCGGCGAATCCCCTGGCCACCCCGGAGCACATCGCCCCGGTCTGGTACTTCACCTCATTCTACACCGTGCTGCGCGCGGTCCCGGATCCGTTCCTGGGGGTGGTTGCGATGGGCGCGGCCGTGGTGGTCCTGTTCTTCGTGCCCTGGTTGGATCGCAATCCGGTGAAGTCGGTGCGCTACCGCTCGTACGCGCATCGGATCAACCTGGGCGTGCTCGCCGTGACCTTCATCGTGCTGGGCTACCTGGGCGCGCAGCCGGTCAGCGAACTCTACAGCGAACTCGGTCTGCGTCTGAGCACCATGTACTTCCTGTTCTTCTGGTTGCTCTGGTTCCACAGCCGGGAACGCTCGGCCGTGTTCAGTGTGCTGAGCTTCGCCGTTCTCGTGTCCGTGTATACCTTCTATGA
The DNA here is from genome assembly GCA_003555285.1 of Thioalkalivibrio sp. The sequence goes on from PWGH01000018.1 coordinate 3,520, forward strand.
TCTGATGCGAATCGGGACCGCCAACGAGACGCTGGTGATGGCCGCCTGGCTGCTGCCGACCGTCTACCTGCTGGCGACCATGATTCTGCCGGTTCTGGCCCGAGGCTTGGGCCGCGATCGTCCCGTTCCGGAAAGGGTGACCGCCTGATGAAAATACTATCGACCGTGTTCGCCCTCGCCGCGCTGGCGTTGGGCACTAGCAACCTGCAGGCTGCGGGGCCCTCGGTTCCGCTGGCCAAGGCCAATGTGGACGTGACCAGCCAGCCTGTGCTGCAACGGGGGGCGAGGCTCTTCGCCAACTACTGCATGGGCTGCCATTCGACCGAGTACATGCGCTATAACCGGGTGGGCCGCGATCTGGGCCTGACCGAGAATCAGGTGATCGCCTCGATGATCTTCACCACGGACGAGGAGGGCGAACTGGTTGCCCCAGGTTCTTTGATGACCAATGCGATGACGGCGAGCTATGGCGCCGAGGCCTTTGGCCAGGCGCCACCGGACCTGACGCTGGTCACGCGCGTGCGAGGTGAGGACTGGGTGTACTCCTTCCTGCGCAGCTTCTACCGTGACGACACCCGGCCGCTGGGCGTCAACAATCTGGTGTTCGAAAATGTCGGCATGCCGCACGCGCTCTGGGAATTGCAGGGTTGGCAGGAATTGGTGGAGCGTGACGGCGAGACCCGCCTGCAGGTGGTCGATGCGGGTGCGATGAGCGCGCCCGAATACGATCGCGCGATCCGGGATCTGGTGAGCTTTCTGGCCTATACCGCCGAGCCGATGCGGGCAGAGCGCCAGCGCATCGGGATTTACGTAATGCTGTTCCTGCTGGTGTTTGTGGGACTGGCCTACCTGTTGAAAAAGGAATACTGGAAAGACGTACACTAAGGCGGTCCGGGAGGGGCATCGGGGTAATTCCCGATGGTCCACCCCGGGCGGTCTCACCTTGCCGCAATGTCCCGTAGTTTGCGGGATCGGGAGAATGCCATGGCGCTGGTCGCCAACCGCCGTTCCGTAATGACCTTGTTTTCCGCGCACAATTGTGTGCGTTGCCACCGTATCCGCATCATCCTCGCCGAGAAGGACATTGCCGTCGACGTGGTCAGTCTGGCAGCGGAGGAACTTCCGGAAGACCTGTCCGACCTGAACCCCTACAACGAGGTTCCGACGCTGGTCGATCGCGATCTGGCGCTCTACGGGACCCACGTGATCACCGAATACCTCGATGAACGCTTCCCACATCCACCATTGATGCCGGTGGATCCGGTCTCGCGCGCCGCCGCCCGTCTCGCACTGTATCGGGTTGAACGCGACTGGTATGCGGGCATGGATCTGATCGCGCGCTCGAGCGGTTCGGCCCTGTCCAAGGCCCGCAAGGTGATGCGGGAGAGCCTGGTGAACGCCACTGAGATCTTCGATCTGAAGCCCTTCTTCCTCAGCGACGAGTTCAGCATTGTCGACAGTGCCATTGCGCCGGTCATGTGGCGCCTGCCGTCGGCCGGGATTTCACTGGAGGGCCTGCCGAAGTCCATCCAGGCCTATGCCGATCGCGTCTGTCAGCGCGAATCCTTTCAGCTGAGTCTGACCGAGGCCGAACGGGAGTTGCGTGAATGATTTCGTCGCGGCCTTATCTGCTCCGCGCGCTGCGGGATTGGATCAGTGACAACGGCATGACCCCGCATCTGCTGGTGGACGCCACGCAGCCGGAGGTCATGGTGCCAACCGCCTTCATTCAGGAAGGCAAAATCACTCTGAACATTGGCCTGTCGGCGGTGCAGAACCTGGACATGGCAGACGACGCGATCCAGTTTTCGGCCCGTTTTGGCGGTCAGCCGATGCAGGTCTACGTGCCGGTTGCGGCGGTGCTCGCGATCTATGCGCGTGAGAATGGCCAGGGCATGATGTTCGGCAACGAGCCGGGTGCCGAGGAGGCCCGGGCCGAGGCCGAAGCCGGGCCGCAGGCTGTGGACCGCGGGGAGACGCCTGCGCCGCAGGCTGACAAGAACAAGCCCGCCCAGCGCAAGCGTCCCAGTCTGACGGTCGTCAAGTAACCCAGGCGTCAAGTCCTCGGGGCGTCCAGTAAACCGGGCGCCCCGGGATTCGCTGCGAGGTCGGGTAGGCTCTTGCCCGGATTCATGATGCCGTCGGGATCGAAAACCCGCTGCAGTTGCCGCATCAGATCCAGCGCCACGGGATCGAGTTCCCGGCGCACGAAGTCCCGCTTCACCAACCCGATCCCGTGTTCCCCGGACAAGGTGCCGCGCAGCGCGAGCACCAGCGTGAACACGCCGTCGAGGCACTGCTCGGCCGCGTGCATCTGCACCGGATCGTCGGGGTCCACCAGCAGGTTCACATGGATGTTGCCGTTGCCGGCATGGCCGAAGTTGACGATGGTGATGCCGTGGCGGTGGCCCAACGCCTGCAGGCCGTCGATCAGCTCCGGAATCCTGGAGACCGGCACCACCACATCCTCGTTGATCTTCTTCGGTGCGATCGTTCGCAACGCCGGGGACAGCGCCTTGCGGGTCCGCCAGAGGCGCTCGGCCTCGCCGGCGGTCCGTGCGACCTCGATATCCAGACACCCCTCGCCCTGGGCGGCTCGGCGCACGGCCTCGGAGGCGAATTCGATTTGCGTGGCCGCTCCGTCGACCTCGATCATCAGCAGGGCCCCGGCGTGCTCGGGTAGGGCCGTATCGGCATAGCCACGGATCATGCCGATGGCGGCTGCGTCCATGAATTCAAGGGCGCAGGGAGTCACCGGTTGCGCCATGATCCGGGCCACTGCCGCTGCCGCCGCCTGCATGTTCCGATAGACCGCCTGCAGCAACACCCGCGTCTCGGGCAGCGGCGTCAGGCGCAGGGTCGCGGCCGTGGTCACGGCGAGGGTGCCTTCGGAACCGATCAGCAGCCGGGTCAGGTCGTAGCCGACCACGCCCTTGGTGGTGTAGACGCCAGTGTGCAACGGAGCACCGGTTCCGGCCACGGCGGTCAGCCCCAGGGTGTTTTCGCGCGGGGTGCCGTACTTGACCGCGCGGGGACCGGCCGAGTTGTAGGCCAGGTTGCCGCCGATGGTGCAATAAGCGCTGCTGGTGGGGTCGGGTGGCCAGAAGAAGCCGTGCTCGCCGGCGGCCACCTGCACTTCGGCATTGGTGACGCCGGGCTCGGCGATCAGCCAGCGGTTGGCCGGGTCGACCTCGATGATCCGGTTCATGCGTTCCATCGACAGCACCAGCCCGTGGGCGCTGGGGACCGTCGCGCCGGTGGTCCCGGTGCCGCGACCACGCACGGTCAACGGGGTGCGCAGACGCCGGCACAGCCGAATCAGCTCGGCGACCCCCTCGGGGTCACGGGCGAAGACCACCGCCTCGGGCAGGGCGTGCAGGCGGGAGTTGTCGGAGCCGTAGGCCCAGCAGTCCGCCGGGTCCAGTAGCCGGTCCTCGGCCGGGAGCATACGCTCCAGTTCGCGCGCGAGTGGGGTCTTCATCACCAGGTGGCCTGGATGGCATCCTGCAGCCATTCGATGCGGTCGTGGGCATCCAGCACCACCACATCGAAGCGGACCGGACCCGACCAGTGCCGGTCCTGCAAATAGGCCTCGGCGGTGCGCAACAGGCGCTGCTGCTTGCGCCGGTCGATGCTCTCGGCGCCATCGGCGAAGCCGCGGTGGCTGCGCTTGCGCACTTCGACGAAGATCAGGGTTTCGTGGTCCTTGAGCACCAGGTCGATTTCCCCGAAGGGCTTGCGGAAATTGCGCTCGACCAGGTGCAGGCCCTGACGCAACAAAAAGCCCTCGGCCGCCTGTTCCGCGCGCTGTCCCTGATGGATCGGCAGGTCCATCATTCGCTCGCCAGCCGTTGCACCCGTGGCTGAGTCGGCACCGGGGCGCCGTCGCGAAACTCCAGCCAGGCCGGGTCCCGGGCCCAGGTGCGGGTTAGCGGCTGCAGACCCAAGGTTCCGGTCACCCCGGTGGCGGTGCGTTGTGGGGCGTGTTCGAAGTGCGGCAGTTCCAAAGCGATCTGCACGGCGTCGATACCGAGGGCGGCAAAGCGCGGCAGTCGGTTGGACGCCGTGTCGCTACCGCCGCCGGACAGGGACGCCTTGAGTTCGGGGGCGGGATTCAACTCGGGATACAGCCAGGGGGCATCCGGAAAGCGGATGCCGCGCAGGTCCTGGTCCAGCCGCGGCTGGGGTCGGCCCTCGTAGGCATGGGAGGTCGCGAGCATCGGCAGACCGCCGGCTCGGTGGTAGTGCAAGTGGGGGACCAGCAGGCGCAGGTCGCGCGCCGAGCCCACGACGAAGATCATGTCGATGTCGGCACGAATCTGTGGGTCGCCCTCGAGGGCCAGGCCCGATTGACGGGTCAGTTGGCGGATCCGGGCGGCGCTGTCGTCGACCCCCAGCGCGGTACCCACCTGGGCATTGAGTTCAGAGGATTGCGCCTGGTAGCGGTAGGTGGCCGCGATCCGGCCTTCCTGCCAGCGCAGCGCCTCGCCGAAGGCCGTGACCACGCGTTCGCCGAAGGCACCCTCGGGCACCAGCACGAGGATCCGGTGCCAGTCCGCAGCGCCCGCCTCCCGAGCCACCGCGCGGGCATCGTCCTCGGGGGACAAGGACAGCGCGAAAAAGGGAGCCGACAGCGGACCGCGGGGCTGGTTGAGCAGCAGTGTGGGCACTTGGGATTCCAGCGCCGCCACCCGGTCGACGGCCAGGCGGGTCAAGGGGCCGATCACCCGGTCGGCGCCCTGTCGCAGCGCATCGTAATACTGGGCCTCGGCCCGATTGGGGTCGCCGCCGGTGTCGAACACCCGCAGCGAGCCCGACGGGTTGGCGTTGTCGTAATACTGGGCGGTGATCCCCTCCAGGATCGCGTTGCCCAGATCGCCGAATTCGCCCGAAAGCGGCAGCAGCACCGCGATCCGTTGCGCGGGCGCAGGCGATTGCAGCGCGTGCTGACGCAAGCCCCGCAGCCGGGTGTGAGCCGGGTGTCGTGGGTATGCCTCGCCCCAGGTCTGGACGGCCTCGTCAAAGGCCTCCGGTGTGGGGCCGGCGGCGCGCAGGGCGATGAACAGCGCCGCCCAACCCTCCAGCAGCGGGTCGTCGTGCTGGCGGTACAGGCGGGTCAGCTGGCCCGACCCGACAGTGGCCAACAGATCCCAGATTGCCTTCTGGTTGGCGGTCTGCTGGTCCGGATCGTCCAGCAGGCTTTGATCCAATTGAATCCGCGCCGAGAGGGCCTCGTTCCAGGCCCCGGAGGTGCCCAGCAGTTCGGCATACAGAGCGACGGCGGCGCGGTGGCGATCGGCATCGCGCACGGCGTTCATCGGTTGCAGGCGATCTAGCGCGCGTTGGGAATCACCCTGCAAGACGGCGATGCGCGCGCCACGGTAGCGATCGTCGAGGTGCTCCCGGCCGGCGCCGGGCAGGACCGACCAAAGTTGTTCGGCGCGCCAGAGGAAGCCTTCTCCAGGGGCCTCCAGGCCGAGGACGGCGTCGAGGGCACGGCGCACGGCGGCCAATTCCAGCGTGGTTTCCGCCTCGACCAGCAGGTTCTGTGTCTGCTGCTGCTCGGTAAGCACGATGGTGTCGGGTGCCGGCATCGGCGCTCGTGAGGGAACGGGCGCCGGCGTGGCGCAGGCGACCATTAGCGCGCCGAGGCCAATGAGTGTCAGGCCGCGCAGGATGGCGGTCCCGCGCGCGGAGGTGGTGGTGTAGGTTAGAGTCACAGGGGTTCGCGTGCCGAAGACAGGAAGACCAGTATTGAAAGAGCATCCATTGGTGTCAACGCGCGCCGGCAAACTTTGGGTGGTGGCCACCCCGATCGGGAACCTGGAGGACCTGAGCCCCCGGGCGCGCCGGGTGCTGTCCGAGGCCGATCTGATCGCCGCCGAGGACACCCGCCACAGTGGGCGCCTGCTCGCGCATCTCGGCCTGTCCAAGCCCCTGGTGAGCTTGCACGAACACAACGAGGCGGCGCGGATCCCACGCCTGATCGAGCGTCTGCAGGCGGGGCAGGACGTGGCCCTGATCTCCGACGCCGGTACACCGCTGCTATCGGATCCCGGGTTCCGGCTGGTGCGGGCGGTGCGCGCGGCGGATCTTGCGGTGTTCCCAGTGCCTGGGCCCAGTGCCGCGGTGGCGGCGCTCTCGGTGGCGGGACTGCCCACCGACCGGTTCTGCTTCGAGGGCTTTCTGCCGGCCAGCGGCGCCGCCCGACGGCAACGCCTGACGGTCGTGCTCGAGCATCCGACCACTGTCATCTGTTTCGAGTCCTCGCACCGGATCGGCGCTACGGCGGTCGATCTGGCATCGCTGGCGCCGGAGCGCGAGGTGATGCTGGCGCGGGAAATGACCAAGCAGTTCGAGGAGCATTATCTGGGGCCGGCCCAGGCGCTGCCGGCCTGGCTTGCGGCCGATTCGAACCGGGTGCGTGGGGAATTCGTGCTGCTGATCGCACCCTTTCGCGAGGCGGCGGCGCAGACGAATGCCGATGGGCTTTCCGCGGAGCAGGAGCGGGTGCTCACGACCTTGATGTCGGAACTGCCGCTGAAGCAGGCGGTGCAACTCACCGCGCGCCTGACCGGTGTGGCGCGGAACCGGGTCTACGCCCACGCCCTTGGCCTGTCCCCCTAAAGTTCGTCCCGTGAACGCCGCCTCAGATTCCGGGATTCGGGCTTGCATCCGCACGCAGGCCTGCGTAAAAGGGGGCTGGGAGTCGGCCGGACCATCGCTGCGCGCAAGCGTGGAGGAAAGTCCGGGCTCCATCGGGCAGGACGCCAGGTAACGCCTGGGCGGCGCGAGCCGACGGAAAGTGCCACAGAAAATACACCGCCGATGGGATCGGACGCGCCTGGTTCACAGGTCGTCGGGTTCACAGGTAAGGTTGAAATGGTGCGGTAAGAGCGCACCGCGCGCCTGGCAACAGTGCGTGGCAGGGTAAACCCCGTCCGGAGCAAGGCCAAATAGGGGTGCAATGATGCGGCCCGCATCGCACCCGGGTAGGCTGCTAGAGGTGCCTGGTGACAGGCATCCCAGAGGAATGATGGTCCTCGACAAAACCCGGCTTACAGGCCGGCTCCCTTTTCTCCCACCTCGGCGCCGCGCCGAGCCGGGCCCCGGCAAAAAGCTAAAGCATTGTCTTAGCTAACGCCGCCAAGCTGCCGCTTTTCATGGGCTTCCCTATTCGTGGGGTGGTCTGCATTGGTGTGCCTAAGTGATTGTGAATGAAGGCTTATCTTTTGCTCTCTGGGTGAGGTTCTCCTTGACGGGCGATCAATTCCGTACCTATAGTGTCGGGAAGTGGGGAAACGTGGGGACAGGTGGGGCACCACCGACGCAAAAAGATGTTTCGTGGGGTCAGCCAACTCAGCCTGGACGCCAAGAGCCGCATTGCGGTTCCGGCACGCTATCGCGAGGCCCTGGCGCAGCATTGCCAGGGCCAGATGGTGATCACCGTCGATCGTGACGGGTGCCTGCTGCTGTATCCGGCGCCGGAATGGGAACGCATCGAGCAAAGCTTGATGGCCCGCCCGAACATGAATCCGCAGGTGCGGCGCCTGCAACGCCTATTGATCGGCCATGCCACCGAATGCGAACTCGACGGTCAGGGGCGCCTGTTGCTCCCGCCGCCGCTGCGTGAATTCGCCGGCCTCGCCAAGCGTGTCGTGCTGGTGGGCCAGGGCAACAAGTTCGAAATCTGGGATGACGACGCCTGGTCTCGCAACCGCGAGGTGTGGTTTGGGGAGGATGCGGATGGCGCACTCAGTGAAGCGCTCGAATCCATCGCGCTGTAGGGATCATGGACAACACTCTTCATACGCCGGTGCTGCTCGAAGCCGCACTCGCAGCCTTGTCGATCCGGCCCGACGGCGTCTACGTGGACGGCACCTTTGGCCGCGGGGGCCACAGTCGGGCCGTCTTGGACCGGTTGGGTCCCGAGGGACGATTGCTGGCGATGGATCGCGATCCCAGCGCGCGGGAGGCCACCCTCCCATTGTTGGCGGATCCGCGTTTCGACTTCCAGCCGGGGTGTTTTTCGCAGATGCCTGACCTGATCCGGCAACACGGACCCGCGACCGGGGTCGACGGGGTGCTGCTGGATCTGGGCGTCTCGTCGCCGCAACTGGATGAAGCCGCGCGCGGCTTCAGCTTCCAGCAGGACGGCCCGCTGGACATGCGCATGGATCCGAGTGCCGGTCCGTCGGTCGCCGAGTGGCTGAACCGCGCCGATGAACAGGCCATCGCCGATGTGATCTACACGCTGGGCGAGGAGCGCTTTTCCCGGCGTATCGCCCGGGCGATCGTCACGGCGCGGCGCGCGGCACCCCTGTCCCGGACGCTGGAGTTGGCCGAGCTGGTGCGCCGTGCGGTGCCGCGCTCCGAGCCGGGCAAGCACCCGGCCACACGCACCTTCCAGGCCTTGCGTATTCACATCAATGACGAACTGGGTGAACTTCGCAGTTGGCTGGAGCACATCCCCGAGGTGTTGAAGCCCGGGGCGCGCCTGGTGGTGATCAGCTTCCATTCGCTCGAGGACCGCTTGGTCAAGCGGGCCTTTCAGGGTCGTACCGATGCCCCACGGTTGCCCCGCGGCTTGCCGGTGGTCCCGGACGCCGTGCGCCCCCGCCTGCGGATGATCGGCAAGCCGATCCATGCGTCGGGCGAGGAGGCCCGGCAGAACCCGCGCGCGCGTTCGGCGGTGCTGCGGGTCGCGGAGCGCACCGCATGAGCCGCTTTCTGATTCTACCGTCGCTGCTGGCCGGCCTGGTCTTCGTGTCGGCCGTGGGTGTGGTCGTGGCCCGCCATGAGGCGCGCCAAGCCTTCATTCTGCATCAGGCCGCCCTACAGGAACGCGATGCCCTGAATTTGGAATGGACTCAGCTGCAACTGGAGCAGGCGACCTGGGCGACCCAGGCCCGGATCGAGGCCGCCGCACGGGATCGACTGGGCATGATTCGCCCCGGCTCGAAGCAAATCGTCTACGTGGGGGATGCCGCGTGGGCGCGCTGAAGCGACAGGTCAGCCACGGCCGCCTGAAGGTGCTGGCCGCGGGTCTGCTGGTCGTGGTGGTACTGCTGCTGCTGCGGGCGCTGGATCTGCAAGTGCTGAACCGGGACTTCCTGCAGGGCCAGGGCGAGGCGCGACAGCTGCGCACCGTGGTGGAACCGGCCTATCGGGGCCTGATCACCGACCGCAATGGCGAGGCCCTGGCCATCTCCGGTCCGGTCGAGACCGCGTGGGCCCACCCCGGTGAATTGCTGGCCGCTGCGAACCGGCTGGGTGAGCTGGCGCGGGCGCTGGAGCTGGATCCGGCGGTGCTGCGCAGCCGGCTTGAGGCGCGCGCGGACCGGGAGTTCGTCTATCTCCGCCGTCACCTGCCGCCCGAACAGGCGCGTCAGGTGGCCGCCCTCGAGGTGCCCGGCGTGGCCCTGACGCGCGAGTTTCGCCGTTATTATCCGCATGGCGAGGCGATCGCCCACGTGGTCGGGTTCACCAATATCGATGAACAGGGCCAGGAGGGTATGGAACTGGCCTTCGACGGCTGGCTGTCGGGCCGACCCGGAGCGAAGCGGGTGTTGCGCGACCGCCATGGTCAGCGCATTCGTGATGTCGCCAGTCTTCGGCCCGCCCATGATGGCCGGGATCTGCGACTGACCATCGATCAGCGGCTGCAATACCTGGCCTACCGGGAGCTGAAGGCCGCGGTGCAGGAGCACCAGGCCCTGGGTGGTTCGGCGGTGCTGGTCGATGCCGACTCCGGCGACATCCTGGCCCTGGTGAATCAACCGAGCTTCAATCCGAACAGCCGGATTCGGATCGATCCTGCCCATCGACGCAACCGGGCGGCCACCGACAGCCTGGAACCGGGGTCGGTGATCAAGCCCTTTACCGTGGCTGCGGCGCTGGAAACCGGGGTGGTGCAAGCCGACGTCGAGCTGGACACCACGCCGGGTACGATGCGCGTGGGCCGCCATACGGTCCGGGACTTTCGCAATTACGGCCGCATCGATCTGACCACCCTGATCTCGCGGTCGTCGAACGTGGGTTCGACCCAGCTCGCGCTGCAGACCGAACCGGCCGATTCGTGGCGAATGCTGGATCGGGCCGGCTTCGGCCGCCCCCTGGGCGTCGGTCTTCCGGGCGAGGTCAGCGGTCTGCTGCGCGACTTCAGTTCGTGGCGCCAGATCGAGCAGGCGACCCTCGGTTACGGCTATGGGCTGTCGGTGACCCCGCTGCACCTGGCCGCGGCCTACACCGCCTTCGCTCATGACGGGCAGCGCATTCCCCTGCGTCTGGTGGAGACGGCGGGTGATACCCGCGAGTCGGAGACGGTGATGCAGCCCGCCACCGCGCGCCAGTTGCTTTTGATGATGGAGCATGTGACCGGCTCGGAGGGCACAGCCCGGCAGGCGGCGATCCCGGGGTATCGGGTCGCGGGCAAGACCGGGACCAGTCGCAAGGCGATCCAGGGCGGTTACGCCACGGATCGGTACTACTCGGTGTTCGTCGGCCTGGCTCCGGTGTCGCAGCCGCGCTTCGTGATGGTGGTGGTCATCGACGAGCCGAGTACCGGCGTCTATTACGGTGGCGCGGTGGCAGCGCCGGTCTTTGCCCGGGTCGTCGAGAGCGCATTGCGGCTGTTCAACGTCCCGCCCGACGATCTGCGTGAACCGGATCTGCACATGGCCCTCGAACGCCGGAGGCCCAGCTCGTGAGCGAATTGCGATCGGCCGTGCCGTGGTCCCGCTTGCTGCCCGGAATCGAAGGCGTGCCGCAGACGGTCATCCGCGACCTGACCCTGCAGAGCCAGGCGGTGACCCCGGGGGCAGCCTTCGTCGCCCTTCAGGGTACCCGGACCCACGGTCTGGCGTTTGCCGCCGAGGCGCTGGATCGGGGTGCAGTGGCTGTGCTCTGGGACGAAGGCGATCGCGCGCCGCAACCGGATCCGCGGATCCTTCACGTTCCGGGGTTGCGCCGCCGGTTACCGGAACTGGCGCGTACGTTGTTTGGCATCTGGCCCGCGGACCGGCCGCTGGTGGCCATCACCGGCACCGATGGCAAGACCTCGGTCAGTCACCAGATCAGCGCGGCGCTGACCCATCTGGGCCGGCGTTGCGCGGTGATCGGGACCCTCGGCGTCGGGGCACCGGGGCAGCTGACACCGACCGCACACACCACGCCCGATGTGCTGGCCTTGCATCGGCATTTGGCGGCGCTGGCGGCGGCCGGCTACCAGGCCGTGGCTCTGGAGGCCTCGTCGCATGCCCTGGCCCAGGGTCGTCTCGAGGGTATACACCCCCAGGTGGCGGTGCTGACCCATCTGGGCCGGGACCACCTCGATTATCACGGCTCGCTGGCCGCGTATGCCGAGGCGAAGGCCGCGCTCTTTCGCCAGCCGGGCCTCGCGGCCTGGGTGCTGAACCGGGACGATGCCTTCGGCCGTCAGCTCCTGGCCGAGTGGGCGCGGGGCGAGCCCGACGCTATGGGATCCGGTGGTACGGATTCGGCAGCGGCGCCCCGGCGGTCTCGCTGCTGGACCTATTCGATGCAGGAGCCCGAGGCGGGTGAACACGGAGACGCTCAAATTCAGACAGGGCACATTCAGGCGCAGCAGGTCCGGGCCTCGGTGCACGGGGTCGACTTCGAGGTCCGGATCGGCACTCAGACGGGCCGTGTGCAGGTGCCGCTGATCGGGGTGTTTCAAGTCTCGAACCTGCTGGCGACCCTGGCGACCCTGCTCGCCCTGGGGACCCCGGTCGCGGCCGGGATCGCCGCGCTGGGCAAGGTGCGCGGCGTCCCCGGGCGGATGGAGCGATTTGCGCGGTCCGGTGGGCCGGTGCTGGTGGTCGACTATGCCCACACACCGCGGGCCCTGGAGTCCGCGTTACAGGCGCTGCGCCCCCATGCCGAAGGGCGCGTCGCGGTGGTCTTTGGCTGCGGCGGCAATCGCGATGCCGGCAAGCGCGCGCTGATGGGCCAGGTTGCCAGCCGGCTCGCGGATCGCGTCTTCGTTACCGACGACAATCCCCGCGACGAGGCCCCCGACACCATTCGGCGCGCGATTCTCGCCGGCTGCGACGGGCCCGCTCGCGTCCGGGAAGTCGGCGATCGGGCCGAGGCGATCGCGCAGGCAGTCCGGGAGGCGCGCGCCGGCGATGTGGTGCTGATCGCCGGCAAGGGGCATGAGACCACCCAGCTCATTCGTGGTGTGGAACACCCGTTCAGCGATCGCGAACACGCGGCCGCGCACACGGCAAACGGGCATACGGCAGACGCGCACACGGCGGACGGGGAGGCCGGGCGATGATCGAGATCACCACCGGCGAATTGGCCGCCGTTCTCGACGCCCCGTTGCAGGGTTCGCCCGAGGTCCGCATTCACGGCGTTCGTCACGATTCCCGTCAGGCCGAGCCGCAGGCGCTGTTCGTGGCCTTGCATGGGGGGCGTTTCGATGGCCACGACTTCATCCACCCGCAATTGCCGGCCGCGGCCTTGCTGGTCGAGCGGGCGCTGGAGGATTCGCGACCCCAGGTCGTGGTGCCGGACAGCTTGGCCGCGCTCACGCGTCTGGCCACCTTCTGGCGGTCGCATTGCCCCGCGCAGGTGGTGGCCCTGACCGGCTCCAACGGCAAGACCACCACCAAGGAGATGCTGCGGGCCATCCTCGCGCAGAGGGGTGTGGTACATGCGACCCCGGGCAACTGGAACAACCACATCGGGGTTCCGCTGACCCTGCTCGCGATGCCGGTCACAGCGGATTTTGCGGTGATCGAGATGGGCGCCAATCATGCGGGCGAGATCGCGGCCCTGACCCGTTGTGTCCGGCCGCAGGTTGCGTTGCTCCTCAATGCCGGGCGCGCGCACCTGGACGGCTTCGGCAGTCTGGAGGGGGTGGCTCGGGCCAAGGGTGAGATCTTCCTGGGTCTGCCACCCGAGGGCGGCACGGCGGTGATCAACCTGGACGACGCCTTTGCCGATTACTGGCACTCGTTGACGAGTGCGCACCACCGCCTGGGGTTTTCCTTGGGCCCGCAGGGCGAGATCCGGGGGCGCTGGCAGCCGCCGGGGGATCTGGAACTGAGCGTGCACGGAACCACCCGGACTCTGTCCCTGGCGGTCCCGGGCCGGCATACCGCCGCGAACGCGCTGGCGGCGGCGGCGGCAGCCAGTGCCCTGGGCTGCGGGATCGACGCCATCGTCCAGGGCTTGCAGCACTGGCAGCCGGTGGCCGGGCGCCTGCGCGCCTATCGCCATGTCAGCGGCGCCCGCATCTGGGATGACACCTACAACGCGAATCCGGAGAGCCTGGCTGCGGCCCTCGAGGTGCTGGCGGCCGAATCCGGGGTCCGGGTTCTGGTGCTCGGCGATATGAACGAACTGGGACCCACTGCCGCGGCGTTGCATGCCGAGATGGGGCGCCGTGCCCGTACCGCGGGCGTGCGCCAGCTGTTCGCGCTCGGGGCCCTGACGCCCGCGGCGGTCAAGGCCTTCGGCGCTGGCGGTCACTGGTTCTCCACGCAGGAGGCCCTGGCCGAGGCACTGGAGAAGGGCCTGCGCCGGGAGACCATTGTGTTGGTGAAGGGCTCCCGCAGTCAGCGCATGGAGGGCATCCTCGATCGGCTCGAGCTGGAACCGATCGGCAGCACCGAGGAGGCCGCTGATGCTCCTGGCGCTCGCTGAATATCTCACGCAGTTTCATACCGGTTTCACGGTCTTCCAATACCTGACCCTGCGTTCCATCCTCGGAGTGGTGACCGCCCTGGCTATTGCGCTGTTGGTCGGCCCGGCCATGATCCGGCGCCTGACCATCGAGAAGATCGGTCAGCAGATCCGCAGCGACGGACCCGAATCCCACCTGTCGAAGGCGGGAACCCCCACGATGGGCGGGGCGCTGATCCTGGTCGCCGTCGCGGTCGCCACGTTGCTCTGGAGCGATCTGAGCAACCGCTTCGTCTGGATCGTGCTGCTGACCACGCTGGCTTTCGGCGGGATCGGGGGCTGGGACGACTACCTGAAGCTGCGCTACGGCAACAGCCGAGGGCTGACGGCCCGCACCAAACTGGCCTGGCAATCGGTCTTTGCGATCATCGCCGCACTGGTGATCCTGGCCACCGCGCAGTCGGCGGTGGAAACCACCTTTTTCGTGCCGGTGTTCAAGGACGTGGAGTTGCACCTGGTCTGGTGGTTGTTCATCCCGTTGGTCTGGCTGGTGGTGGTCGGGGCGTCCAACGCAGTCAACCTGACCGATGGCCTGGATGGGCTCGCGATCATGCCGGCGGTGCTGGTGGCCGGAGCCCTCGGGGTCTTCGCCTATGCCGCTGGCCATGCCGTGTTTGCCGAATACCTAGGTGTCCCCGCAGTGCCTGGGGTCGGCGAGGTCGTGGTGTTTGCGGCCGCACTGGTCGGTGCCGGGCTGGGCTTTCTCTGGTTCAATGCCTATCCGGCGCAGGTCTTCATGGGCGATGTCGGGGCGTTGGCGCTCGGTGCGGCACTGGGCATGCTGGCCATCCTCAGCCGTCAGGAGCTGGTCTTGCTGATCATGGGTGGCATCTTCGTGATCGAGACCGTGTCGGTGATGCTGCAGGTGGCCTCCTACAAGCTGACCGGTCGGCGCATGTTCCGTATGGCCCCGATTCACCACCACTTCGAACTGAAGGGCTGGCCGGAGCCGCGGGTGATCGTGCGGTTCTGGATCCTGACCGTGGTCTTCGTGCTGATCGGTCTGGCGACCCTGAAGATCCGATGATCGCCTACCCCGCCCAGCCGCATCGCAGGACCCTGATTGTCGGGCTCGGGGCCACGGGGCTGTCGGTCGCCCGCCATTTGTCGGCCTGCGGCGAGGAGTATCAGGTCACGGACACCCGGGAGGCGCCGCCGGGCCTGCAGCGGTTGGCCAACCTCCCGGGCGGCGAGCTGCGTTGGGTGGGGTCCCTGGCGGCGATCGATGCCGCTGAATGGTCTCGAATCATCGTGTCGCCCGGGGTGTCGGTGGCCTTGCCGGCCTTGCAGCGCGCGGCGAGCGCCGGTGCCGAGATCGTCGGTGATATCGAACTCTTCGCGCGCGCTGCTCACCAACCGGTGATCGCGATCACCGGTTCCAATGGCAAGAGCACGGTCACGGCGCTGACCGGGGCCTTGCTGGAGGCCCTCGGACACACGGTGGCCCTGGGCGGCAACTTCGGAACCCCGGCACTCGACCTGCTGGGGCAGGGCGCGGATCTCCATGTGCTGGAATTGTCGAGTTTCCAGCTGGAAACCACCTTCAGCCTGCACCCGGCCAGTGCCGCCATTCTGAACATCTCGGCTGATCACCTGGACCGCTACCCGAATCTGGAGGCCTATGCTGCGGCCAAGGCCCGGATCCTGATCGGCGCGAAACAGGGGGTGTTGAACCGCGCGGATCCGCTGCTGCAGGCCTTGTCCGGCCCGGCATTCTGCATCCGATTCGGTCCGGACGCCCCGTCCGGGCCGGCCGACTTCGGGCTTCGGACCCTCCATGGCGAGCCGTGGCTGGTGCAGGGCGAGCGACCCGTGCTGGCGGCGCGGGAACTGGCCCTGCAGGGGCGTCACAACTGGCTCAATGTGCTGGCGAGTCTGGCCTTGATCCAACCTTGGGTGGGGGACCCCGAGGCGCCGTCCAACGCGCCACTGCTGGACGTGCTGCGGGGGTTCGCCGGGCTGCCTCATCGGTCGCAGCGGGTCGCGCAGCGCGCCGGGGTCGATTACGTAAACGACTCCAAGGGCACCAACGTCGGCGCGACCCTGGCGGCGATTCGCGGTGTCAGCGGCCCGGTGATCCTGATTGCTGGCGGCCAGGGCAAGGACCAGGACTTCGCGCCGCTGGTGGACGCGTTGGTGGGCAAGGCCCGCGGGGTGGTGCTGCTGGGCATCGACGCGCCGCGGATCGCCCGGGTGCTGCAGGGGCTGGTGCCGCTGCAGCGGGCTGCCAGCATGGAGGCGGCCGTGGTGCAGGCGGCGGCCTGGGCGCAGCCCGGGGACACGGTGCTGTTGTCGCCCGCCTGCGCGAGTCAGGACATGTTCGCCGATTATGCCGAGCGCGGCGCGTGCTTCGCGGCCGCGGTACGGGAGTTGGCGCCATGATCCGCCCGCTCTCCCTGTCCGTGGTCGGTCGGTCGCGCTGGGCCGTGATCGACCCGCCGCTGGTTCTGGTCGTGCTGGGGCTGCTCGGGCTGGGCTTGGTGATGGTCGCCTCGGCGTCCCTGGACTTGGCCGATCGCAACTTCGGCAATGCCTATCATTTCTTTCATCGGCAGCTGTTCTTCGCCGTGCTGGGCTTCGCGGCCGCCCTGTTCTTCTGGTCGGTTCCACTGCGGCGCTGGGAGACAGCGGGACCCTTGTTGTTGCTGTTGATCCTGGTGTTGCTGATCGCGGTCCTGTTTCCGGGCGTGGGTCGGACGGTCAATGGCGCCACCCGCTGGATCCCGCTGGGGGTGTTCAATCTCCAGGTTTCGGAGCCGGTGAAGCTGTTGGCCGTGCTGTATCTGTCGGGCTACATCGTCCGCCACTACTCCAACCTGCGTCTGCATTTTCTTGGCTTCATGCGCCCGCTGATCGTGCTCGGACTCGGCACGGTGCTGTTGCTGTTGCAACCGGATTTCGGGGCCGCGGCGATTCTGCTGGCCATCGGCATGGGCATGCTGTTCCTGGCCGGGGCCAAGCTCTGGCAGTTCGCCACACTGGGTGCGACGATTCTCGCGGCGATGTCGGTGCTCGTGGTGCTGACGCCGTATCGAATGGCGCGCCTGACCGCCTTTCTGGATCCCTGGCAGGATCCCTTCGCCACGGGCTTCCAGCTGACCCAGTCGTTGATTGCGATCGGTTCGGGAGCGTGGTTCGGCACCGGCCTGGGGGGCAGTGTGCAGAAGCTCTTCTACCTGCCCGAGGCCCACAACGACTTTCTGTTCGCCGTGTTTGCGGAGGAATTCGGCTTTGTCGGCGTGGCGCTGCTGATCGCCCTGTTCGCCGTGCTGGTCTGGCGCTGTTTTGTGATCGGTCTGTTGGCCGAGCGGGGTGGGCATGCCTTCGGTTCGCATGTTGCCTTCGGCATCGGCATCTGGATCGGTCTGCAGGCCGCGGTGAATGTGGCGGTAAACATGGGCCTGCTGCCGACCAAGGGTCTGACGCTGCCCTTCCTGAGTTATGGCGGCAGTTCGCTGATCGTGACCATGGCCGCCATCGGGCTGCTGTTGCGGGTGCATCGGGAGTCCCAGGTGCCGGTGCCCCGCAGCCAGGTTTCTGGAACCCGGGCATCTCAAAACCGGGCATCTCAAACCCGGGCATCTCAAACCCGGGGGGACGCCGCATGAATGCGGAGGGCACCCCCATGGCGCCGACGATGCCGCACGTCCTGGTGATGGCCGGCGGCACCGGCGGCCATGTCTTTCCCGGGTTGGCGTTGGCCGCCGCCCTGCGGGAACGCGGCTGCCGGGTCTCCTGGCTGGGCACGACGCAGGGGATCGAGGCCACGCTGGTGCCCCAAGCGGGCATCGAATTGCATACGTTGCCGGTGGTGGGTCTACGCGGCAAGGGGCTGGTCGGTCGCCTGCTCGCACCCTGGCGGCTGGGCCTGTCCCTGTGGGCGGCACTGGCGCTGATGCTGCGTCTGCGACCCACGGTGGTGGTGGGCTTTGGCGGGTACGCCAGTGGTCCGGGTGGGCTGTTGGCCTCGGCGCTGGGCCGGCCGTTGCTGGTGCATGAACAAAACGCGGTGGCCGGACTGACCAACCGCTGGCTGGCCCGGATCGCCGATCAGGTCTTTGCCGGCTTTCCGGACAGCTTTCCGGAACAGGTGCCCTGCCGGACCGTCGGTAACCCGGTGCGCCGGGCGATTGCCGAACTCCGTCCTCCGGCCGAGCGCTGGGGGGAACGTTCGGGCCCCCTGCATGTGCTGGTGCTGGGGGGTAGCCTGGGTGCACGAACCCTGAATCAGGTCCTGCCGGCGGCGTTGGCGCGGCTGCCCGAGGGCGAGCGGCCAGAGGTGCGCCATCAGGCCGGCGAGCGAACCCTGGCGCTGGCGCTCGAAGCCTACCAGCGGGCCGGAGTGACGGCCGAGGTCAGTGCCTTCATCGAGGACATGGCCGCGGCTTACGCCTGGGCGGATCTTGTCGTTTGCCGCGCCGGCGCACTCACCGTCGCCGAGATCGCGGCCGCGGGCCTGCCCGCCGTCTTCGTGCCCTATCCCCATGCGGTGGATGACCACCAGACCGCCAATGCCGAAAGCCTGGTGACCGCCGGCGCTGCATGGTCGATTCCGGATGCCGCGCTGACCCCGGCGGCGCTGGCGACGCTACTTGCAGGGCTGGATCGGGAGATGCTGCTGGAGCGGGCGGAAAAGGCCCGCGCCGAGGCCCGGATCGATGCCACTGAACACCTGGTGGCCGCCTGCTTGCAGGCAGTCCCGGCACCCAAAAGGACAGCCCGATGAATGCACCCACCGCACCGCAACAGGCCATGCGCCGGATCCGGCGAATTCACTGTATCGGTATCGGCGGTTCCGGCATGGGCGGCATCGCCGAGGTCCTGCATCAGCTCGGCTACCATGTCTCCGGCTCCGATCTGCAGGACTCGACGATGACCCGGCGCCTGACCGAACTCGGTATCCCGATTACCCGCGAGCATGGCGCGGCCAATGTGGTGGCGGCGGATGTGGTGGTCGTGTCCAGCGCCATTGATCCGACCAACCCGGAGGTCGATGCCGCGCGCCGACGCGGAATCCCGATCGTGCGCCGCGCCGAGATGCTGGCCGAGCTGATGCGCTTTCGCTTCGGTATCGCGGTGGCCGGTACACACGGCAAGACCACCACCACCAGCCTGATTGCGAGCATCCTCGGCGAGGCCGGGCTGGATCCTACCTTCGTGATCGGCGGGCGCCTGAACAGCACCGCGAGCCATTCCTGCCTGGGCCAGGGGGCCTATCTGGTCGCCGAGGCCGATGAGAGCGATGCCTCCTTTTTGCACCTGCAGCCGATGATCAGCGTCGTGACCAACATCGACGCCGATCACCTGGCGACCTATCAAAACGACTTCGGACGCCTGCGCGAAACCTTCCTGGAGTTCCTGCACCACCTGCCTTTCTATGGCCTGGCGGTGCTGTGCATCGACGATCCCGAGGTGCGTTCGTTGATGGAGCGTCTGGAACGGCCCCGGCTCACCTACGGGATCGAGGCGCCGGCTGATGTCCGGGCCGTGAACCTGCGCCAACACGGCGTGCGCACCCACTTCGATCTGCACCTGCCGGACACGGCCCCCTTTGCCGTGACTCTGAACTTGCCCGGTCGGCACAACGTACTCAATGCTCTGGCGGCGGTGGCAGTGGCGCATGAACTCGAGGTGAGCCCGGCGGCATTGCAGCGCGCGTTGGAGGGATTCCAGGGCATTGGGCGGCGGTTCCAGGTGCAGGAATGCCCGATCCCCGGCGGCACGGTGACCCTGGTCGACGACTATGGTCACCATCCGCGCGAGATCGCCGCGACCCTGGAGGCGGCGCGCGCCGCCTGGCCGGGCCGGCGCATCGTGCTGGTGTTTCAGCCGCATCGCTTCACCCGCACTCGCGATCTGTTCGAGGATTTTGCCGAGGTGTTGTCGAGCCCCGATGGCCTGGTGCTGCTCGATGTTTATCGTGCCGGCGAGACTCCGATCGCCAGTGCCGATGGGCGCAGCCTGGCCCGTGCCATTCGCCTGCGCGGCCGTGTCGAACCGGTCTTCGTCGAGTCCGTGGACGACGTGCCCGCGATTCTCTCGGGCCTGCTGCAGCCGCAGGACGTGGTGATCACCCAGGGGGCGGGTGACGTCGGCCAGCTGGCCGCTCGACTGCCCCAGGCCCTGCTGGGCGCTGCGTCATGCTGACGCATCTGGCCAATCTCACCGTGCGCGGGCGCCTGGAGCGGGACGTCCCGCTGGCTCCGTTGACCTCCTGGCGGGTCGGCGGCCCGGCCGACTGGGTGTTCGAGCCCGAGGATGCAGACGACCTTGTTCACTTTCTCGCCTCGATTCCCGACACCCTGCCGCGGATGGTGCTGGGGCTGGGCAGCAATGTGCTGATCCGCGACGGGGGTTTGAAAGGAGTGGTGATCCACCTCGCCGGGAGCCTGAACCAGCGTCTGCGTCTGGACCCGGAGCGGGTCGAGTTGGGCGCGGGCCTGGCCTGTGCCCAGGGGGCGCGCTACTGCGCCGCCGAGGGGCTGACGGGGGCGGAATTCCTGGCCGGGATCCCGGGCACGGTCGGCGGGGCGTTGGCGATGAACGCCGGGGCCTGGGGGGGCGAGATCTGGCCCCTGGTGGACTGGGTCGAGGTCATCGACGGTTCGGGGTTGCGTCACATGCGCGGGCCGGCGGATTACCGCATCGGTTACCGCACCGTCGAGAACGTTGAGAGTGACGAGGGCGTTGGAGGCGAATTCTTCCTGCGCGCGGTCCTGCGGCTGACCCCGGGGGATCCCGAGGCGGGCCGGGCGCGCATCCAGGCGCTGTTGCGCGAACGCGCGGCGACGCAGCCCCAGGGCGTGCCCTCCTGCGGATCGGTGTTTCGCAATCCCGAAGGCGGGCATGCGGCGGCGCTGATCGAGCAGGCGGGGCTGAAGGGCCTGCGCCGGGGCGGCGCCGAGATCTCCCGCAAGCACGCGAATTTTCTGACCCACGACGGCACCGCCACGGCGGCGGACATCGAGGGGTTGATTCATGAGGTGCAGGCCCGGGTGGAGGCGCGCTTTGGCGTGCGTCTGCAGCCCGAGGTCCGCGTGATCGGACGCCAGGAGACACAGGCATGACGGCAGCAGTGGAACGGGCGCGCGAGTACGGCCGGGTGGCGGTACTGATGGGCGGGTGGTCCGCCGAACGGGAGGTCTCGCTGGCGAGCGGCCGGGCGGTACTGGCGTCGCTGCTGCGCAGCGGCGTCGACGCGGTACCGATCGACCTGACCCTGGCCCGGGCGCGCAGCCTCGATCTGCCGAGCCACGACCGGGCGTTCATTGCGCTGCACGGTGCCGGTGGCGAAGACGGCACCATTCAGGGTTGCCTGGAGATTACCGCGGTGCCGTATACCGGTTCCGGCGTGCTCGGCTCGGCGCTGGGCATGGACAAGCTCGCCTGCAAGCGCCTCTGGGGCGGAACCAACCTGCCCAGTGCTCCGTATCGCCTGCTGTCGCCAGCCTTCGATGCCGAGGCGGTCGCCGATGCCCTCGGTCTGCCGCTGATCGTCAAGCCGTCGCGCGGCGGATCGAGCCTGGGCATGACCCGAGTGCAGACGATCGAGGAATTGCAGCCCGCCTATACGCTGGCCCGCCAGCATCCCGGCGAGGTCTTCGCCGAGGAATGGATCGTCGGCCGGGAATTCACGGTGGCGATCCTCAACAACGAGCCCCTGCCGGTGATCGAGATCGAAACCCCGGGCCATTTTTACGATTACCACGCCAAGTACGAGACCGACTCCACGCGCTATCACTGTCCGCCGGCGTTGGGTTCCAGTGCGCTGATCGAGCTGCAAACCCTGGCCCTGAGCGCCTTTGCGGCGATCGATGGCTGTGGGTGGGGACGGGTCGACCTGCTCCAGGACGTGCATGGCGAAAATTACCTGATCGAGGTGAATACCGTGCCCGGCATGACCGATCACAGTCTGGTGCCGAAGGCCGCGGCGGCGGCGGGAATTGGCTTTGATGAGCTCTGCCTGCGCATCCTCGACACCAGCTTCTGTCCCCGGAGCCTGGCATGACGCGCAATCAGCGGCGTCAGCCGAAGCCGACCCCGATGCGCCCGGGCGTGCGCCATGCGGCGCGGGTGGGGCTGCGCCTGCTGGCCGGTATGGCCCTGGCCGGGGTACTGGTCCTGGCGGCCGGGCTCCTGGCGCGCGTCGACCTGAGCCATCAGCTGCAGCTCGACCGGGTGGTTCTGCAGGGGGATCTGCGCCAGTTCGATGCCGAGCAGGTGGATCGGGTGCTGGCCGGACGGGCTCGCGGGTTCTTTGCCCTCGACCTGGACGCGGTGCACCGCGACCTGATCGCTCTGCCCTGGGTCGCGTCGGTGCAGTTGCGCCGGCGCTGGCCGGACACCCTCGAGGTGCATATCACCGAGCCGGTTCCGGTGGCCCGCTGGGGCCAGGATCGACTGGTGGACCGGCATGGGGCCATCTTCGGGCCAGTCGATCTGGCCGCCTGGGACTTCCTGCCGGCCCTGCAGGGTGGGTATGGGCGGCAGGTACAACTGATGGAACGCTACCTGGAGGTGGCCGCGCGTCTGGCTGATGCCGGCTTGGGCGTGTCCGGCCTGCGCGAGGGGACCCGTCGCGCCTGGTCGATTCAGCTGGAGGCGGGCGGCGAAATCCTGATGGGCCGCGATCCCGATCTGACGCGCCTGGATCAACTGGTGGCGCTGATGCCGCTGTTGCGGGAGCAATACCCACAGACGCTGGCGCGAGTGGATCTGCGCTATCCGCGCGGGTTGGCGGTGGCATGGCAGACCGCCTCGGCGGCCGAGGCGAACGAGGCATGGAATTGATGAGACGCAAGACTGGGCGCAGCGTGATGGCGAAGAAGGGCGAGTCGGGCCTGATCGTCGGGCTGGATATCGGAACCTCGAAGATCGAGGCCATCGTCGGCGAGGTCAACGACGAGGGGGTGATCGAGATCATCGGCATCGGGTCCTCGCCGTCGCGCGGGTTGAAGAAGGGCGTGGTGGTCAATATCGAATCCACGGTGCAGTCGATTCAGCGCGCGGTGGAGGAGGCCGAGCTGATGGCCGGCTGCGAGATCCATTCGGCCTATACCGGTATCGCCGGCAGCCATATCAAGAGCTACAACTCGACCGGCGTGGTGGCGATCCGGGTGCAGGAGGTCAGCGTCGGCGACGTCGAGCGGGTGATCGATGCCGCTCGGGCCATCGCCATTCCGGCCGACCAGCGCATCCTGCATGTATTGCCCCAGGACTACATCATCGACGGCCAGGAGGGCATCCGCGACCCGATCGGCATGTCCGGCGTCCGGCTCGAGGCGCGCGTGCATCTGGTCACCGGCGCGGTGTCGGCGGCGCAGAACATCGTCAAATGCGTCGAGCGCTGCGGCCTGCGGGTCGACGACATCATCCTCGAGCAGCTCGCCTCGAGCTATGCCGCGCTGACCGAGGACGAGAAGGACCTGGGCGTGTGCCTGGTCGACATCGGCGGCGGGACCACCGATCTGGCGGTCTTCGTCAACGGCGCGATCGCCCATAGCGCGGTGATCCCGATCGCCGGCGATCAGGTCACCAACGACATCGCGGTGGCGCTGCGCACGCCCACCCAGTACGCCGAGGAGATCAAGATCAAGTACGCGTGTGCGCTGCGCCAGCTGGCGGATCCGAACGAAACCATCGAGGTGCCCGGGGTCGGCGACCGGCCCGCGCGTCGGCTCTCCCGCCAGACGCTGGCGTCGGTGGTCGAGCCGCGTTACGAGGAGTTGCTGCAGCTGGTGCAGGCCGAACTGCGGCGTTCCGGCTGCGAGGAACTGGTCGCGGCCGGGGTCGTGTTGACCGGCGGTTCGGCCCGAATGGAAGGGGTCGTCGACCTGGCCGAGGAGGTCTTTCACATGCCGGTTCGCCTCGGCATGCCCTACAACGTCAGCGGATTGATCGATGTGGTCCGCAACCCGATGCATTCCACCGGCGTCGGTCTGCTGATCTATGCCCAGCAGGCCCGTGCCGAACAGGAGGCGCGCCCCATCGACAGCGGATTCCAAGGCGTCTGGACCCGCATGAAGCACTGGTTTTCCGGACATTTCTGAACCCGATCTTGAACCCATCCGGCCGGCCCGCTCGCCGGCCATCGCCACCGCAGCCGCCGCTATCGCAGGCGGGTACCAACGCAACCGTGAGGACACAACAATGACATTCGAACTGATGGATACCTTCACCCAGAGTGCCACGATCAAGGTGATCGGGGTCGGCGGAGGCGGCGGCAACGCCGTGCAACACATGGTCTATTCGCAACTGGAGGGCGTCGATTTCATCTGCGCCAACACCGATGCGCAGGCCCTGAAGAGCCTGGGGGCCAAGACCCTGTTGCAACTCGGTAGTGACATTACCAAGGGGCTCGGCGCCGGCGCGGATCCGGCGGTGGGCCGCGAGGCGGCGCTCGAGGACCGGGAACGCATTCAGGAGCTGCTGCAGGGGGCCGACATGATCTTCATCACCGCCGGAATGGGTGGCGGGACCGGGACCGGCGCGGCGCCGGTGGTGGCCCAGATCGCCAAGGAAATGGGAATTCTGACCGTGGCCGTGGTCACCAAGCCCTTCCCCTTCGAGGGCAAGAAGCGCATGCAGATCGCGATGGCCGGCATCAAGGCCCTGACCGAGCAGGTCGATTCGCTGATCACCATTCCCAACGAGAAGCTGCTGAGCGTTCTCGGCAAGAACACGACACTGCTCGATGCCTTCAAGGCAGCCAACGACGTGCTGTTCGGCGCAGTCCAGGGGATCGCCGAACTGATCACCCGCCCGGGCCTGATCAACGTCGACTTCGCGGACGTGCGCAACGTGATGCGCGAGATGGGCATGGCGATGATGGGCACCGGCACCGGCACCGGTGAGGATCGTGCGCGCCAGGCGGCGGAGGCGGCCATCGCCAGTCCGCTGCTCGAGGATATCGACATCTCGGGTGCGCGTGGCATCCTGGTCAACGTCACCGGCGGGCTCGACATCGGCATTGGCGAATTCGAGGAGGTGGGCGAGGCGATCAAGGCATTGGCGTCCGAGGATGCCACCGTGGTGGTCGGCACGGTCATCGATCCCGAGATGAAGGACGAACTGCGGGTGACCCTCGTGGCCACCGGCCTCGGAAGTCCAGTGAAAGCGGTGGCCCAGGAGCGTGCCGTGCGCGTGGTCGATGCCCCGCCGCGCCGCACCGTGGGCGCCAACCTCGAGGGTCTGGAGCGGCCGACGGCCCTGCGCCGCAATGACGGCAATCTGGCCGTCGACTACAGCGGCCAGTCGGGCATCGATGTGCTGGATATCCCGGCCTTCCTGCGCAAGCAGGCGGACTGAACGACACGGGCATCTATGCAGGATGAGCGGATTCCTGCAATAATGCAGCATTGTTGTGTGCAGACCACGGTCCGGGCCCTCCGGTCCGTGGCAGCGCCCCCCTTGGCCCTGGAGTGATCCTTCGTTGATCAAGCAAAGAACGCTAAAAAATAGCATTCGCGCCACGGGCGTTGGTTTACATACCGGAGAAAAGGTCACATTGACCTTGCGCCCGGCGGCCATCAATACCGGAATCATCTTTCACCGTTCCGATCTGGAACCGCCGGTTTCGATTCGCGCTGCGGCCGAGAACGTCGGAGACACCCGGCTATCGACTACGCTGGTCAAGGGCGATGTTCGCGTCTCGACCGTCGAGCACCTGCTGTCTGCGGTCGCGGGCCTCGGGATCGACAACCTGCATGTCGACGTCAGCGCCCCGGAAGTGCCGATCATGGACGGCAGCGCCGGGCCGTTCGTCTTCCTGTTGCAGTCGGCCGGCCTGAAGGAACAGAACGCCGCGAAGAAATTCATTCGCATCAAGCGGGCGGTGGAGATCCACGACGAGGACAAATGGGTCCGCTTCGAGCCCTACCAGGGCTTCAAGGTCGGTTTTTGTATCGATTTCGAACACCCGATGTTCACCAGCGGCAGTCAGCGGGCGGAGCTGGATTTCTCCTCCACCTCCTTCGTTCGCGAGGTTTCCCGGGCCCGGACCTTCGGGTTCATGCGCGACATCGAGGCCTTGCGCGCCAATCAGTTGGCCTTGGGCGGCAGTCTCGACAATGCCATCGTACTCGACGACTTCAAGATTCTGAACGAAGACGGTCTGCGTTATGAAAACGAGCTGGTCAAGCACAAGATCCTCGATGTGGTGGGGGATCTGTATCTGCTCGGCCACAGCCTGATTGGAGCCTTCACCGGCCACAAGTCCGGGCATGCGCTGAACAATCAGCTCATTCGGCAGCTGAAGCTCGATCGGGAGGCGTGGGAACTGGTGACCTTCGAGGACGAGTCCCAACCCCTGCCGATCTCCTTCGGTCAGCTCACGCAGACGCTGACCGGGTAGCCCTGGCCGGCTACCCGCCCAGTCCCACGCGCGCTAGGCGCTGCAACGCCGCTGCCAGCGCAGGGTCCTCGGTCGCCCGTGCCGTCGCCTGCAGGGCCTCGCGGGCCGCTGCCGGGATCTCCCGCTGCACGCGGCGCAGGTCGGGCACGGGACGTCGAGCCTGAGGTGCCGCCAGCAGCACGCGCACCCGTTCGATCCCGGTGTTGCCGGTCGCCTGCAGCGTCTTCAGGATCTCGCGTTGCTGAAACCGCAATTCGGTGGCACCGCTGCGATCCATGCAGGCCACGATCAGGGTATCGTCCGCTGCGGTCACCGCCACCCGCCGCGTCGCCAGATACGGGCCGAGCACGCCGGCCAGATCCCGCTGGAGGTTCTGATCGACCCGGGACCGCGCCTGCCAGGCGGGGTCGATATACCGGACCAGTTTTCGGGGCGACGCGAGTTTCCGCGCGGATTCGTGCTTGGCCGTGGACATGGCAAACCTCTCGGGCTACGTGGGTCTTTGGGCCGGGAACCCAGCCGTGGGCCGGCCTGCCGCGCCCAGCTACAGCCACGCGCGCAGACCGGCGCGGGATGGTTTATCCTATCGGGCTCAATCGTACTCGCTTCGTGGGTCTACATGGTCAAAAGTTTCGTACACAAGCTGTTCGGCAGCCGCAACGAGCGCACGGTCAAGCGATACCAGAAGGTCGTGCAGAAGGTCAATGCGCTGACCGAAGAGGTCGAACGGCTGACGGATGTCGAGCTCCAGGGTCGGACGGCCGCGTTCCGCTCGCGTCTCCAGGATAACGCCGACAAGGCGGCCCTGGACAGTCTATTGCCCGAGGCCTTCGCCGTGTGCCGAACGATGAGCCAGCGCACCCTGGGCCTGCGCCACTTCGATGTGCAGCTGGTCGGCGGAATGGTGCTCAACGACGGTCGTATCGCCGAGATGCGCACCGGTGAAGGCAAGACCCTGGTCGCGACGCTGACCGGCTACCTGAATGCGCTGTCCGGCGACGGCGTGCA
Organism: Thioalkalivibrio sp.; assembly: GCA_003555285.1. The sequence continues at coordinate 30,593 of PWGH01000018.1, forward strand.
CGTGATCACGGTGAACGACTATCTGGCGCGCCGCGATGCTGTCTGGATGGGCGAGCTGTACCACGCGCTCGGCCTCTCGGTCGGGGTGATCAACAGCTCCGGCGGGCTGGGCGTGGATGCATCCTCGTTCCTGTACGACCCGGACTACCGTCCCGAGGATCAGGGTTACCCGCGCTTGCGCCCGGCCACCCGCAAGGAGGCCTACGCGGCCGACATCACCTACGGGACCAACAACGAGTTCGGTTTCGACTACCTGCGCGACAACATGGCGTTCCGTGCCGAGGACCGGGTGCAGCGGCCGCTGAACTACGCGATCGTCGATGAGGTGGACTCGATCCTGATCGACGAGGCGCGCACGCCGCTGATCATCTCCGGCCCGAGCGGCGACAGTTCGGACCTGTACACGCGGATGAACACCGTGGTGCCGCAATTGCAGCCGCAGGAAGACGAAGAGGGCGAAGGCGATTATTACGTCGACGAGAAGGCCAAGCAGGTCTTTCTCAGCGAGGCGGGTCAGGAGAAGGCCGAACAACTGCTGCACGAGACCGGCCTGCTCGATCCCGCGCAGAGCCTCTACGATGCGTTGAGCATCCCGATCCTGCATCACCTGAACGCCGCGCTGCGTGCGCACGCGCTGTTCAAGCGCGACGTCGCGTACCTGGTGCGCGACAACAAGATCTACATCATCGACGAGTTCACCGGCCGCATCATGCCCGGCCGGCGCTGGTCCGAGGGCCTGCACCAGGCGATCGAGGCCAAGGAAGGGGTCCCGATCCAGCAGGAAAACCAGACGCTGGCGTCGATCACCTTCCAGAACTACTTCCGGCTCTACGACAAGCTCTCCGGCATGACCGGCACCGCCGATACCGAGGCCTACGAGTTCCAGACCATCTATGGCCTGGAAGTCGTGGTCGTTCCCGGCAACAAGCCGCAGGCCCGCATTGACCTTCAGGACCTCGTCTATCTGACCCAGGACGAAAAGTACGCGGCCATCGTCAAGGAAATTCAGTGGTGTGTGGAGCGCCAGCAGCCGGTGCTGCTGGGCACGGCCTCGGTCGAGGCCTCCGAGCGCTTGGCCGCGGCCCTGAAGAAGACCGGGATCCCGTTCGAGGTCCTGAACGCGAAGCAGCATGAGCGCGAGGCCCCGATCATCGCCCAGGCCGGTCGGCCGGGGGCGGTGACCATCGCCACCAACATGGCCGGTCGCGGTACCGACATCGTGCTCGGCGGCGGCTTGGCAGCGGAACTCGACGCCCTCGGCGAGCATCCGGATCCGGCCGCGGTGGAGCGGGCGAAGCGCGATTGGCAGCAGCGTCACGAGGCCGTGGTCGCGGCCGGCGGCCTGCATATCGTCGGTTCCGAGCGGCACGAATCGCGGCGCATCGACAACCAGTTGCGCGGACGCTCCGGGCGTCAGGGCGACCCGGGGTCGAGTCGCTTCTTCCTGTCGCTGGAGGACAGCCTGATGCGCATCTTCGCCTCCGAGCGGGTGCGCAGCATGATGCAGCGCCTTGGGATGGAAGAGGGCGAGGCGATCGAGAATGCCTGGGTCAGCAAGGCGATCGAGAATGCCCAGCGCAAGGTTGAGGCGCACAACTTCGATATCCGCAAGCAGTTGCTGGAATACGACGACGTCGCCAACGACCAGCGCTCGGTGATCTACGAGCAGCGCGCGGAATTGTTGACCGCCGACGACATCTCCGAGACCATCGACACCCTGTTGCACGATGTGGTCAACGCGACCATCAGCCAACACGTCCCACCGGGCAGCATCGAGGACGAGTGGGACATTCCGGCGCTGACCGCCGCCCTAGTCTCGGAATTCGGCCTGGATCTGCCGGTGCAGAGCTGGCTGGACAGCGAGACCGAACTCTACGAAGAGCCGTTGCGCGAGCGCATCCTGGACCACGCGCGGGCGGTGCTGGAAGAAAAGCGCACGTCGATGGGCGACGACCTGATGAAGCGCCTGCAGCGCGATGTGATGCTGCAGGTGCTCGATAGCCAGTGGAAGGAGCATCTGGCCTCGATGGACTACCTGCGCCAGGGCATCGGCCTGCGCGGCTACGCCGCACGCAATCCCAAGCAGGAGTACAAGCGCGAGGCCTTCGCGATGTTCGAGGCCTTGCTGGAGCGCATCAAGCATGATGTGATCAAGCTGCTGCTGCGCCTGCAGTTGCGCTCGGAGAGCGCGGCCGAAGAGTTCGGGCGCCGCTTTGCGCGTGCGCCGGAGGGCATCCAGTTCAAACACGAGAACCCGGATAGCCCGCTGCGCCGTGAGGACGAAAAGGCTGAAGACGCTGATGCCGCGCAACCGTTCCGGCGCGAGGGCCCGAAGCTCGGCCGTAACGATCCCTGTTGGTGCGGCTCGGGCAAGAAGTACAAGCACTGCCACGGTCGGTTGGGCTGAGGCGTAGCAATGGCCGTGGCCCTGCAGGCGCCGACCCATTTGGCGCCGATCTCCGGAATCCGTCTGGCCACCTGCGCCGCCGGTATTCGTTACCAGGGGCGCGATGATCTGGTGCTGATCGACGCCGGGAGCGATGCCACCGTCGCGGCGCTGTTCACCACCAATGCCTTCTGTGCCGCACCGGTGCAGGTGGCGCGGTCGCATCAGGCCGCCGGCGCCCCGCGCTGGCTGCTGATCAACGCCGGCAACGCCAATGCCGGCACCGGCAGCGCCGGACTCGCCGCAGCCCACGCCACCTGCGCGGCCGTGGGGCAGGTGGCTGATTGCGCCGCGCAGCGCGTGTTGCCGTTCTCCACCGGGGTCATCGGCGAGCCGTTTCCGCAGGAGCGCGTCTGCCGTGTGCTGCCGGACCTGTATGCGGCCTTGCGCGAGGATGCCTGGCTGGCCGCCGCGCAGGCGATCATGACCACCGACACGGTCCTGAAGGGGGCCAGCCGCACCGTAACCCTGTCCGGCGGTCCGGTGACCCTGACCGGGATTGCCAAGGGCTCCGGGATGATCCATCCGGATATGGCGACCATGCTCGGGTTCGTGGGCACCGATGCCCGGATCGACGAACTCCAGC
>PWGH01000184.1 GCA_003555285.1 Thioalkalivibrio sp.
ACCACTGACCCTGGAGGCAGAGGCTGGCGGCTCCACGGTCCAGACACAATTCGTCCAGCTGCGCCGCCTGCGCCCCGGCCCGCAAGGGCACCGGTTGGCGCAGCGCCCAGGTGCCGGCCAGAGGCTGGTCGATGTCCAGGCGTGTCAGGCGCCCACTCCAGCGCGCCGGATCCGGTTCAAGACTACCGTCGGCCTGCAGCGCGAAGCGGCCCAACTCGCCGGATGCCGCGTCGAGGGCCAAGGTGTGCGCAGCGGCGGTACCCTGAGCATCGAAGCGCAGCGTTTCGATCTGCCAATCGGCACCGGCGGTGAGGCCCGACAGGCGCAGGGTGCCTTCTGCAGGCGCTTGTGGATCCAGACCGGCGTCCAGTTCCAGATGCAGGCTGGCGACGCCATAATCGCCGTAGCGGATCCCGCCGCTCTGGCCCTGCGCGGTGACCCGCGGAGTTTCCATCGTGCCGGCAACGTTGGCCGTCAATTCGATGCCCCCCTCGATCAGCGGATGGACCTGGTGCAATTGCGGTGCCTGCAGGTTGAGGTCGAAGGCCAGGGTATCGTCCAGATCCATCAGGCCCTGGGCGGTCAACCGGTTGTCGCCCAGACCGAGGTCCAGGTGTTCGACCTGAATTCGCCGACCGTGCATCTGGACGGCGGCGCGGCCCTCGACCGGCTGACCGCGAAACGCCCCGCTCAAGTCCCGCAGCTGCAGGTCCACGTGCAATTCGTCGTCTGGCGGCAAGTGGCCCTGGCTGCGCAAGCGCAACGCCAGTTGGCCGGGCAGCTCCGGGGACAGCACGCCCGGATCAAGCTGGTGGCCCTCGAGATCCAGTTCCCAGTCGATCCCGCTGGCGTAGCCGACCCGCCCCTGCGCGCGCAGCCGGCCTTCGGCGGGCAGTGCCAGGTCGAGTTGCTCGATGGTGGTCTGGGTATCCGTGACCGCGAAGCGGCCGGTGCCGGACAGCGCCTGGCCGTCCAGTTGCGCCCGCCATTCCTGAAGGTTCACGTCGGCGGAAAAGACGCCCGTGGGCCGTTCGAGCCGGCCCTGAGTCTGCACTCGCAGCCGATCTACGGTCAGTGCGCGTTCGGGGACCAGGAAGTCGAGATCGAGGTGATCGGCGGCCAGGCTCAGGCGGAAGGGCATCAACTCGCCCAGATCGGCCTCGCCCTCCACGCGCACCTGGCCCCGGGTGCCGATCTGCAGGATCAGATCCTGAACTCGGCCCTGGCCCTCCCGGAGCTCGAGCCAGCCGGTACCGGACACGTCCTGGCCCTCGACCCGACCGCGAAACTCCTGAATACGGGCCTGGACGGTGAGGCGGGCGAATACGTCCTCGGGAGCCGCGGCCTGCCCGGTGGCGATGCCGGGCCCGGCATCGCCACCGGGCAGGGTGCCGGTGCTACTGATGTCCAGGACCTGGATCACCGCCTCGGGGTCCAGTCCCAGGGCCTGGGCGGACAGATCGCGCAAGCGGGCCTGCAGGTCCCAGGACAGGCCGTCGACGAATTGCATCCGTCCCTCAGCCGCCAGCCGGCCAGCGCTACTCTGCACGTGCAGGGCGTCGATCTCCAGGTGTTCCAGGGAACCGCGGGCGTGGGCTTCCCAGGTGAACGCCGGCAGATCGGTCAGTTGCACGCCTGAGGTCAGCGTGGCCGTCCATGCCTGAGGCGTGCCGCCGAGGCTCAGCGCCCCGGCATCGATGGCCGCGATCGTTTGGTCATCCAACCGGTACGCAAAGGCCTCCCAACGGCCGTCCAGATGCAGATGGCCGAGATCGAGCGGCTCCTCCAGGATCACGTCGGTCACGAGGCGCAGCCCCGCCCGCAATTCATGCTGCAGATGCAGCCGCTCGCGCAGGTTGCCGTCCACGGTCAGCGTACCCTCGGCGTGGCGGGTTTCGAGCCCGAGGGCCACCGCCTCGGGCAAGGCCAGGCGCCAGTGCCCGTCGATGTGCAGCGGGTAGGCCCCTTCGGGACGCAGTTCGGCGTTCATCTGCGCCTGCAGATCCGGCAGAACGAGATCGACGTCGCTCAGGCGCAACACATCCGGTTCGGCGTCCAGGCGCAGTGCGAGACGTTCGAGTTCCACCAGCGTGGCGTCCGCCCGGTGGACCGTGAGGTCGGTCAGCAGGAATTGTTCGATCACCAGGCGCAGCGGCCATCGGATCTCCTCAGGCAGCTCCGGCGGTTCGGTGGGCGGGGCCGGCTCGGGCGCCTCCAGCAGGTCGACCCGGACCCCCGAGAGCCGCAGATGCCGAGCCCATACCGTGAATCGCAGCAGCGCGGACGCGTCCACTTCGAGGGCCGCCTGTTGCAACTGGATGCGGGCGGTGTCGGTCAGCACCGTCACACCGGTCAGCGTCAGCCCGCGAAACAGGCTGCCCTGCATCTGCTCGACGCGCAGTTCCACCGGGGCATGGCGTTCGGCTTGGGCGACCAACCAACGGGTGCCCGGTTCGGTCGCCACCAGCGCGAGCCCCCCGATCACGACCAGCGGGATCAGGATCAGCAGGGCATAGAGTGTGAACCGCAGAACGCGCGCGATGCCGCTCACAGGTCCGGGCCCATCGTGAAGTGGATGCGTACGGTGTCGTCGGAGTCCGGGGCGTGGGCGAGATCGAGTCGGATCGGTCCCACCGGCGAACGCCAGCGCGCCCCGATTCCGAAGCCGTATTGGGGGTCGTAATCGTCATAGCGGTCGAAGGCATTGCCGCCATCGACGAAGACCGCCGCGGCCCAGGGGCCGGCGCCGACCGGATGCTCGTACTCGACGCTGCCCACCAGCAGATGCCGCCCGCCGATCACCCGGTCTTCGTCGTCGCGCGGCCCCAGCCGCTGGAAGCCGAAGCCGCGCACGCTGGCGTCGCCCCCGGCGAAAAAGCGCAGCGAGCGGGGCAGCGTCTCGACCCCGCCGCTGACCGATGTGGCGCCGGCGTCACCGCGCAGCAGCAGGCGCCCCGAGCCCAGACCGCGGATGTATTTGCCGTTCCCCCGAACCTGCGCGAAGCTGATCGAGGAGCCCAGATCCTCGGAGGCTCCCTGGGCGAGCAGGTCCAGGCGCCAGCCGTCTCGAGGGTGCATCGGGTCGTCGGTCTCGGTCCGGCTGATGCGGTAGGACGGAATCAGGGACGAGGTGGTGTCCGAAACCCCGCCCACGGTGAAGTCCTCGTACTCGTAGCGCAGGCTGCTGGTGGTCTGCCAACCGGTCGCGCGGCGTTGTACATGACTGACGCCAGCCTGGAAGCGCTTGGATTCCGTATCCCGAATGTCCTCCTCCCGATAGGTGGAGAACACCTCGAAGGTGTCGCGCAGCGGGTCGGCCAGCGGAATCACATAGTTGAAGCCGAGGCTGGAGCGTGGCGCCGCGAGTTCCAGATCCAGGTTGAAGCGGTGCCCGCGCCGGTTGGCGTAGCGGCGATTCATCGCGAGCCCTACGCGCGGCCCGATATCGGTGGAATAGCCCAGCCGCACTTCGTAGGCGGTGCGCTTGCGCGGCTCGAGCTCGGCCACGATCGGCACCACCCCGTCGGTGGCGTCGTCCAGGCGGGGTCGGACGCGCACGGTTTCGAAATAGCCACTGTCCCGGAGATTGCGTTGCAACGACAGCAATTGACTGGAGCTGTACGGGGCCCCCGCTTCGAAGGGGATCAGCCGTTCGACGAAGTCCGGGCGCAGGATGTCCTGGTCGAGGGTGATCGCGCCGAAGCGATAGCGGGGTCCGCTGTCCAGGTGCAGGAGCACGCGGGCCTGATCCGCTTCCGGATCGACCTGGAGTCGGCTGGTGACCCATTCGGCCTCCAGATACCCGCGATCGCTCGCGACCCGCAGCAGGCGGGAGCGCAGTCGATCATGGGCGTCATGGCGCAGCCGGTCACCGGGTTCGATGCCCGGGTCGCTGGTGATGGCCACGAAGAAGGGGTCGTCGGCGCCCTCGCCGCTCACCCGGACATCGACCTCGGCAATGCGCACCACCGGACCCGGATCCAGGGTCAGTTGCAGGTCCCAACAGGGCTCTGCGCTTCGGTCGATCGCGAACTCGACCTCCGGCCGGTAATGGCCAAGGGCACGCAGGGCGCGCGTGACCCGGGTTTCGACATCCCGGATCACGCCACGCTCACGGACGGGTGGCAAAGCACAGGGATAGCGGGCCATGGACACGAAGGCGCGGATATTCTCCCGCTGCGACTCGGTCCCCCCCTCGATCACCAGGCGCGGGACCTCTTCGGCGCTGGCGGCTGCGATCAGGCTCAGCAAAAGCGTGCCCAGAACGAGACCCCGCACCGCCGGTTTACCCAGGACCCGCATGCCCTGTGGCCCCACGCCCCGCAGTGCCGCCAGCCAGCCGCTTGCGATCCGTCGCCTTCGTCGCTGTGTTTCAACACACACCATGGGGGCCTGAGGTTGGAGTAGAGGGGTGTTGTGCGTATTCCTGATGGCACCTGTGGTACAGACGGGAACACACAACCATTGTTTCATGTCCGCCCGCGGGGATATAGATCGCCTCTTCAACAGACCGCCAGGGGTCGAAGGGGTTCGGGGAATCCGGGTCGCGCTGAGGGCCGCGCGGCTTCGGTGAGCGCGTCAGCCCGCGTCGGCGTGCCCTGGGTCCGGACGGCCATTGACGAAGGCGCGTCCCGGGTCCACCTGCCAGCCGCCCTCGATCAGCGATTGGCGTCCCAACAACATGCCAAAGCGCATCGGCCCGCGATCGGCCAGCGTGATCTCGATCTCCTGGCGCCGCAGCCCCAGTTGCATCGACGTGACGATCACGTAGCGGTGCTCGCGCAGGCCGTTGGAACTGCGAATCGTGCGCTGGTCGCTGATCTCGGCGGAACACGCGACGGCGGTCCGTTCGTCGCCATGCAGGGGATGCAGCCGGAAACGAATGTGCGGGCGGCCGTGGTGGCGATAGCATTCGAGGCGGACCGCGTGCAGCGCCGAGGTCCGGGCCCCGGTGTCGATCTTGCACTGGAGGCGCGGGATGCCGAGGTCCGGCAGCGCGAGCCATTCCCGCCAGCCGACCAGGGGCGTGTCAGCGGCGAGTCGGGGCGGTGTTCCGGCAGCAATCGGCATCGTCGTGTCAGGACCGCGCCGGGCTGCTGTCGCCCCGCGGAAAGACCACCAGATGCGAGAAGTTCAGGCGCAGCCGCACGCGGTCGGTCACCGCATGATCGTCGTGACTGGGGGCGACACAGAGCAGTTCGGTGCCGTCGGCGAGCGTCAGGGTGTACAGGAAATCCGCGCCGCGAAAGGCCTTGGCCTTCACCGTGGCGGGAATGCTGCCCTCTTCCTGGTCGAGCTTGATGTCGTCGGGCCGCACCAGCACGTCGACCGGGGTGCCGGGCGTGAACCGGCTGGACAGCGGTCCGTGGATCTCACCCAGCGGCGTCTCCACGCAATCCTTTCGGCAGACCCGACCGGACAGGATCGTGCCCTTGCCGACGAAATCAGCGACGAAGCGGTCGGCGGGCTGGTGATACAGGTGGTAGGCGGTGTCCCACTGGGACAGGCGGCCGTGATTCAGCACCGCGATGCAGTCGGCAAACGCGAAGGCCTCGTTCTGGTCATGGGTGACCAGCACGCCGGTGGTGCCCTCCGCGCGCAGGATCGCCCGGACCTCGCGCGCGAGGTCGGTGCGCAGTTCCACGTCCATGCTGGAGAACGGTTCGTCGAGCAGCAGGATCTGCGGTCGGGGGGCGAGGGCACGGGCCAGCGCGATGCGCTGCTGCTGGCCCCCCGACAAGGCATGGGGGTAAGCGTTCTCGTAGCCGGACAGGCCGATCAGGCGCAGCAGTTCACGGACCCGCCGCTCACGGTCCGCGCGTCCCCAGCGCCGGATGCCGAAGGCGATGTTGCCGGCGACGTCCAGGTGCGGGAACAGCGCGAAGTCCTGGAACACCATGCCGACGTGGCGCTTCTCCGGTGCCAATGTGTAACCGGGGCGGCTGACGACCCGGTCGTTCATGCGGATCTCACCGCGCATCACGCCCTCGAAGCCGGCGATGGCGCGCAACAGCGTCGTCTTGCCGCAGCCGGACGGACCGAGCAGGCAGCCGATCTGGCCCGAGGGCAGTTCGAGTGAAATGGCGTGCACCACGCGCTGGCCGGAGTAGCCGACGTCGATGTCGTCCAGGACCAGTTCGGCCGCGTGTTCCGCTTGGATCGTGGTGGCGCTCATGTCGGCTGGGCTCCTGCCGGCACGGCCAGCGGTTCGGTTTCCGGATCGGTATTCGGGGCCTGCCCCGGGCCCACGGTCTTCTTTGCCTGTTTCTGCCCGGGACGCGAGCGGGCGATGGTCAGGCTCAGCAGGATCACCGGGAGCAGGCCGACCAGCACGATCGCGAGCGCGGCACTCGAGGATTCGGCGAGGCGTTCGTCGCCGGCCAGCTCGAAGGCGCGCACCGCCAGGGTGTTGAAGTCGAAGGGCCGCAGGATCAATGTCGCCGGCAGTTCCTTCAGCACATCGACGAAGACCAGCAGCAGCGCGGTGAGCAGGGTGCCGCGCATGATCGGCAGGTGCACCCGGGTCAGGGTGGCCATCGGGCGCATCCCGAGCGAGCGGGCGGCGGCGTCCATGCTCGGCTTGATCTTGCCGAGCCCCGCCTCGACCGTCTGCAAGGAGACCGCGAGAAAGCGCACCACGTAGGCGAACAGCAGCGCGACCAGCGTGCCGGACAATAACAGGCCGGTGGACAGGCCGAACTGATCGCGCATGAAGGCATCCAGCGCATTGTCGAACCAGGCGAAGGGCAGCATCACCCCGATCGCGATCACCGTGCCCGGAACGGCATAGCCCAGACCCGCCACCCGCACCGCGAATCCGGTGATGAAGCCCCCTTGCATGCGCCGGGCATAGGCCAGGATCAGCGCGAGGCCCACGGCGATCACGGCGGCCAGGATGGCCAGATAAAAGGTGTTGAACACCAGCTGTGCGAAGCCGGCGTTGAGCCAGTGCTCGGTGGTCTGCGTGGCCCAGATCGACAGCTGGACCGCCGGAATCAGGAAGCCGAACAGCACCGGCAGCAGGCATAGCGTCACCGCGCCCGCGGCCTTCCAGCCGCGAAGCCGGTAGCGCGGCAGATTCGAATACCGGGAACTGGTGTGATGGAAACGCGCGCGCATCCGCGACCAGCGCTCGAGCAGGATCAGGATGAAGACGAAGCTCAGCAGCACGGCGGCGAGTTGTGCCGCGGCCCCGGGATCGGCCAGCCCGTACCAGGTTCGGAAGATGCCGGTGGTGAAGGTCGGAATCCCGAAATAGGCCACCGTGCCGTAGTCGGCCATCACCTCCATCAGCGCGAGCGTGAGACCGGCGATCACGGCCGGTCGGGCCAGCGGCAGGGCCACGCGGAAGAAGCCGGCAAACGGGCCGCTGCCGAGGGTGCGGGAGACCTCCAGCACGCAGACGGACTGCTCCAGAAACGCCGCGCGGCTGAGCAGGTAGACGTAGGGATACAGCACCAGCGTGAGCATCAGCATCGCCCCGGTCAGCGAGCGGATCTCGGGAAACCAGTACTGCCCGTAGCCGAGTCCGGTCAGGTCCCGGATCAACATCTGGACCGGGCCGGTGAAGTCGAGCATGCCGGTGTAGGTGTAGGCGATGATGTAGGCCGGCATCGCCAGCGGCAGCATCAGCGCCCATTGAAAGATACGCCGCCCCGGGAATTCGCAGACGCTGACCAGCCAGGCCACCGGCACGCCGATCACCAGAACGCCGATACCGACCCCGAACAGCAGCAGCAGCGAATTCTTCACGTATTCGCCGAGCATCGTCTCGCGCAGATGCGCCCAGACCTCGCCGGTGGGCAGGAACACATGGCCGAAGATCACCAGCACCGGCAGCGCCAGGACCAGGGCGACCGTCGCGGCCGTCACCTGCCAGAGGGTCGGTCGCGCCAGGCGCCGCCGACCCGAGAAGCGAGCGGTCAGGGGGAGGGAGAAGAGCGCATTCATTTCTGCGAATAATAAACGTTCTTATTCCGAATGACATCCCGTTTACCGCAACGAGTCCAGGGCAACGGATTCATTGCCACGGCTTCATTACAACGGGTCCACCATAACCGGCCTGGCCTATCGGACCGGGTCTGGTGCAACGACACGGGCCTCTCCCGAGACACCGGCCCCTTCCGAGACGGCGGCGGGGGCCGGTGAATGGGCGATCAAGCCCGACGATCAAGCCGGCAACGACGACGGCGAACGATGAGGTCGGGTATCGGATGGGGTAGCGATCAGCGCCAGCCGGCACGGTCCATGATGCGCACCGCCTCGGCATTGTGTTCACCGAGCAGGGACAGGTTCAAGGTGTCCGCCTTGAATTCTCCGAAGGCCCGGAGTACGTCGCTGGCGGGCACATCATCACGCACCGGGTATTCCTGGTTGGCCTCGGCATACCAGCGCTGGGCGTCTTCGTTGGTCAGGTACTCGATCAGGCGGATGGCATTGTCGCGGTTGGGTGCGTTCACGGTCACCCCGGCGCCGCTGATGTTGACGTGGGTGCCGCGGTCCTCCTGGTTCGGGAAGAACACGCCCAACTGCTCGGCGGCCTCGCGTTGTGCCGCATCGTCACCCGCCAGCATCGCGCCGAGATAATAGGTGTTGGCGATCGCAATGTCGCAGACGCCTGCGGCGGCGGCCCGAATCTGGTCGCGATCTCCGCCCTGCGGTGGCCGCGCCAGATTGGCGACCAGACCCTGCACCCACTCGCTGGCGGCCTCGACGCCTTCGCTGGCGATCATCGCCGAGACCATGGACTGGTTATACACGTTCGAGGAGGAACGGATGCAGATCCGACCGCGCCACTGGGGATCGGTCAGGGCCTCGTAGGTCGAGAGTTCGGCCGGGTCGACCGTGGCCTTGTTGTACAGGATCGGGCGCGCGCGCAACGACAGCCCGTACCATTGGCCGTCCACGTCACGATAGCTTTCCGGTACGTGCTGTTGCAGCGTCTCGGATTCGATGGGGCTCAGCACACCGGCACTCTTGGCCTGGTGCAGGTTTCCGGCATCGACGGTGATCAGCACATCGGCCGGAGACAGCCGGCCTTCACGCCGAAGCCGCTGCAGCAATTCATCCGCCCGGCCGGTCAGCAGGTTGACCTGGATCCCGGTGTCGCGGGTGAACTCATCGAGCAGGGGCTTGATCAGGCCTTCCTGACGTGCGGAATACAGATTGACCTCGCCGTCGGCGCTCGCGACCGCCGGCAGGGCGAAACTGGCTCCAAGGGCCGTAATGGCAAACAAGCGCAAAGGATGACGAAACATGAGCGGCGTTCTCCTGAATGAGGTTGGTTCACAAAGCACGAACAAGAACCATTGTCGTTCGTATCTGAAGTCAAGTCAACGGGCCACCCCGCCCCGGTATCGGTGGATCCCAGTGGAGGGTGCGGTGGATCCCAATGGAGGGCGCAGCCCTGTTCGCGGGACGCCGTGAATACCTCCCTGTAGGCTTGACGGCCGCATCCATGCGGCCGACACCCGCGAACAGGGCTGCGCCCTCAACTGGGATCATCTTTTTTATTATGAAAAAGGAAAAAGGGCCCGGGCTTTGGGGCTGGGATCTGGTCT
>PWGH01000021.1 GCA_003555285.1 Thioalkalivibrio sp.
CCCGGTTGCGGATGGCGTCGGTCGGACAGAGCGTCGAGCACGTCGGCGTCAGCCCGCAGTCGTCGCTGACGGACAGCCGGCCGAAGCTCTCGAGTCCGCGGATCAGCTCCCGCTCCGGGTCGACGTGCTCGAGCAGCCGCCGGTGCCCGCAATTCCCGGACACCCGCAGACCTTTGCGATCGCCCCCAGCCGCGGCGGCGCGGTGAGCACCGGCATCACCCCCGATGCCGCGGTCTGCCCGGCGTGTCTGGCCGAGCTCTTCGATCCGGCCGATCGCCGTTATCGGTATGCCTTCATCAATTGCACCCACTGCGGACCGCGCTATACGCTGACCGGCGCGTTACCCTACGATCGACCGAACACCAGCATGGCAAGCTTCACGCAGTGTGGCGCCTGTCTGCACGAATACGAGAACCCGGAGCATCGGCGCTTCCACGCCCAGCCCAATGCCTGTGCCGACTGCGGACCGCGCCTGAGCCTGCTCGGCCCGGACGGTCATCCGCTGGTGGCCAAGGACGTCGATGTGATCGCCGAGGCCGTGCGCCGCCTGCGTGCCGGCGAGATCCTGGCGGTAAAGGGGCTGGGCGGTTTCCACCTGCTGTGCAGTACCGATAACCCACAGGCCGTCGCGCGCTTGCGGGCGCGCAAGGGCCGAGAGGAAAAGCCACTGGCGCTGATGGTGGCGAGCCCCCGCGCCCTCGAGCCGTTGGTGACGATCGGAGCGGCAGAACGGCAATTGCTGACCTCGCGCGATCGGCCGATCGTGTTGCTGCGCAAACGCCCCGGCTGCGATGCGGCCGTGCCCGGTGTGGCCCCCGGACTCGCCTGGCTGGGTGGGATGCTCGCCTACACGCCGTTGCATTACCTGCTGTTTCACGAGGCCGCCGGCCGGCCCGTGGGCACCGCCTGGCTGGAGGCGCCGACAACCGGTCCCTGGCGGCTGGTCTGCACCTCCGCCAATCCGGGCGGTGAGCCCCTGGTGATCGACAACACCGAGGCCGTGGCCCGCCTCGGTGGGATTGCCGACGCGCTGCTGGTGCACGATCGGGACATCCTGGTGCGCTGTGACGACTCGGTGTTGCGCGTCGGTGCCGGCGGTGCGGCCTTCCTGCGCCGCGCCCGCGGCTACACCCCCAACGCGATCCGGCTGCCCCACGGCGGCCCGCCGGTGCTGGCGCTCGGTGCCGGGTTGAAGAACACGCTGTGCGTAACCCGCGACGACCAGGGGTTCTTGTCCCAGCACATCGGCGATCTGGACAACGCCGCCACCTGCCGATCGCTCGAGGCCACTGCCGAACACCTGTTGAAGGTGCTGGCGATCCGCCCGGAGCGCATCGCCTGCGATCGGCACCCCGATTTTTACAGCAGCCAGTTGGCCGCTGACTGGGCCGAGCGCCTGGGCGTGCCGCTGATCCGGGTGCAGCATCACCACGCCCACCTGGCCGCGGTGCAGGCCGAACACGGATTGGCCGGACCGGTGCTCGGCATCGCGATGGACGGAGTGGGGTTGGGCAGCGACGGGGCGGCCTGGGGCGGCGAGTTGTTGCGTCTGGACGGAGCCGGATTTGAACGTCTGGGGCATCTGGCGTCGCTGGCGCTGCCGGGCGGCGATCGCGCGGCGCGCGAACCCTGGCGCATGGCCGCTGCCGCCTTGCACGCGCTGGGTCGGGGTGGCGAGATCGCGACGCGCTTTGCCGAGCAACCGCTGGCCGCGCCGCTGGCCGAGCTGCTGGCGCGCAACCTGCGCTGTCCGCCGACCACCAGCCTCGGGCGGCATTTCGACGCGGCGGCGGGGCTGCTCGGCGTGCGCCCGGTCGCGAGCTTCGAGGGCCAGGCGGCGATGCTGCTGGAAGGCCTGGCCGAGGCCCACGGGCCGGTCCCGCCGCTCGGAGAAAGGGACGGCTGGCATATCGATCCCGGGCATACCCTGAACCTGCAACCCCTGCTCGCGTGGCTCGCCGATCACGACCTCGGACGCAATGGGGGCGCACAGGTTCGGGCACAGGCCAAGAAGACCCATGCCGCGCAAGACCGCGCCTTGCCGGCCCATGCCGAACAAGCCCATGCCGCGGCGGTCTTCCATGCCACGCTCGCGGCCGCGCTCGCGCACTGGATCCAGCCGGTGGCCGAGGCCACCGGTATCCGCGATCTCGTCTTCAGCGGAGGTTGTGTGTTGAACCAGGTGCTGATCGCCGGACTCAGGGATCGGCTTGAAGGCGCCGGATGGCGCGTGCATCTGCCGCGCCTGGCTCCGGCCAACGACGGCGGTCTGAGCCTCGGGCAGGCATGGATCGCCATGCATACCGAGGTGCCTAGTGCGTAGGGTGCCGGGGAATTGCGCAAGGGTGGGTGAAGCGCAGCGCACCCACCCTAGGGGGCGGGGTTGCTTCCTTGCTGCGGACCCTTGTTCTTGAACCGCGCGCGTAAAGCGTTGAACCTTGTGACCACTCGACATTCAGGACGAAGCCATGTGCCTTGCGATACCCGTGAAAGTGATTGAACTGCGTGCCGCCGATCAGGCTCTGGTCGATGTCGGAGGCGTGCGCAAGGAGATCGACGTGAGTCTGGTCGAGGGCGTGCAGACCGGCGATTACGTGATCCTGCACGTGGGCTTTGCGATCAATCGCCTCGACGAGGCCGAGGCGCAGAAGACCCTTGCGATGTTGCGCGAGATGGGCGTGCAGCCGGAGGCCGCGGCATGAAATACGTCGACGAGTTCCGTGACGGCACGGTCGCGCGCCAACTGGCCCAAACCATCGCCGCCGAGGTGGATCCGGAGCGCCGCTACCACCTGATGGAGTTCTGCGGCGGCCACACGCACGCGATCTCCCGCTATGGCCTGCGCGACCTGCTCCCGGAGGAAATCCACTTCATTCACGGGCCGGGCTGTCCGGTCTGCGTGTTGCCGATCGGGCGGATCGACAGCGCGATCGAGCTCGCCCGCGACCACGGCGTGATCCTGTGCAGCTACGGCGACACCCTGCGCGTGCCCGCGTCGGGGCGCATGAGCCTGCTGCGGGCAAAGGCCGAGGGTGCGGATATTCGCATGGTCTACTCCAGCGCCGACGCGCTGAAGATCGCGCGCGAGAATCCCGGGCGCGAGGTGGTCTTCTTCGCGATCGGCTTCGAGACCACCACCCCGCCGACCGCGGTCGCGCTGCGCCAGGCGCGCGCCGAGGGCCTGAAGAACTTCAGCGTGTTCGCGAACCACGTGCTCACGCCGTCGGCGATCCAGAACATCCTGGAATCGCCCGAGGTCCGCAGCCTCGGCACGATCCCGCTGGACGGCTTCATCGGGCCCTCGCACGTCTCGACGATCATCGGTAGCCGGCCCTACGAGTTCTTCGCCGAGGAATTCCAGAAGCCGGTGGTGATCGCCGGCTTCGAGCCGCTCGATGTGCTGCAGTCGGTGCTGATGCTGGTGCGCCAGTTGAACGAAGGCCGCGCCGAGGTCGAGAACCAGTTTTGCCGAGCGGTGACCCGCGAAGGCAATCAGAAGGCGCAGGCGCTGGTCGCCGAGGTCTTCGAGCTGCGTGATCGCTTCGAATGGCGCGGGCTCGGCGAGGTGCCCTACAGCGCGCTGCGCATCCGCGAGGCGTTCCGGGACCTCGATGCCGAACACCGCTTCGGGCTCGAGTACCGCTCGGTGCCCGATCACAAGGCCTGCGAGTGCGGCACCATCCTGCGCGGGCTGAAGCAGCCGCAGGACTGCAAGGTCTTTGGCACCGTCTGCACGCCGGACAACCCGCTGGGCTCGTGCATGGTGTCGGCCGAAGGCGCCTGTGCGGCCCATTACACCTACGGGCAGTTCAAGAACGTCCCGATCGCGGAGGTCTCGTGAGCGCACCGGCGGATACCGGGTCTGGTACGGCGGTCAAACGCGGCTATATCCGGCCGCTGGATTTCAAGAACGGCAAGGTCGAGATGGCCCACGGCGGCGGTGGGCGGGCGATGGCCCAGCTGATCGACGAGCTCTTCCAGCCGGCCTTCGACAACCCCTGGCTGCGCCAGGCGAACGATCAGGCCCTGCTCGGGCGGCCCGAGGGCCGGATCGTGATGGCCACCGACAGCCACGTGGTCTCGCCGCTGTTCTTCCCCGGTGGCGACATCGGCAGCCTGTCGGTCCACGGCACGATCAACGATGTCGCGACCAGCGGCGCCCGGCCGCTGTGGCTCGCGGCCGGCTTCATCCTGGAGGAGGGCTTCCCGCTCGGGGAGCTCAAGCGCATCGTCGACTCGATGGCGGCGGCGGCGCGGGCGGCCGGGGTCGCCATCGTCACCGGCGACACCAAGGTGGTCGAGCGGGGTCACGGCGACGGCGTGTTCATCACCACCACCGGGGTCGGGGTGGTGCCCGAGGGCATCACGATCTCCGGCGATCGGGCCCGACCCGGCGACCGGATCCTGGTCAGCGGCTTTCTCGGAGACCACGGTGTCGCGATCATGTCGCTGCGCGAGAACCTGAGCTTCAGCACGAACATCGTCTCCGACTCCGCCGCGTTGCACGAACTGATCGCAGACATGATCCGGGCGGCGCCGGACCTGCACTGCCTGCGCGACCCCACCCGCGGCGGCCTGGCCTCCACGCTGAACGAGATCGCCCGCCAGTCCGGCGTCGGTATGGCCATTCGCGAGACCGACATTCCGGTGCGCGAGGAGGTCGAGGCCGCGTGCGAGTTGCTCGGCCTCGATCCCCTGTATGTGGCGAACGAAGGCAAGGTCGTCGCGATCTGTCCGCCGGAATGCGCCGAGGCCTTGCTTGCGGCGATGCAGGCCCATCCGCTGGGCCGGGATGCGGCGATCATCGGCGAGGTGATCGAGGACCCTCACGGCTTCGTGCAGATGGAAACCACCTTCGGCGGGCGGCGCAACGTCGACTGGCTCTCTGGCGAGCAGTTGCCGCGCATCTGTTGACGAGGCGAATGACCGGCCAAGCCAAGTCCCCCAGGGCGATGCAGCAATCGGCGGGTCCGGTTCGTGGATGCCGCAGGCCCAATGAATGGGCGCCCCTCGCGCCTGTGGCCGGTCATGGGCCGGGTTCATCTTGCACATGCTCGAGTGGAGAGGCCATATGATCCGATCCTTCGAAGGGCAGGTGCCGGCGATCGATGCGTCGGCGTGGGTCGACGACACGGCCTTGGTCCTCGGTGCAGTGCGTCTGGGGGCCGATACCTCGATCTGGCCGATGACCGTGTTGCGCGGCGACATCCATCACATTCAGGTGGGGGCGCGCAGCAACATCCAGGATGGCTCCGTGCTGCATGTCACGCACGACAGCCGCTTCGTGCCGGGTGGTCATCCGCTGCAGATCGGCGACGCGGTGACGGTGGGGCACAAGGTGATCCTGCACGGATGCACCATCGGCGACCGCTGCCTGATCGGCATGGGTAGCACGGTGATGGACGGCGCGGTGATCGAGGCCGGTGCGATGCTCGCCGCCGGCAGCCTGGTGGCGCCGGGTAAACGTCTGGAGGGCGGTTATCTCTGGCGCGGAAGTCCGGCGCGCCGGGTGCGAGCGCTCACCGCATCGGAACAGGATTATTTGCACTACTCGGCCGAAAACTACGTGCGGTTGAAAGATCGCTATTCGGCACTTGAGTAGTACCAAAGCTCCGCCGGTCGTCTGATTGACGTCTGTAGGAGGGCAGTCTCTGGGCGACCGGTCTTCCAGCGCCAGGGCATCGCCGAGGGGGCTCGCCTCCTGCGGGGTTCTGGACGCAACGGCCGCGTGCCGCGTCACCCCAAAGAGCCCTTCTTCGTGTCTTCGCGGTCTTCGTGGTGAACAGTCCCTGCCCGGCATTGCGCCTTGAAGGGCGTCGCCGAGAGGGCTCGCCTCCTACAGGGCAGAACGGCGGGGGAACGCGCCTTTGGGTGTGCGGTCTTAGGCTCATGCCCGTAGCGCCCATCGTGCGGTGCCGTGCGCCGAGCGTTGGAATACCGGGCCTTCCAAGTGTGGGTAAGCAGGCGACCATCCGGGTCGGTCAGCTGAGGGGATCCGCCGTATGGACCGAAGGGAGCTCAACAAGCACCAATGGGTCAATACGCTGCAGTCGGCGGTGCTTCTGCTCGGCCTGATGGCCCTGCTGGGGCTGATCGGCCTGCTGATCGCCGGCCCGTGGTACGGGCTCACGGCGATGGTGGCGGTGGGTCTCTTGTACCTGTTCCACCCCTCGATTCCACCGCTGCTGGTGATGCGGATGTACCGCGCACGCCAGCTGAGCCGGATCGATACGCCGATCCTCAGCGACGTGATGGATGAATTGACCGCGCGCGCGGGGCTGCCGCAGCCACCGGCGCTGTTCTACATCCCGAGCCCGATGGTCAGCGCCTTCTCGGTGGGCGATCGCCGCAACGCGGCCATCGCGCTGTCCGATGGGCTGTTGCGCCAACTGAATCTGCGGGAAGTGGTGACGGTGCTCGGGCATGAGTTGAGCCATGTCGCCAACAACGATCTGCGCACGATGACCTTCGCCGACTTGTCCAGCCGGGTGACCAGCCTGCTCTCGCTACTGGGCCTGCTGTTGCTGGTCATCAATCTGCCCCTGTTGTTCGTGGACGAAGCGGTGATCAGTTGGCCCGCGATTGCCTTGCTGGTGTTCGCACCCACCATCAGCACCCTGTTGCAATTGGGCCTGTCGCGCAGCCGGGAGTACCAGGCGGATCTGGGTGCCGCGGCGCTCACCGGCGATCCGGCCGGCATGGCGCAGGCTCTGCAGCGGATGGAGCAGGCCCAGGGCGGGTTGTGGGAACAGGTGTTGTTGCCCGGACGGCGGGTCCCCGAGCCCTCCTGGTTGCGGACCCATCCGCCGACCGAGCGGCGGATCGAGCGGCTGAAGGCCCTGGAGGCCCAGATCGACGAGCCGCCGCTGTTCGAGGAGCGCGGCTACGATGTGCGATCGGTGTTGCGTTCCGATCTGCGTCGCCCGCGCTGGCACATCGGCGGCCTGTGGTTCTGAGGTGCGCGCCGGGCAGTCCGGCTGCTGTGCCAAGTCATGCCATGTTATGCCTGGGGCGACCGCAAGTTGGTTTGCATTGGGTATCCGCGTAGACTTTTCGCCCATTAACCGAAACCTGGGACACATTATGCAAGTTGCCGCGAACAAGGTTGTATCCATCGAGTACACACTGACCAATGCACAGGGCCAGGTCATGGATAGTTCCGTGGACCGCGAGCCGATGGCCTATTTGCAGGGTCACCAGAACATCATCCCCGGCCTGGAATCGGCGTTGGAGGGCAAGGCGGTCGGGGATCAGCTTCAGGTGACGATCGAGCCGGCCGAGGCCTATGGCGAACGCGACGAATCGCTGCGTCAGGCGGTACCCCGAAAGATGTTCGAGGATGCCGACAATGTGCAGGTGGGCATGCAGTTCCAGACCATGACCGAGCAGGGTACGCAGGTCGTGACCGTGACCCAGATGGATGCCGAAGAGGTGACCATCGACGCCAATCATCCGCTGGCTGGCGAGACCCTGACCTTCGATGTCACCGTGGTCGATATCCGGGAGCCCTCGCAGGAGGAGCTGGAACACGGTCACGTCCATGGACCGCACGACGAGCACCATCATTGAGCGAACTCGCCTGTGGGCGCGATCGCTCCCACACGACGATCTGCTGAAAGAGGCCCCCGTTCCGGGGGCCTCTTTCGTGGGGCCTGGTCGTCTGGATCGTGGCCGTCTAGACCGCAGACACGGAGTCGATCATGGTCAGGAAACGTTCCTCTTCCTGATGCACGGTCGCTTGCGGACCGGTGAACTTGAAGAAGACCGCGCCCTCGGGACCCTCGACGATCGCGCCGATGAGGCTGTAGCCCGGACGCACGTCGGCGCGCGGTGCCATCGGTCCGGCAGCGGCATTGTAGCTGCCGCTGGCCCGCACCAGGGTGACCGGAATGCCGTTCACCTCGATCCGCTCCCGTTCCGCGACTTCATGCGTGGGCCGGCCATCGTCCTGGTCGAACTGCTGGAACCAGCGGTCGACGTTGGCACCCACGGTACCGCCCTGGTCCGGGCCGAAGTAGAACACCGCGATCTCGCCGCGATCCGAATCGCCATCGGCGGGCGCGGTGCTGTAGGTCGCGGCGCGCATCGGGCGTTGCCCCTGGATCTGCCACTGTTCCGGAACCGACCAGGACAGGCCGGCCGTGCTGCTGGCGTCGCCGGTGGCCATGCCATTGGTGCCATAGGGCCGCGCAGAGGCCTGCGGTTGTCCCATCGCCGGATGCGGGGTCGGGCTCATCGCCATGTCGGGATTCGCCCCCGTGGGGGCCTGGGTCGTTGTTTCGTCGGGGGAACAGGCGGCAAGAAACAGGGAGACAGAGAGCGCCAGCAATGCGCCGAGGGTGCGTCGAGTCATGAGCATAAGGGTCTCGCGGAAGGTGGAAAGAGAGCGGCAGGTCATGGAGTTTGGTGGTGCTACCGAAGGCACAGGGCCGACCCGGCGCCGGTTTGCAGGTCGTTTTGATGATCGCCTGAGCTTAGCAGATTCGTTGGCGATCACACCCTGCTACCCCGACGCGTTACCGCGACATCCTGCGCGGCGCCGCGGGGTGTTGGTATCCTGATCGTCATCATGCGCATACTCTTTCTGACCCATAGCTTCAACAGCCTTTGTCAACGCCTGTTCGTGGAATTGCGACGCCTGGGGCACGAAGTCGCCATCGAGTTCGACATCAACGATCAGGTCACCGAGGAGGCGGTGGCGCTGTACCGCCCGGACCTGGTCATCGCGCCGTTTTTGAAGCGGGCGATCCCGGAGTCGGTATGGCGCAATACGCTGTGCTGGATCGTGCACCCGGGCCCAATCGGCGATCGCGGACCGGCGGCGCTGGATTGGGCGATCGAGGACGATGCCGCGCAGTGGGGCGTGACTGTGCTGCAGGCCGATGCCCAGATGGATGCCGGCGCCGTCTGGGCCTCGGTGGACTTTCCGATGCGGGCTGCTTGCAAGAGCAGCCTGTACCGGCGCGAGGTCAACGAGGCCGCGGTCCGTGCGGTCCGCTGGGCGCTGGAACGATGGCAGGAACCGAGCTTTCGGCCGATGCCACTGCCGGTGGGCCTGGACGGCACCCTCGGGCATTGGCGGCCGTCGATCCCGGCGGCCGCACGCCGCATCGACTGGGCGCGGGACGAGACTGCAAAGGTGCTGCGCCGGATCCGCGCGGCCGACGGTGCGCCCGGCGTGCGCGATGTGATCCTCGGGCTGCCGGTGCGCCTGTTCAATGCGTGGCCAGAGGGGCGGCTGCGCGGCGACCCGGGGGCGATCATCGCCACGCGCGACGGCGCGATCTGCCGGGCGACGCGGGACGGCGCCGTGTGGATTACCCACCTGCGCCGGCTCGAGTTCGCGCCGGACCCCTTGAGCGCACCAGAGACCTCGAAGGCGCCAGAGACCTTGAAGCCGCCAGAGACCTTGAAGCTGCCGGCGACCCAGGTGCTGGGACCGGAACGCCTGGCCGGCGTGCCCGAGATC
>PWGH01000011.1 GCA_003555285.1 Thioalkalivibrio sp.
AAAACCCAGAATCTCGGCGCACCGGTGATTCAGATAGACCAGCCGGCCCTGCTGGACAATGTAGATGCCGGCGATGGCTTGCTCGACCAAGCCCCGGAACTGCTCCTCCGCAGTCCGCAAGGCCTCTTCGCCGCGGCGCTGATCCTCGAGCACGCTCAGCAGGCTCCGACGGGACTGGGTAGCCGTTTCGAGCAGCCCCCGCAGTTCCGCTTGCGCCGCCAGGATCGCCGCCTCCGCCCGCTTGCGCTCGCCGATGTCGACCATCGAGATCACGCTGCCGATCGGCGCGCCCTCGGGTCCGATCAGCGGACCGGTGCTGACCAGAAAATCAAAGCCCTGTCCGGTGCAGTCCAGGTGGGCCTCCTCGTGCTTGCGATCCACCAGACCTTCCGCGGCCGGGTCGAGCCATTGCAGTGGAAAGGCCTGCTCGAAAATCTGGCCGATGGGGTCCCCCGCGCAGAGCTGACGAGCGATGGCACTCACCCGCATGATGCGGCCGGTCTGGTCGCAAACCACCACCGCCTCCGCCGCCTGTTCCAGAATGCTGCGCGCCAACTGTTCGGCCGCCATCACCCGTTGGTTGCGTCGCTGTTCGCGCAGATCGACGGCCACCGCACAAAAGGACTCGGGCATGCCCTCCAGGTACACCGGATTCACCGATAAAAAGACCGGCACCACGGTGCCATCACCGGCGATCAACTCGACCTCCTTATGGTGTTTTCCGGTCCCCGGCTGCCGGTGCAGCAGCGAAGCCAGGATGCCGCGACCTTCGGGAGCAATCCAGGCGTGGATGCTGGAGCCGATCACCTGCTCCAGCGGTGTGTCGAGCAGGTCCGCGAGGCTCCGGTTGGCGTACAGGATCAGGCCGTCGGCCGCGAGCGTCAGTGCCCCGTCGGTCATGTCCTCGATCAGCAACCGGTACACGCGGTTGGTGCCCTGGCGAACATAGACCTCGCCCGCCGCCTCACCGGAAGCCACCAGCGCATCCACGGCCCCCGACCGGATGGCCTCCAAGGCCTGCTCGGCCTCGGCCAGCCGCGTTCGCAACGCCTCGTTCTCGGCGTACACGGCATCCGCCGTCCGGTCCGGTTTACTGGTCATGGCCTAATGCGCTCCCCTTTCATTCCCTTATTCGCCGCCGGGCCCTTCGTGGCATTCCGTGCCCATCGTGCACATTTCTGGCGGCATGCCCTCGCCCTACTCGGCTGCAGCCGTATCGTCCGGCGTTTGTTTTTTCAGATCCAGTCCGATCAGGACTTTTTCGGTGTTCGACAGATCGCCGATCACTCGGCGCAGCGGTTGCGGCAGCGCGCGGATGAGCGTCGGCACGGCGACGATTTGCTCGCCTGCGGCCAATTGCGGCTGCTGGTACAAATCCACCACCTCCAGGGTGTAGAGACCCTGCAGGTGGTCCTCACAGATCCGCTTGACGTTGGCGATGGCCTGGGCGGCACGGGGCGAATGCCCCGCGACGTACAGGCGCAATACATAGCGATCCTCCTGCGGCGGGGTGGGCCATGGCGTCATGCCTCTTCCTTCCCGTCCGCGGTGAAACCATCCCGGGATTGACGCGGGGCCTCGCTCAGCGCCACGCCTCGCTCGGTCAAACGGAAGCTTCGGGGCTGACCGGAATGCGCCATCCCGCGGGATTTCAGCACCGTCAGGCTACGCCCGCTCGGCCCCTCGAGTTCGGCATTCAGCAGTAACCAGGTGTCGATCAGCGAGGACACTGCGATATCAATGCGCCCGGTCTCGCTACTGGAGTGCACCAGGCTGGTGAACATGCCGGTGATGCCCTGCCCCTTCAGATAATCCACCAGGCGCATCAGCATCATCTTCACATCATTGCCGTTGCCATCAATGATGAAGCTGTTCAGGGGATCGACGATCACCACCCGCGGCTGCAGTGCGCGGATCTCGCGGTGCATCGTCGCCAGATGCATCTCCAACCCGTACAGGGTCGGGCGCGCCGCCCAAAAGCGCAGCAGGCCCTGGTCGACCCAGGGCTTCAGATCGATGCCGATGGAGCGCATGTTGCGCAGGATCTGGCTCGGCGATTCCTCGAAGGAGAAATACAACGTGGGCTCGCCCCGGCGGCAGGCCGCATCCGCCAGACAGGCGGCAAAGCTCGATTTGCCGGTGCCGGCCGTGCCGGAAACCAGAATGCTGCTGCCGCGGTAATAACCCTGTCCGCCCAGCATCGCGTCCAGGTTCGGGATGCCGGTGGACACTCGCTCCGTCGAGGCGATGTGCTCCAGGTTCAGCGAGGTCACCGGCAGCAGCAGCATCCCGTCCTCCTCGATCAGGAACGGGTACTCGTTGGTCCCGTGCATCGATCCGCGGTACTTGACCACGCGCAGGCTACGCGAGACGACTTGGCCGCTCACGCGATGATCGAGCCGGATCACGCAGTCGGAAACGTATTCCTCCAGACCATGGCGCGTCAGCCGCCCCTCCCCCTGCTCGGCGGTGATGATGGCGGTCACACCGCGCGCCTTCAGCCAGAGGAACAGCCGGTGCAGTTCCGAGCGCAGGGTGTGCTCGGACCCCAGATTCGCGAACAGCACCTCGAGAGTATCGAGCACCACGCGGCGAGCCCCGATGGTCCGGATCGCGAGGTCGAGGCGGATGAACAGCCCCTCCAGATCATAGCTGCCCGCCTCTTCCATCTCGCTGCGTTGGAGATGCACGTGGTCGAGCACCAACTTGTTCTGCGCCACCAGCCCCGGCAGGTCGAAGCCGAGCGAGGCGGCGTTCTCGATCAGATCGAGCGCCGTTTCCTCGAAGGACATGAACACGCCCGGCTCGTCGAACTCGGTGGCCCCACGCACCAGAAACTCCAGGGCCAGTAGCGTCTTGCCGCAACCGGTACCCCCACAGAGCAGGGTTGGCCGGCCCTTGGGCAGGCCACCGCTGGTGATTTCGTCCAATCCCTCGATACCGGTCGGTGCCCGGTCCAGTTGCTTGCGCGTGGCGGGGCGATCGTCTGCCGGGTTATTAGGTCTAGTCATGGTGTCACTGCGTTCCTGGTCGCTTCGGGTAGGGCGCTGGGGTAGCGCGGCGGCTGGCCGGCCTCGGCCAATAAGGCATTCACTTCCTGCTTGAGTTCGAGGCTGCGCAATTCGCGGCCCAGGGTCGCTTCCTGCCAACGGCGCAGCTCCTCGACCTGTTCGGCCAACCGGGCCAGCACCTCGTGGCGTTCGGTGACATCCTGAACGGTGGAGATCATCAGGTCCTGGTCGGGCAAGGGGATGTTGGAGGCACTGATGTATCGCTGGGCGCCCGCGCGCGTGAGCAACGGAAGGTCCTCCCACCGCATGCGCGCCGGGTCCCCGCTGGCGATGTCGGTCAGCACACGGTCGCGGATCGCCTGCCGCGTTTCCGGGTCCGGATACACCTGCTCGAAGAAGTCCTCGACGTCGTTCAGGCTGCCGGTCGGGACGCCGTAGATCGCCTCGAAGCGCTGCCCAACGAAGATCCTCCGGCCATCGGAAAGGGTACTGATGGCGAGGCCGATCGGCGCATGGGCCAGCAGGACCTCGACCAAGGCCTTGCGGCGCTGCGATTCGGCGTCGATCCGCTCCCGCTCGGTCACATCGACCACCAAGCCCTCGAAGTGCGTCACGTTTCCCGTGGCATCGCGCACCAGCAGACTCCGGTCTTCCACCCACAGCGTTTCCCGATCCGCTGTGCGAATCCGGTATTTCTGCAGGTACGCCTCCTCTTTGGCGTTTATCTGAGCCGCGACTTCGACCTCCACCCGGGGGCGGTCCTCCGGATGGATGATGTCGCTGTAGGCGAGATCGCCGGACAGGAAGTCCGCCGCGGCGTAGCCCCACCGGGCGACGTTCTCCGACACGTAGGCCACCGGCCAGCCCGCCTGCGGCAGCCAGCGAAACAGCACCACCGGGCTGGCCTCCACGACCTGCGTCACGGTCGTCAGCGCGTTCTTGCGCTCCAGGTTATCCAGCGCGAAGGAAAGATCGGTCGCAATCTGCGCCAGGGTCTCGAGCACATCACCCTGGAAGAATCCCGGCGGTTCGGCATAGAGGTGGAAGGTCCCGACCACCCTGCCAGCGCAGCGCAGCGGGAAGAGGCCTGCGGCCCGAGCCCCGGTCTGCGCCGCCGTGTCCTTTAGCTGCGCATCGGCCAGCAGGTCGTTGCTAACGCTATAATTCCCCTGCAGGACGGCCTCGGCATAGGGGTATCCGGACGGGCCCTCGGTCTCCAGAGGCAAGGCCTGAAAGACCTCCGGATCGACGTCCTCAGCGCTCTTGGCATGCCGTCGCACGATATGACTCGTTCCTCCCGTTGCCGTCAATCCGATCGAGGCGAAGCGAATCTCATCGTGCGCCGCGGCAATGTGCACCACGGCGTTGAACAAGCCGTCCCGGTCAATACAGCGGCCGATGGCCTGATTGGTCTGCGACAGCAGCGTGTAAATCTTCTTCTGGCGTTCCAATGATTCGGCCAGAACCGCCATTCGCTCCAGGCGGCGCCGCAGACGCCGGTACTGGCCCCAGAACGCCAACAGGACCACCAACAGCACCCCACCCGCGGCGAGCCAACCAAGCCCGATGCTTGAATCGTGCGCCAAGAGGTTTTCCAAAGGAGTCGCCAGGGCAACGTCATCTCCTCCGGTCGGCTGCACATCGGACACGACGGGCGCATCGCCGGCAACGCCTTCTTCGATGCTCACGCCCTGGGCGCAAACGCTGCTGAAGGCCGCCGCCAGCATCACGAGTACAATGCCCATGCCCTTGGCCCGAACCCCGCTCCCCGCGGGCGCAAGGGTAGCCCCACCCTTGCGGTTGCTTGATGAAAATCCCATGACTAACTACCCACCCCTGCCCCGCCCTTTCCTCGGACCCATCATACATCCCGTCACCCGCGCTTGAAGGCGACGAAGACCGAACTCCCTCGGTCTCTGCACCACCGGCATCACAAAACCATCGGACACTTGCCCTGAATCAAGGACATTCTTTCGACAATACACCAAGCTGACTCTTTCCGAAGCGTGCATCGCCTTCGAGGCGATGCACCCGCACCACCCGCTTCGCAACCTTGTCTGCTGTGCACTCTACTGGCGATCGCGCGAGCGGCCGACTCCATACTGGCGCACCCCCGATTGGCGCGGGTATACCTGCCGAACGCGTGGCGAGAGGACCTCCCTTCATGCTGCACCCGTTGTTTTCCATCGGCTTTCGTCCGTTCTTTCTTGCCGCTGGCTGGTTTGCTGCGCTATGGGTGTTGCTTTGGGTAAGCCACCTGTTTACGGGCACCCCATCCCTGGGATCCCTGCACCCGATCCTCTGGCATGGCCACGAGATGCTGTTCGGCTTCGCGGCGGCCGTGATCGCCGGCTTCACCCTGACGGCAGCGCAGAACTGGACCGGCCTGGCCACGACCACGCCGGCTCGCCTCGCGGCGCTGGTGGGGCTCTGGTGCCTGGCGCGGCTGGGGTTCCTGTTCCCGGAGTTCATCCCGCTGGGACTCACCAGCCTGGTCGATCTAAGCTTCTTTCCATTGCTCACCCTGCTGATCGCCCGCGTGGTGCTGCAGGCCGGTAATCGCAACAATTATGTGTTGATCGCGGTACTGGCCGGCTTCGCGTTACTCAACCTTGCGATGCATTTGGAATTCCACGGCCGGCTGCTGGGGATCGGGATGCCGGCGCTGCAGGCCACCGTCTACCTCGCCACGCTGCTGCTGGTCTTCATGGGAGGCCGGGTGACGCCTTCCTTCACCCGGGGCCGCCTGCCGGACTTGAGGGTCCAACAATGGCCGTGGCTGGACTGGAGCACGTTGTTGGTCACCTTCGTCGTAGTACCGGGATATTTCTGGCTGGGCCAGGACCCGCTGCTCGCACCGCTGCTCCTGCTGGCCGCCGGCCTCAACCTGATCCGGGTGCTGGCCTGGCGGCCCTGGGGCACTTGGCGGGTGCCGCTGCTGTGGGTGCTGCACATGAGTTACTCCTGGATTCCGATCGGCTTTGGCTTACAAGCGGCTCATTTGCTGGGGGCGCCGGTGTCTTGGTCCATCGGCGTGCATGCCCTGATGATCGGTGCGCTCGGCGGCCTGACCCTCGGCATGATGGCGCGCGTGGCTCTGGGCCACACCGGACGCCCGCTGAAGGCGCATCCGATGATCACAATGGGCTTCGTCTTGCTGACCCTGGCCGCCGTGACACGCCTGGGCATGGACGTCACACCGCTCTGGGGCGCTCTGCTGCTGGCCTCCGGGCTGCTCTGGGCCGGCGCCTTCGGCGTCTTCGCCGCCTTTTACACGCCGATCCTGCTCGCGCCCCGCAAGAACCCGTGATCCATGCAAAGCCCACTTGACGCGATTTTTGCAGCCTGCTGAAGATCGCGTCCGCGTCGCCCGCGAGGAACGAACGCGGGCGCTGGGCTGGCGTGCCGGTGAATGATACCCTTTAGCGTCTGCACCTCGCTATCCGCGGAGATCCCATGGCCAAACCCAATTACCAATATGACAAGCGACAGCGCGAGCTGAAGAAAGCCAAGCAGCAGGAAGAAAAACGCCTGAAAAAGCTCGCTCGCACGACCTCGGAGACACCTCCGGAAGAGGGTGGACAACCGCTTGAGGGCGAAGAGAAAAACTAGGCCTGCCCGCCCAAAACCCCTATGAGTTCAATCGTTTCATGAAAACCCCAAAGAGCCTGCAGCCCCTGATCGACGACGGGCTGATCGATCAGGTGGTCGGTCAACTCAAGAGCGGCAAGGAGGCCTCGGTCTACATCGTCGCCTGCGGCGACCAGCTCCGCTGTGCCAAGGCCTACAAGGAAGCTGACCACCGCGGCTTCCACAAGCTCGCCGAATACCAGGAGGGGCGCAAGGTCCGTGGCAGCCGCGATGCGCGTGCCATGGCGCGGCGCGGGCGCCATGGCCGGGAAGTCCAGGAGGCGCAGTGGAAGAACGCCGAAGTCGAGGCCCTGTATTGCCTGGCCGAGGCCGGTGTCCGCGTTCCCGTGCCCTATGGCGTCTTCGATCGGGGGCTGTTGATGGAGCTCGTGCTGGACGCCGACGGCGACACGGCCCCGCAGTTGCAGGATGCCGACATGACGGGCGAACAAGCGCAGGAATGGTTCCGGTTCATGATCACGCAGATCCAGCGCATGCTGTGCGCCGGTCTGATCCACGGGGATTTGTCGGGCTACAACGTGTTGCTGGACGCCCGGGGTCCGGTGATCATCGACCTGCCGCAGGCGGTCAGCGCCTCCGGCAACAACAATGCCTTTCGCATGCTCGAACGCGACGTCAACAACATGCGCACCACCTTTGGCCGCTTCGCTCCTGAGCTTCTGAACACCGAGTACGCCCACGAGATGTGGAGCCTGTTCGCCACCGGCGATCTGAAACCCGACACCGCCCTCACCGGCTGCTTCAAGCACCCCGAGGGCGCAGCCGATGTGGGCGCGGTGCTCGATCAGATCGAAGAGGCCCGCTTGGAAAACGAGGTTCGCCAGCGCGCGGCCGCCCTCGAGCAGGACTAGCCCCAAAGGACGACCAGCCGCGAGGCCCCCTGGGGGCTGGTCGTTTCCGGTCTTAGTTGAACATCCCGTTGTATTCGGGATCGCGGTCGAACTCCGGTGCCTCCCGTACCGCACCCGGGGCCACATCCGCGACCAGAACAAAGGCATCCGGATTCTCGGGATCCCGTTGCACCGCGATCAACTCCCAGTTCAGCGCCACATCCCGTGCGCCGATCCCCAAGAAACCGCCGACGCCAAACACGACCCCCACGACCCGTCCATCCTCACCCAGGATCAGATCGTCCACGGCCCCCAAGTCTTCGCCCTCACGGCCGATGGCATCGCGATTCTCTTCGACCGGTGGTGCATCCGCACTCCGGATACTGGTACCCATCAGATCGGTGATCAGCACCTGATCGGGCTCCAGACGGGTCAGAAAGCCCGGTTCGGTCGGGCTCATCTCGGCTTCCGGCGGTGCCGTTGCACCGGGTTGTTCCTGCGTTTGCGGCGGTTGCTGGAGCCCACCCTCCTCGTGCTGCTCTTGTTGCGCCAGCACCAACGCCGGGAACACCAAGGCAGTCACAATCAACATCTTCCAATGATTCATGATTTCTCCCCTCGTAAGCAGTAGAAAGGATCAGGCCCATGGGAACTGGACCGGAAGGTACAGACACTGCGGCGCAGCGCAGAGAACATCGGCGCCGAGAGCATCGGCCGTTTCGGTGAAACATGGGCTGGGCGTCCCAGGTGGGCTTCCCAGCACGGGGCAACCTGAAGGCGCCCGGCGCAACCGGACGCCTTCATCCCAGGCGCTCCAAAACCCGTCGCGGAAACTAACTAGAAGATTCCGTCGTCGTTATCCCGCTCGAATTCCGGCGCGTTCTCGACCGCTTGCGGATCGACGTCGGCCAGCACGATGAAGGCGTCCGGATCCTCCGGATCGCGCTGCACGTCCACCATCTCCCAGCTCAGCGCCACTTCCCGCTCGCCGATGCCGAGCCAGCCGCCCACCCCAACGACGATGCCGACGATCTCACCCTCACCCCCCAGAATGAGGTCGTCGACCGTGCCGATTTCTTCGCCTTCAGCCGCGATGCCTTCCCCAGGCTGCCCGGCGGCATCTTGATCCTGTCGCATTGCGGCTCCGCCACGGGCCCGGACCGGGCTTCCGATCAGGTTGTCGGCCAACACCTGGTTCTGTTCGAGCCGGGTGATGTACTCACGCTCCGGCCTTTCCTGGTCCCGCATCATGTCATTTTCCCGCGGTTCCATCTGACCCGGCATCTCGTGTTGCCGTTGTTCGGCGGCCCCTTCGCGTTCCGTCTGCTGGGCCATGGCCATTGCGGGAAACAGCAGCGCACCAATTCCAAGTAGCTTCCAGTAATTCATCAGGATCTCCTTAGGCTGTTGAGTATTGGACGGTTGACTAGGGACTGCAGGTCAACGGGGCGCTGAAACGGCGCCTTTCGGGCTGGTCAGACTACTCGCCACGGCGGGTAAAACGCGGTGCCTCTTCTAGGGTTTCCTGATCCACGTCCACCACGAGTTCAAACTGCTCACGATCCTCGGGATCGCGATGCACCTGGATGGCGTCCCAATTCAGCGCCACCCTTCGCTCGCCCAGACCGAGAAGGCCACCCACCCCCAGAATCACGCCTTCGATTTGTGCCTGCTCACCGACGATGAAATCCCGAATCGTGCCAATGCGCTCGCCATAGCGATTGATGACGTCATTTCCGATCATCTCTTCGACCACGTACTGCTGATCATCCAAGGCAGTAATGAAGTCCGGCTGCGCAGGCTCCCAGGGCTCCTGCACATCCTGCTGCGCCTGCGGATCTTGCATCTGCGGATCCTGCATCTGCGGATCCTGCATCTGCGGATCTTGCATCTGCTGATCTTGCATCTGCTGATCTTGCATC
>PWGH01000272.1 GCA_003555285.1 Thioalkalivibrio sp.
CTCATGCCAGCGGGGCTCATGCCAGCGGGGCCCAGGACAATGGGGCCCAGGACAATGGGGCCCAGGACAATGGGGTCATGTCAGTAGGTCAGGGTGACGACGTTGTCTTCAATGATCTCGCCGATGAAGGCGCCGCCACCGGCCACGCCGTCGAGCTCGGGAATGGCGTTGTCCAGGCTCAGGCCGTTTTCGTCCATCGCGCCGGCGCAGGCCACGAAGCGCACGCCGGCCTCGTGGGCGTCCTGCATGAAGCTGTACACGGATTTCTCGCGCGCGGTGCCTGGGTGGATGGCCTCGGCCACGCCACGAATCAGCAGTTGCGTGCTCGGGCCCGCGAAGTACATCTCGACCTCGAGATCCATTACGGCCGCGACCGTGGCCTGGAAGAATGGCGCTCCGAGGGAACCGTGGCGCTTGAGGTCCAGGTTCAGAAGCATGATCACGATCTTGTCGGCCATTGTCTTCCCTTGTTGTGGGTAGGTCGGTTGCGCGCAGGTCGGTTCGGCGTGGGGCGGGTTGGCAGGTGCCGGGTTGGCGGGCGCCAGGTTGGTATTTTACGGGCTCGTGGCGCCCGGGTCTTCAGGGTTTATGGACGGCATCGAGGGGCCCCCAGGGCGATTGTCGCAGGCGGTTACTTTCTTTCGCAAAATTCGGTTGCATAATACTCCGATCCCAGTGCGACATCCGGAGTGGAACGCCATGCCGATTTACGAATACGAGTGCCGCGCCTGCGGTGAATCCACCGAGGTGATCCAGAAGTTCTCCGACGCACCGCTCACCGACTGTCCCGCCTGCGGGGCCGCCGCATTGACCAAGCTGGTGTCGGCGGCAGCCTTCCGCCTCAGCGGAGGAGGGTGGTACGAGACCGACTTCAAGAAGGACAAGCAGCGCAATCTGAAGGAAGGGGCAAAGGAGGCGGCAAA
Organism: Thioalkalivibrio sp.; assembly: GCA_003555285.1. The sequence continues at coordinate 924 of PWGH01000272.1, forward strand.
GGAAGGGGCGAAGCCCGGGACCGAAAAGGCCAAGCCTGCGGCCGCGGAGGCCAAGCCGGCCGCCAGCAGTCCGGCCAGCACCAAGACCGGCACCACGACGGCCAAGGCCAGCTAGTGCTGATCCGCCTGCGCCGCTATCTGATTGCGGGGCTGCTGGTCTGGGTCCCGCTGATCGTGACCGGGCTGATCATCAAGTTCCTGGTGGATGCACTCGACTTCACCATCCTGTTGCTGCCGCCGGGTTGGCGCCCTGAGGCTCTGCTGGGCTTCAACGTGCCCGGGGCCGGGGTGGTCTTCGCGATCGTGGTCGTGTTCCTGACCGGCCTGGTGGTGGCCAATATCGTCGGCCGCAAGCTGATCGACCTCGGCGAGAGCATCGTTCAGCGGATCCCCCTGGTCAGCTCGATCTACCGGGCGGTCAAGCAACTGATGCAGACCCTGCTGCATGACGGCGGGCAGTCGTTTCGCCGGGTACTGATGGTGCAGTACCCGCGTAAGGGCCTGTGGACCCTGGGCTTCCAGACCGGGGTGGGAATCGGCGAGCTGCAGGAACGCACCGAACGCACCGTGCTCACGGTCTTCATCCCGACCACGCCCAACCCCACTTCCGGATTCGTGATCCTGGTGCCGCAGGAGGAGGCGATCGAACTCGACATGTCGGTGGAGGACGGACTGAAGTTCGTGATGTCGCTCGGGGTGCTGGTGCCGCCCTGGCCGGTCCCGAAGGCAACGCCTGTGCTTGCACCCGAGGGGCCGGGTCCGTAACATCGCCGGCCCCTTCGACCGATGGGCCAGAGCCTTTGGGTCGACCCGAACAACATGGCGAATCACGCTTTATCTGGCTGGGAATTGGCGCAATGCGGACTCATTTTTGTGGACTGGTGACCGAGTCGGAACTGGACTCGGAGGTGACCCTGTGCGGCTGGGTCAACCGCCGTCGCGATCATGGCGGCGTCATCTTCGTCGACCTGCGCGATCACGCGGGCCTGGTGCAGGTCGTCTTCGACCCCGACCGGGCGGCGGTCTTCGCCGAGGCCGAGCAGGTGCGCAACGAGTTCGTGCTGCGCGTGACCGGCCGGGTGCGCCGGCGCCCCGAGGGCACGGTGAACCCGGAGCTGAAGACCGGGGCGATCGAGGTGCTCGGCACGCAGATCGAGGTCCTGAACGCCGCGCGCACCCCGCCGTTTCCGCTGGACGACGAGGACGTTGGCGAGGAGACGCGGCTGCGCTACCGCTACATCGACCTGCGCCGCCCGGTGATGCAGCAGCGCCTGCGCCTGCGGGCCCAGGCGGCGCGCAGCCTGCGCCGTTTCCTCGATGACGCGGGCTTCCTCGACATCGAGACGCCGATGCTGACCAAGGCCACGCCCGAAGGGGCCCGCGATTACCTGGTGCCCAGCCGCACCCACCCGGGCAGCTTCTTCGCGCTGCCGCAGTCGCCGCAGCTGTTCAAGCAGCTGCTGATGATCGGCGGCATGGACCGCTACTACCAGATCACCCGCTGCTTTCGCGACGAGGACCTGCGCGCCGATCGTCAGCCCGAGTTCACCCAGCTCGACATCGAGATGGCCTTCGTCGAGGAAGAGGACGTGATGGCGCTGAACGAGCGCCTGATCCGGACCTTGTTCCGCGACGTGCTCGCGGCCGATCTGCCGGATCCGTTCCCGCGCATGCGCTATGCCGAGGCGATGGCGCGCTACGGCTCGGACAAGCCGGATCTGCGCATCCCGCTGGAATTCACCGAGCTGACCGACGTGATGCAGGGGGTCGATTTCAAGGTCTTCAGCGGGCCGGCGCAGGATCCCGCCGGCCGGGTCGCGGCGCTGTGCCTGCCGGGCGGGGCCAGTCTCTCGCGCAAGGAGATCGACGAGTACACCCAGTTCGTCGGACGCTACGGCGCCCGGGGGCTCGCCTACATCAAGGTCAACAGCCTGGAGCAGGGCGCGGCCGGCCTGCAGTCGCCGATCCTGAAGTTTCTGCCCGAAGGCGTGGTCCAGGCCATTCTCGAGCGCACCGGCGCGGCTGACGGCGACCTGATCTTCTTCGGTGCCGACAAGGCCGCCGTGGTCAACGAGAGCCTCGGCGCGCTGCGCGTGCGGCTCGGGCACGACCGCGGTCTGGTGACACCGGGCTGGCAGCCGCTGTGGGTGGTCGATTTCCCGATGTTCGAATGGGATGCCAAGGACGGGCGCTTCTATTCGCTGCACCACCCTTTCACCGCACCGTCGATCGCCGATCCCGAGGTGCTGCGTGCCGACCCGGGTGCGGCGCTCTCCAGGGCCTACGACCTGGTGCTCAACGGCACCGAGGTGGGCGGCGGTTCGATTCGTATCCACCGGCCCGACGTGCAGCGGGCGGCGTTTGACCTGCTCGGCATCAGCGAGGCGGAAGCCCAGCAGAAGTTCGGCTTTCTGCTCGAGGCGCTGACCTATGGCGCGCCCCCGCACGGCGGCATCGCCTTTGGCCTGGATCGGCTGGTGATGCTGATGGCGGACGCCACCAGCATCCGCGACGTGATGGCCTTCCCGAAGACGCAGAGGGCCGCCTGTCCGCTGACCGAGGCCCCGGCGACGGTCAGCGAGGCCCAGTTGCGGGAACTCGCCATCCGCCTGCGGACGCAGCCCAGCGCCGCGTAGGCGGCCGCCCCCGTCATGCGCGCGACGGTCGTCATGGTCCACGGATGGCACATGAGCGGCCTGGAGATGGCCGTGCTGCGCCGGCGCGTGCGCCGCCACGGCTTCGAGGTTCGCGCCTTCCGCTACGCCTCCGGTGCCCAGACCCCGGAGCAGGCCGCCCGGCGGCTGGCGGTGTTTCTGGACCGATTGCCCGGTGAGGTCATCCACCTGGTCGCACACAGCCTGGGGGGGATCGTGGTGCGCCACCTGTTCGCGGTGGCGCCGGTGCAGCGTCCCGGGCGCATCGTGATGCTCGGCAGTCCACTTTCGGGTAGCCATCTGGCGGCCTGGGCCGGGCGCTCCGCGGTCGGCCGCTGGTGGCTGCGCGGCGCGTTCGACCGCGGTCTGCTCGGGGGCAGTCCGGTCCTGCAGGGCCGCCAGGTCGGAATGATCGCCGGCACCCGCGGCTGGGGCCTGGGCACCGTATTGCGCAAGACCGTGCCCCAGCCGCACGACGGCACGGTGGCGGTGCAGGAGACCGAGGCGCCGGAGGTCGCGCGCCACCTGGAGGTGCCCTACGGGCATTTCGGGATGCTGTTCGCGCGTCCGGTCGCCGACGCGGTGATCCGGTTTCTCGAGCACGGGGACTTCTGAGGGCGTAGGCCGAAACCGACGCATCTTGGCCTGGGCCGGGGTTGCTGCGTAAGCTTGGGCTCATCTTTCAATCGACAACCTTGCAGGACATCCGATGGCCGGTCACAGCAAATGGGCGAATATCCAGCATCGCAAGAATGCGCAGGACGCCAAGCGCGGCAAGCTCTTCACCAAACTGATTCGCGAGATCACGGTCGCCGCGCGCGCCGGCGGTGTCGATGCCAGCAGCAATCCACGACTGCGCCTGGCGACCGACAAGGCCCTGGCGGCGAACATGACCCGCGATACCATCGAGCGTGCCGCCAAGCGCGGTGCGGGCGATCTGGATGGTGCCAACTACGAGGAGATCCGCTACGAGGGCTACGGCCCGGGCGGTGCCGCGATCCTCGCGGATTGCATGACCGACAATCGCAACCGCACCGTCGCCGAGGTCCGGCATGCCTTCAACAAGATGGGCGGCAACCTCGGCACCGACGGCTCGGTCGCCTACCTGTTCGAGAAGAAGGGCGTGCTCAGCTATCCCCCGGGGACCGATGACGAGGCGGTGCTCGAGGCAGCCCTCGACGGCGGCGCCGAGGATGTGCTGATCGAAGGCGACGCGGTCGAGGTGCTGACCGATCCGGAGCGCTTCGATGCCGTGCTCGCGGCATTGCGCGAACGCGGCCTGGAGCCGGAAAATGCCGAGGTCACGATGCGGGCCGGCACCCTCGCCCCGCTCGATGAGGAGACCGCGCAGGCGGTGCTGAAGCTGCTCGAGCTGCTCGATGACCTCGACGATGTCCAGAACGTCTACACCAACGCCGATTTTCCCGACTCCGTGACCGGCGCCTGAACCCGATGCGCATCCTGGGCATCGATCCCGGTTCGCGCATCACCGGTTTTGCCGTGATCGAAGTCATGCGCGGCGGACTGCGCACCTGCGGCTTCGGCGTGATTCGACCCAAGGGCGCGGCGCTGCCGGAACGCCTGGGTGAGATCTTCGTCGGCGTGACCGCGGTGATCGCCGATCTGCAGCCCGCGGTGCTCGCGATCGAGTCGGTGTTTCTGGCGCGCAATGCCCAGTCCGCGCTGAAGCTGGGGCAGGCGCGCGGCGCCGCGATCTGTGCAGCCACTCAGGGGGCGCTTCCCGTCTTCGAATATGCGCCGCGCGCGGTCAAGCTGGCGGTGGTCGGCAGCGGGCGGGCCGAGAAGGTCCAGGTCCAGCACATGATGCGCCAGATCCTGCGCATCGACGAGGCGCTGAGCGCCGATGCCGCGGATGCCCTGGCGATCGCGGTCTGTCATGCCCACACGCATCCGATCGCCAGCCGGACCCGGCAGGCGGTGCTGGGAGTCGGCGGGTGATCGCCCGTCTGGAGGGCGTGCTGCGCGGGCGCGAACTGCAGAACGTCGTGCTCGATGTGGGCGGCGTTGGCTACGAGGTGGAGGTGCCGCTGTCGACGCTGGCCACACTGCCCGAAACCGGCGCCACGGTGATCCTGTATACCCATTTGAGCGTGCGTGAGGATGCCCACACGCTGTTCGGCTTTCTCCATGCCCGCGACCGCGACCTGTTCCGGCGCCTGATCCGGGTCAACGGGATCGGCGCCCGCCTCGCGTTGGCGATGCTCTCGAATATGGCGGCCGATGATCTGGCCGGCCACATCACCGGCGGCAACCTTGCGGCGCTGACCCGGATCCCGGGGATTGGCAAGCGCACCGCCGAGCGCGTGGTGCTCGAGTTGGGCGAGCGGCTGACGGAACTGGGATTTGGTCCCAGCGCGGGGGCGCGTCTCGGCGCCGGCGCCTCGACGATGGAGGCCGAGGCCATGGCCGCGCTGGAGGCCCTCGGTTATCGGGCCGCGGACGTGGAGAAGATGGTGGCTGCGGTACGCGGCCAGGCGGACACCACCGAGGCCCTGGTGCGCCTGGCGCTGCGCGCGACCCTGCGTTCCTGAGATGGCGGGTCTGAGACGACGGGTCTGAGACGGCGCTCGGCGGGCAGGGCCAAGGCTGCGATGGCCGGGTTCGGGCCGGTACTGGATTGCATTTTTTGCGTGCAAAGCAGGTGTAAACCAAAGGCCCTTGCGGTCATACTGTCGCGATGGAATCCCGCTTGGTCGACATGCAGTGCCTTCCGGAGGAGCGCGGTCCGGAGGTCAGCCTGCGCCCGAGCCGGCTGCAGGACTTCGCCGGTCAGCCGCGGGTGGTCGAGCAGATGGACCTGTTCATCCGCGCGGCGCGCGGTCGCGGCGAAGCCCTGGACCATACCCTTGTGGCCGGTCCGCCGGGGCTCGGCAAGACCACGCTCGCGCACATCATCGCGCACGAATTGGGTGTTGGCCTGCGTCAGACCTCGGGCCCGGTGCTGGAGCGCGCCGGTGACCTGGCAGCGATCCTGACCGCGCTGGAGCCGCGGGACGTGCTGTTCGTCGACGAGATCCATCGGCTGCCGATCGTCGTGGAGGAGGTGCTGTATCCCGCCCTCGAGGATTTCCAGCTCGACATCATGATCGGCGAGGGGCCGGCCGCGCGCTCGATCAAGCTGGACCTGCCGCCCTTCACGCTGGTGGGGGCGACCACGCGGGCCGGTCTGCTGAGTGCGCCGCTGCGCGATCGCTTCGGCATCGTGCAGCGGCTCGAGCATTACAATGTCGCCGATCTGGCGGCGATCGTCCGGCGTGCCGCGGCCCTGCTGGCCGTGGGTATCGAAGAGGCCGGGGCGCTCGAGATCGCCCGGCGCGCCCGCGGTACGCCGCGCCTGGCGAACCGCCTGCTGCGGCGCGTACGGGACTTTGCCCAAGTGCGGGCCGACGGGCGGATTACCGGAACGGTGGCGGACGAGGCCCTCGATCTGCTGGCGATCGATGCCTCCGGTCTGGATGCCCAGGACCGGCGTCTGCTGGAGATGCTGGTGGAGAAGTTCGACGGCGGGCCGGTCGGGGTCGAGAGCCTGGCGGCCGCGTTGAACGAGGACCGCGGAACCCTGGAAGATGTCGTCGAACCGTTCCTGATCCAGCAGGGCTACCTGATGCGCACGGCGCGCGGCCGGCAGGCCACCCGGCAGAGCTTCCTGTTGCTGGGCCTGCCGGAGCGGGCCCCGGTGCGCCCGGACCTGTTTGCGCTGGACGGTTCCGGAGACGGGGCCTGATGCCATCGGGGCCGCCGCCAGGGGACCTGAAACCGACGAGTCTGCAATCGGCGGAGCCGGTGCGCGCGGACCGAGGGACGGGCTTTGCCTGGCCGGTGCGTGTTTATTTCGAGGACACCGACGCCGGCGGCGTGGTGTACTACGCGAATTACCTGAAGTTCATGGAACGGGCCCGGACCGAGTGGCTGCGCCACCGCGGTTTCGAGCAGGATCAACTTCGGGCCGAGTTCGGGGTGCTGTTCGTGGTGCGGTCGGTCCAGCTCGAGCTGCGGCGGCCCGCGCGGTTCAACGAGGCCTTGTCCGTGACCAGCCGGCCGATCACCCTCGGTCGGGCCAGCCTCGAGGTCGCGCAGGTTGTCCGGCGCGACACGGTGGAGCTGGCCAGCGCCCACGTGCGCCTGGCCTGTGTGGATGCAGAACGCTTCGTGCCGGTGGCCCTGCCGGGACCGGTCCGGACGGTCATTGAATTGGATTTAGGAGACGAAACGTGAGTGTGGATCTTTCCCTGTACCGACTGATCCTCGAGGCCAGTCTGATCGTGCAACTGGTCATGGTGATCCTGGTCGTGGCCTCGGTGCTGTCGTGGTTGGTGATCCTGGTGAAGGCGCGCACCATCAAGGTCGCGCATCGGGCCGCCGACGACTTCGAGGAACGCTTCTGGTCAGGTGTGGATCTGGCCCACCTCTACGACGGCGTGCGCCGCAAGCCCGAGATGTCGGGCATGGAGCATGTGTTCTCGTCGGGCTTCAAGGAGTTCCTGCGTACCCGCCAGCATGTCGGCAGTGTGGTCGATTCCACCCACCGTTCGATGCGGGTGGCCATTTCCCGCGAGAGCGAAGGTCTGGAACGGTACCTGTCGTTCCTGGCCACCGTCGGTTCGGTCAGCCCCTATGTCGGCCTGTTCGGGACCGTCTGGGGAATCATGCACGCCTTCATCGGTCTGAGTGGCGTGCAGCAGGCGACGCTGGCGATGGTGGCCCCTGGCATTGCCGAGGCGCTGATCGCGACCGCGCTCGGGTTGTTCGCCGCGATCCCCGCGGTCATCGCCTACAACCGTTTTGCCTCGGACGTCGATCGGGTGCTGGGCCGCCTGGAGAACTTCAGTGATGAATTCGTGGCTCTGCTCGCCCGCCAGAATGTCGTGCGTGGCACTGCAGAAGCCCGGGAGTAGGATTTCCGATGGCCGAACTATCCCGGCGCAACGGCCGCCGCTCGCGGCGTTCGATGTCGCAGATCAACGTGGTCCCCTTCATCGACGTGATGCTGGTGCTGCTGATCATCTTCATGATCACCGCGCCGATGCTGCAGCAGGGGGTCGAGGTCGAACTGCCGCAGGCGCAGGCCGAAACGCTGGATACCGAACAGCGGGTGGCGGAACCGCTGGTGGTCACGGTGACCGGGGCCGGTGCGATGAGCGTGAACCAGGGGCAGCGGGTCAACGAGCCGCTGGCCGGGCCCGAGCTGATCGAGGTCGTGCAGGAACTGCTCGCCGCCCAGCCCGGCATCCAGACCTACGTACGCGGCGATCGGAACGTCGACTACGGTCGGGTGATGGATGCGATGGTGGCGCTGCAGCGTGCCGGGGCGGGCCGAGTCGGTTTGTTGACCGAGCCGCCGCCCAGGGCCGAGAACTGACGCGATCCGGGAGCCGACTGTGAGCCTACCGTGTTCAGCCTGATTCGAGCGCACTTCGGCCGGCTGCTGCTGGTGGTAATGCTGCACGGGGTGTTGTTCGCCGCCCTGTTGCTGAACGTCGCCTTTCTGACGGAGCCGGGCGGGGCCCCGGCATTGCGTTTCAACCCCGAGCCGGTGGAGACGATCGACGCCGTTGCGGTGGACATCGAGACCTTCGAGCGCATCGAACGCGAGGTCCGCGTGGCCGAGCAGCAAGAGGTGGCGGCCGCATTGCAGGAGGAAGAGGCTCGCCGGCGGGAGGCCGAGCGCCAGCGTCAAGAGGAACAGCGGCGGGAGCAGGAGGCCGAGCGCCAGCGCGCCGCCGAGGAGGCCGCGCGTCAGGCCGCGCTGCAGGCGGCCGAAACCGCCCGCCAGCAGGCCGAGGAAATGGCCGCC
>PWGH01000098.1 GCA_003555285.1 Thioalkalivibrio sp.
ACCGGCACGTCCAGCACCTGCCCGCCGCGGGCACGCAGCGCGCGGGCCGCCTCCGACGCTGCGCGTTCGCGGCAGGTCATCAGGATCACGTCGCCGCCGTCGAACACGCGCGCGGCGGGCGGCACCCGCAGCTGCGAGTCGATCACCACCCGCAATGGCTGGCGCACCGCGGCTGCGACCAGTTCCGGGTAAACGGACGGGTCGACCCCCTCGTCGGCGATCAGTTCTGCCGGCGACCGGCGCACCGTCAGTTGCGGGTCATCGGCGAGCACGGTGCCGCTGCCGGTCAGGATCGCGCCAGCCTGCGCCCGCCAGTGCTGCACGTCGCGGCGCGCCGAAGGCCCGGTGATCCACTGGGACTCGCCGGAGGCCATCGCGGTCCGGCCATCGAGGCTCGCCGCGAGCTTCACCCGCACCCAGGGCCGGCCCCGCTGCATGCGCCGCAGGAAGCCGGGGTTCAGGGCCTGCGCCTCGGCCTCGAGCACCCCGACGGTGACGGCGATACCGGCGGCGCGCAGACGCTCCAGGCCGCGGCCGGCCACCCGCGGGTTCGGATCCTGCATCGCGACGACCACCCGGGCGACGCCGGCCGCGATCAGGGCATCGGCACAGGGTGGGGTGCGCCCGTGGTGCGAACACGGCTCCAGGGTGATGTACACGGTGGCGCCGCGCGGATCGCCGGTCACGGCCTGCAGGGCCTGAATCTCGGCATGCGCCTGCCCCGCAATCCAGTGGGTGCCCTCGCCGACGATCACGCCGCCCTGCACCACCACACTGCCGACGCGGGGGTTGGGGTCCGTGGTGTAGCGGCCGAGCCGGGCGAGTTGCAGCGCCCGTGCCATGAAGGTGTGATCGCTCACCCGGTTTTCTCGGGGGACGCATCGCCGCCATCGCCAGCACCAGCACCAGGATCAGAACCGTCACCGTCACCGTCGCCATCGATCAGCGGCAGTTGCGAACGGCGCATCTCCGGGGTCAGGTCCTGTTCCAGGCGTTCGATCGCGTCGCGGAACGACTGCACGTTGGCGAAACTGAGGTAGATCGAGGCAAAGCGGATGAACGCGACCTGATCGAGCTCGCGCAACTCCTCCATCACCCATTCGCCGATGCGGTCGGAAGGAATCTCCCGAGCACCGAAGGCGGCGAGACGGCGCTTGATGCGTTCGATCGCCGCCTCGACCGCGTCGGTCTGCACCGGGCGCTTGTGCAGCGCCCGGGCCAGGCCGCCACGCAGCCGGTCTTCGTCGAAGGCGACGCGTTGGCCGCTGCGCTTGACCACCCGGGGCATGCTGAATTCGGCACGCTCGAAGGTGGTGAAGCGGGCGCCGCAGCTCTGACACTCGCGGCGCCGCCGGATCTGGCCCTGATCCGGGCCGGCCGTGCGCGAATCCACCACCCGGCTGTCGTCGGCGCCGCAGGCTGGACAGCGCATCGCGCGGGCCTAGTCGTCCAGCCCGTAGACGGGGAACCGGGCGCAGACGTCGAGCACCTTGGTGCGCACCTCGGCGATCACCGCCGGGTTCTCGGGATCGTCGAGCACGTCGGCGATCCAGTTCGCGAGATCCCGGCATTCGCGCTCGCCGAAGCCGCGGGTGGTCACCGCCGGGGTGCCGATGCGGATGCCGCTGGTCACGAACGGCGACTGCGGATCGTTCGGCACCGCGTTCTTGTTCACCGTGATGTTGGCGGCGCCCAAGGCGGCGTCGGCGGTCTTGCCGGTCATGCCCTTGTCGATCAGGCTGAGCAGGAACAGGTGGTTGTCGGTGCCGCCGGAGACGATGCTGTAGCCCCGCTCGATCAGCGTCGCCGCCATCGTGCGGGCGTTGGCGATCACCTGCTCCTGGTAGGCCCGAAAGCCAGGCTCCAGGGCCTCCTTGAAGGCGACGGCCTTGGCCGCAATCACGTGCATCGCCGGCCCGCCCTGGGTCCCGGGGAAGACCAGCGACTGGAACTTCTTCTCGAGCTCCGGGTTGCTCTGCGCCAGGATGATGCCGCCGCGCGGACCGCGCAGGGTCTTGTGCGTGGTCGAAGTCACCACATGCGCGTGCGGCACCGGGTTCGGGTACACGCCGGCGGCGATCAGCCCGGAGACGTGCGCCATGTCGACCATCAGGTAGGCGCCGACCTGGTCGGCGATCGCCCGAAAGCGCGCCCAGTCCATCACCCGCGAGTAGGCGGAGAAGCCGGCGACGATCATTTTCGGCCGGTGTTCCAGCGCCAGGCGCTCGATCTCGTCGTAATCCAGCAGGCCCTGCTCGTCGATGCCGTACTGCACCGCGTGGTAGATCTTGCCGGAGAAGTTGACCTTGGCGCCGTGGGTCAGGTGGCCGCCGTGGGCCAGGCTCATGCCGAGCACGGTTTCGCCCGGCTGCAGCAGGGCCATGTAGACCGCGGCATTGGCCTGCGAGCCGGAATGCGGCTGCACGTTGGCGTAATCGGCGCCGTAAAGCTGCTTCACCCGCTCGATCGCGAGGGTTTCGGCAATGTCGACGTATTCGCAACCGCCGTAGTACCGCTTGCCGGGGTAGCCTTCGGCGTACTTGTTGGTCAGCACCGATCCCTGCGCCTCGAGGACTCGGGGGCTGGCATAGTTTTCCGAGGCGATCAGTTCGATGTGCTCTTCCTGACGGCGGGATTCGTTCTCGATGGCGGACCAGAGTTCGGGATCGTAGCCATTGATGCTCATACGAATGGAAAACATAAGGGGTACTCCAGGATTCGGGCGAAAGGAAAAAATCGGGGCACGAATATACTGTATTTTACCGTAGGGCGGGTGAAGCGCAGCGCACCCACCGTTCTTGGCTCGAGCGCCGGGGCACGCCCGGTGGGCCCGCTGCGCTTGGCCCACCCTACAGGGCTGGGGATTTGCTTCCGGGACCCGAAAGGGGCTTGAATCGGGGTTCATTATGAACCGTAGAGGGAGAGACCGCATGCACGGATCCACCATGAAGGGGCTCGCCGGTTGGGCCACCGGCACCATTCTGGCCCTCGGGCTTGCGTTGCCGGCTGCGGCCGACCAGCGTTTCATCACCATCGGTACCGGCGGCGTGACCGGGGTCTACTACCCCACCGGGCAGAACATCTGCCGGCTGGTGAATCGGGACCAGGCCGAGCACGGCATGCGCTGCAATGCCGAGAGCACCGGTGGCTCGGTGTTCAATCTCAATTCCATCGCCGCCGGCGAGATGGATTTCGGCGTGGCGCAGTCGGACTGGCAGCATCATGCTTACCACGGCACCGACCGCTTTGCCGAGCAGGGCGCCAACCCCGAATTGCGCGCGGTCTTCTCGCTGCATCCGGAGCCCTTCACGGTGCTGGTGCGTCCGGACAGCGGCATCGAGCGCTTCGAGGACATCCGCGGCCATCGGGTGAACATCGGCAATCCGGGCTCCGGGCAGCGCGGCACCGCTGAGCGCCTGATGGCCGAATACGGCTGGACCCTGGATGACTTCACACTCGCCTCCGAACTGCCCTCGCGCGAACAGGGGCAGGCGCTGTGTGACAACCGCATCGACGTGATCCTGTTCACCGTCGGCCACCCCTCCGCGGCAATCCAGGAACCGATCGCCACCTGCAATGCCCGCCTGATCCCGGTCGACGGCCCGGTGGTCGATGCGCTGGTGGCCGAGACGCCGTACTACTTCCACGCGACCATCCCCGGCGGCATGTACCCGGGACAAACCGACGATGTGGCCACCTTCGGTGTCGGGGCGACGCTGGTCAGTTCGACCCGGACCACGGATAACGCCGTCTATCACCTGACCCGTGCCGTTTTCGAGAACTTCGCCACTTTCCGAGGCATGCATCCGGCCTTCGCCGTTCTCGAGCCGGCCGCCATGGTCGAACAGGGCCTGTCGGCACCGATCCACGATGGCGCCCTGCGCTACTACCGCGAGGCCGGCATGGTCGAGGACTGACCGCGACTCCGGGCCTCGTGGGATCTGATCATCACCACGGTCGGCAGAAATCTTCTTCCGTGGCAGGCGAGCCCGGTCGGCGATATTCGGCGTCGGGAATTCAAGAGCATCGCCCAGGGGGCTGGCCTCCTACGGGGATATTCGGCGTCGGGAATTCAACAGCATCGCCCAGGGGGCTGGCCTCCTACGGGGATATTCGGCCACCGGCGGAGCTTCCATGATCATCAGGTCGGGGGTCGCCTGGAAAGCCCGGCCCGTGGGACTCACGTCGTGAACCCGTGGCCGTGAAGCCGAGGCCCGTCGACACCGAGGCCGTAGAGACGGGCTCCGTGGATTCCGGGGCCATGGAGACGGGGGCCATGGAGACGGGGGCCATGGAGACGGGGGCGATGGAGACGGGGGCCCGCCGCCCCGGTGGCAAGACGCGGCTGCTGGTCTACCTGACGGCCATGGCCTGGTCGCTGTTTCAGCTCTGGATCGCATCGCCGCTGGCCTATTGGCTGGGCGCCGGGATCATCCCGGAAACCCAGGCGAGGTCGATCCACCTGGCCTTCGCGGTCTTCCTCGCGTTCGTGCTGTTTCCGGCGCGCCTGCCGGCGAAACACGGGCCGGCGCTGGCTGCCGGCTTCTACGCGCTGCTCGGGCTCGGGCTCGGGGTTCTCGCCTGGCAACAGCATCAGGCCGAATTGCCCTGGGTTCCGGTCTACCTGCTGATGGCGGCGGTCGCGCTGCTGCTCGCCTGGCCGGCGTGGCGGGTGGCGCCGCTGGAACGTATTCCCGTGCTGGACTGGCTGCTGGCGCTGACCGCCGCCTTCGCGGCCGGGTATTTATTCCTGTTCCACCAGGAACTGGCGCAGCGCCCCGGTCGGCCGGTGCTCACGGACATGATCGCAGCCGGGCTCGGCATGCTACTGCTGCTCGAAGCGACCCGGCGCGTGCTCGGTCCGGCCCTGATGGTGATCGCGGGCGTGTTTCTGGTGTACACCTTCGCCGGTCCCTGGATGCCGGATCTGATCGCGCACCGCGGCGCGTCCTTCGGGCGGGCGATGGCGCAGCAGTGGCTGTCGCACGAAGGCGTGTTCGGCATCGCGCTCGGCGTGTCGACCAGCTTCGTGTTCCTGTTCGTGCTCTTCGGCGCGCTGTTGGAGAAGGCCGGCGCCGGCGGGTATTTCATCCGCGTCGCCTTCTCGCTGCTCGGGCACCTGCGCGGCGGACCGGCCAAGGCCGCGGTGGTCGCCTCCGGCCTCACCGGCATGGTGTCCGGATCGTCGATCGCCAATGTGGTGACCACCGGCACCTTCACCGTGCCGCTGATGAAGCGCACCGGCTTCTCCCCGGCGAAGGCCGGGGCGGTGGAGGTCGCCAGCTCCGTGAACGGGCAGCTGATGCCGCCGGTGATGGGTGCGGCGGCCTTCCTGATGGTCGAGTACGTCGGCATTCCCTATGTCGAGGTGATCCGGCACGCCTTCCTGCCCGCGTTGATCGCCTACGTCGCGCTGTTGTACATCGTGCACCTGGAGGCGCTGCGGGCCGGGCTGGAAGGCCTGCCGCGGCGCCACGCGAGCACGCTGCGCCACACCCTCACCGGGCTCGGGCTGTCGGTCAGCGGCCTGCTGGTGTTGGCGGGCGGGGTCTATTACGGGCTGGGCTGGATCAAGACCGTGGCCGGCGATCAGGCCTTCGCGGTGATCGGGGTGCTGGTCGTGGGGGCCTATCTGGCGTTGCTGTGGCTGGCCTGCCGCGTACCCGAACGCGACCAGGCGCTCGATCCCGCGATGACCGAGCTCCCGGATCCCCGACCCACGATCCAGGGCGGGCTGCATTTCCTGCTGCCGGTGGTGGTGCTGATCTGGGCGCTGGTGGTCGAACGCCTGTCTCCGGGGCTTGCCGCGTTCTGGGCGGTGCTGTTCCTGATCGCGATCCTGCTGACCCAGCGGCCGCTGATCGCCTGGTTCCGGGGCCACCACCGCTACGGCCGCGCCTTCGCCACCGGGGTCGTCGAACTGGGCGATGGCCTGGTGCGGGGCGCGCGCAACATGATCGGGATCGGGGTCGCGACCGCCGCGGCCGGGATCATCGTCGGCACGGTGGCGATGACCGGCCTTGGTCTGGTGATGAGCGACCTGGTCGAATTCCTGTCCGGGGGCAACCTGCTGCTGATGCTGATGCTCACCGCACTAATCTGCCTGATCCTCGGGCTGGGCCTGCCGACGACCGCCAACTACATCATCGTCGCGACGCTGATGGCCCCGGTAATCGTCGATCTCGGCGCCCAGAACGACCTGCTGATTCCGCTGATCGCGGCGCACTTGTTCGTGTTCTATTTCGGCATCATGGCGGACGTGACGCCACCGGTGGGGCTCGCCTCCTTCGCCGCCGCCGCGGTGGCCCGGGCCGATCCGATCCAGACCGGGCTGCAGGCGTTCTGGTACAGCCTGCGCACCGTCGCCCTGCCCTTCGTGTTCGTGTTCAACACCCAGCTGCTGCTGATCGGCGTCGACAGCGTATGGCAACTGGCGCTGACCGCCTTCGGCGCGCTGACCGGCATTCTGGTGTTCGCCGCCGCCACCCAGCATTTCCTGTTGGTGCGCAACCGGATCTGGGAGACCGCGCTGCTGCTGGTGCTCGCGCTCACCTTGCTGGTGCCGGGGGTGTGGATGGACCGGCTGCACCCGCCGCTGACCACGCTGGCGCCCACCGCGATAGAAACCGTCGCCGAGGCCACACCGCCCCAGGGCCATTTGCGCCTGCAGATCGCCGGCCTCGACCTGCAGGGGAACGCGGTAACCAAGCGCATCATGCTTCCGCTGGGCGAGCGCGCTGGCGGGCGCGAGCGCCTGACCGCGGCCGGGCTCGGGGTGATGACGCTGGGCGACGAGGTCCAGGTCAGCTTCGTCGGCTTCGGCAGCCCGGCCGAGCGGTTGGGTGTCGAGCCCGGCTGGCGGGTCGAGGCGGTGTTCACCCCCGCGGAGCGCCCGGCGCCGGAGTGGTTCTACCTGCCGGCCCTGCTGCTGCTCGCCGTGGTGATCGGGCTGCAACGCCGGCGCCGGGCCCTACAGGCGTTCCCGCCTGCAGGGCCGGAGCGTGTCCGGGACCGGACTTCGGCAGGACCTAGTCCGGATCGTCCATCCGAAAGCCGATCTTGACGGTCACCTGCCAGTGGGCAATGGCCTGGTTCTCGATGTGGCCGCGGGTCTCCGTCACCTGGAACCAGTCCAGATGACGCAAGGTCTTCGCCGCGCGCTCGACGGCCTGACGAACGGCATCGTCCGTGCTGGTGGGGGAGGATCCGGTCAGCTCGATGGTCTTGTAGACGTGTCCAGTCATCATGGTCTCCTTGGCGTACGTGGGTGGGTTGGCTCCCATGAGTGTAGTGCGTCAGAATCAGAACCGTTGAACGCGACGGTGGCCCACCCTGATCGGCCCGCCGGCGCATGGCCTTCATCCCCGCAAACCCTCGGAACGTCCACGTCCCGAGCCCCCCATTCCCCAGCCCGACGAGGTACCACCCATGTACGGATTCAATATCACCCTTGATACGAACATGCCCGACGCACTCGAGCGCGTGACCCAGGCGCTCGCCACCGAAGGCTTCGGTGTACTGACCGAGATCGACGTGGCCGGCACGCTGAAGAAGAAACTCGATGTGGATCGCCGCCCCTATCACATTCTTGGCGCGTGCAACCCGAAGCTGGCGAACCAGGCGCTGGAGGCGGATGCCGATATCGGTCTGCTGCTGCCCTGCAATGTGGTCGTGCGCGAGGAAGAAGACGGCAAGATCACGGTGGCCTTCATGGATCCGGTCGCGGTAATGGGGCTGGTGGAGCAGGAGGGGGTCGAGGAACTGGCCCGTGACGTGCGCACCCGCCTCGAGCGGATCCGCGATCAACTCGCCGCGGCCTGAAGCCGATTGCGCTATATTGTCGCTGCGTTTCCTGCATCCGGGGAAACGCAGTCGGCAGCCTGATCAACACCACAAGCCTCACACGACCACACGAATCCATAACAACAATCCATAACAACAATCCATAACAACAAGGAGACCCCCATGGCCGAACTGTTTAGCGAAGCGTGGATGCAGAAATTCAAGGACGAATGGAATGCCGAACCCGAGCTGTCCGATGCACTCGCGACCATCCACTTCAACAGTGTGATCGCCTACGGGTTCCCCGGCGAGGAACAGCCCCGCGGTGTGATGACCGTGGAAGACGGCAAGGCCACTTCCGCCGGCGCCTACACCGGCGAAACCCTGAACTGGGACATGCGGGCCAAGCCCGAGGTGTGGGAAAAATGGATGGCCAAACCGCCGGGGATGATGGGTCTCGGCGCTGCCTTCACCACCGGCAAGATCAAGTTCGTCGTCGGCGACTACAAGGGCATGCTGAAGGATCCGCGCATGGCCGGCCCCTTCATCAAGAGCTTCTCGGTGATGGGCCGCGTCTGACCCGAGCCCTTCGCGGTCGGCCCTCCGCGGTCGCCATCCGGGCGACCGCCGTCTCGATGGGTGCCGGTAACCCACCGCGCCGTCTCTCCCCCGGTTCGATCGAACCCTCGATCCAGCCTTCGATCGCACACTCGGGAATTCCCGAACTGATTCTCCCAGCACAGGTATCGCCATGACCTTTGGTTCCTTCTTCCCCCCGATTCGCACCCTGATGGGGCCCGGCCCCTCCGATCTCAATCCCCGCGTGCTTGCCGCGATGGGCCGCCCGATCATCGGCCACATGGACCCGGCGTTCATGGCCATGATGGAAGAGATGAAGGGGCTGCTGCAGTACGCCTTCCAGACCGACAATGCGCTGACGCTGCCGGTGTCCGCGCCCGGCTCGGCCGGCATGGAGACCTGCTTCGCGAATCTGGTGGAACCCGGCGACAAGGTGATCATCGCCATCAATGGCGTCTTCGGGAACCGGATGCAGGAAAACGTCGAACGCTGCGGCGGCGTCGCGGTGCGGGTCGAGGACGAATGGGGTCAACCGGTCAGCCTGCAAAAAATCGAGGACGCGCTGAAGGGGCATCCGGAGGCCCGGATTCTGGCCTTCGTCCATGCCGAGACCTCCACCGGGGCCTGTTCGGATGTGCGGGCCCTGTGCGAACTCGCGCGCCGGCACAATTGCCTGAGCATCGTCGATGCCGTGACCTCGCTCGGCGGCAGCCCGCTGTACGTGGACGAATGGGGCGTCGATGCGATCTATTCCGGAAGTCAGAAGTGCCTGTCCTGCACGCCCGGTCTGTCACCCGTCAGCTTCAGCGAGCGTGCCGTGGCCCGAATCCGCGCCCGCCGCACCCGGGTCCAGAGCTGGTTTCTGGACCTGAATCTGGTGATGGGCTACTGGGACGGCAGCAGCGGCAAGCGCGCCTACCACCACACCGCACCGATCAACGCCCTGTATGCGCTGCACGAGGCCCTGG
>PWGH01000219.1 GCA_003555285.1 Thioalkalivibrio sp.
GTCTTGGGTTGCTGCCCCTGTTCCTGGTCGGTGCCCTGATGCATCGGCTGCGGCCTGCCCAGTGGCCCGTGTTGCGGCTGGGCCCTTCGATTGGCCGCGATTCCTCCCAGTTCCAGGGCCGACGAGGGCTGATGGCCGCCGGGCTTGCTGCTGCGCTGCTGATCGTGTCGGCCCCGCTCGGGGCGCATGCCCTCGAGGCTCGGGCCATCGCCGGTAGTGCGGACAGTCGTCCGCCGGACCTGCCGCAGGTGTCCGGCTGGGTTGGCCCCGACGACCCGCCGGACCACTGGCTCCCGCATTTTCCTGCGGCCGACGCCGAGCATCGCGCCGTTTACCGCGCCGGCCCCGCCAGCGTCTACCTGTACCAAGCCTGGTACGCCTACGAACGCGACGATGCCAAGCTGATGTATTTCGGCAACCGGCTGTTCGAGCGGCGTCAGTGGCGGTTGCTGAGCGATCGGCCGCGGCACCTGGATCTGAACGGCGTTACCTGGACGGGGCGCGAGCAGGTGCTGCGGGATCCGGGGCAGAGCCACCTGCGCGTGTTGTGGTCCTGGTATCGGGTGGACGACGCCGCGACCGCCAATGCCATGCAGGCCAAGCTGTTCAATCTTCGGGGGGTGTTGCGCGGCCGACCCGAGGCGATGGTCGTCGCGCTCGCAGCGGATGCCGCCACCGAGGAGCTGGCTCGTGCCGACCTGCAGACCTACCTGACCGCAGCCAGCGACCTGTGGCCCTGACATGAACATTCCATGCAAGGTGTCGGTCATCGTGCCCGCCTTCAATCGGGTGGCCTACATCGAGCGCACCATCGAATCGGTGCTGCGGCAGACGCATCCCCTGGTCGAGCTGATTGTTTTCGACGACGGTTCGACCGACGGGACGCGTGAGACGCTGGAGCGTTATGCGAACCGGGGGCAGCTGACCTTGCTCACGCATCCGAACCACGCGAATCGCGGGCAATCCGCGTCCATCAATCTGGGGCTCAAGCACATCACCGGCGACTACCTGTGCATTCTCGACAGCGATGATTGCTTCGCCCCCAACAAGCTCGAGGTGCAGCTGCGCTACCTGGAGGCGCATCCCGAGATCGGTTTGCTCTACTCCAATGGCCACGCCATCGACCAGAACGACCAGATCCTCTATGAGATCCATCCCGCCGACCACCAGGAGCACAACGATCGCGATCGACTGCTGATGGACTGCTATTTTTTGCTACCCCAGAACGCGATGGTGCGCCGTTCGGTGATCGAACGGGCGGGTCGGTTCGAGGAGGGTTTTCGTTCGGCGCAGGATCACGACATGCTCCTGCGTATCGCCGAGATCACCCGATGCGCCTACATCCCGGAGCACCTGTTCTTCTACCGTCGCCACGGAGATTCGATCAGCACCCGTCAGCAGGAGCTTCGCTGGCGCACCGGCTTCGAGATCCTGCGCCGGGCTGCCACGCGCTATCCCTACCGGAGTTCCACTGTGAGGAAGCGGCGTGCGGTGCTGCATTTTCGCATGGGGCAGGTGCATTGGCAGACCGGTCAGCGGTGGCGGGCACCGCTGCATCTGCTGATGGCGGGGATCCTCGACCCCGTGCGCGGTTTCGCCGTGCTGACTGGCCGCGAGCGGGTCCGCTGATGGCGGTGTCGCGGATCGATCCGGCCCCGTCACGGGTGCTCCTGCTGATCGATCGGCTGGAGAACCCGCGTTCCGGTACCGAGGGCCAATTGCACCAGTTGGCCGCAGGGCTGGTGGCGCGCGGCGTGGAATGCCACCTGTTGGTCCTCCAGCCCTCGGCCTATCTGGAGGCTGGTCGCTTTCCCTGTCCCTGGTCCGCGCTCGGTCACTCGCGGCTGCGCAGCGTGGCCATCTGGCGTGCGATGTACCGGTTCGGCCGGCAAATGGCGCGGCGCGGCTATCGTCTGGCGCACACCTTTCTCAACGATTGCTCGGTGGTGGCCCCCCCGATGTTGGCGCTGGCGGGCATCCGTACCGTGATCTTCCGCGGCGACATGGGGTATTGGTACGACCGGCGCTACCGCATGCTGCTTCGCTCGACGGGACGCTGGGTGAGCGCATGCACGGTGAACGGCAAGGCGGTCGAACGCGTGACCGTCGAGGTCGAGCGCATTCCCGCCGAGCGCATTCATCTCATTCCCAATGGCTTGGCGGCAATCGAAGAGCCCCTGCCGGAGGTGCCCGAGTTGATGGCGCTTCGCCGGCGGGGTCGCCTCCTCGCGGGGATCGTGGCGAACATCCGGCCGATCAAGCGCATGGAGGACTTCGTGGACGCGCTCGGGGCCCTGCGCGACGAGGTGCCGTTGCTCGATGGCGTCCTCATCGGTGGCGGCGACCCGAGCGCGCTGCAGACCCGCGCGCGGGCATTGGGCGTCGCCGATCGTCTGCATTGCCTTGGTCAGCGCGAGGACGTGGCGGCCTGCCTGCAACACCTGCAGATTGGCGTATTGTCCAGTGAATCCGAGGGCTTCTCGATCGCACTCGGCGAGTACATGCAGGCCGGTCTGGGGATCGTCTGCACCCGCACCGGCGGCAATCCGGAGGCGATCGACGACGAACGCACCGGGTTGTTGTATCCGGTGGCCGACGTACCGGCGTTGTCGGAACGCCTGCGCCGACTCGCCGTGGACGCACCCCTGCGCGAGCGGCTGGGTCGCGCCGCGCGCGAGGCGGCGCAGGAACGCTTTTCCGCCACCGCCCGGGTGGATGCCCATCTGTCGCTGTATCGGCGGCTGCTGTCCGAGGCACAACGCCCATGAAGACGTCCCATCTGGTGCGCATCGCGGGTTCCCTCGGCCTGTACCGCCTGGCCCGAGGCCTGACCCGCGATCACCCGCGCATCCTGATGTACCACCGATTTTCAGACACCTTCCACCCGGAACACACCCTGACCGAGGCCTTCGAGGCCCAGGTGGCTCATATCGTTCGTCATCACCGGGTGCTGAGCCTGGGTGCGCTGATCGAACGGCTCCGGGCGCAGCGTCCGGTACCTCCGCACACCGTGGTCATCACTGTGGATGACGGCTATCGGGACTTCCACGACCTGGCTTTTCCGATTCTTCAGCACCACGGGGTTCCGGCCACGCTGTTCGTCACCACAGGCTTTGTCGATCGCGAACTCTGGCTGTGGCCCGATCGGGTGCGCTGGGTGTTGGATCATGCCACGCAGGCCCCGGAGAGGCTGGTCATCGGCGCTACCCCGGTGGCGCGGGCATCCGATCCCTGGGCGGAGATCGTGTCCCTGCTGCTGGCGCTACCGGACGCCCAAAAGCATCAGGAGATCGAGCGCCTGGCCGAGACCCTGGGCGCCGAGTGGCCCGAGCAGGTTCCGCGCGCCTACGAGGCCGTGACCTGGAATCAACTTCGCATCCTACAGGCCGCCGGCATTGAGGTCGGTGGACACACGCATACCCACCCCGCCTTGCCCCGGGTTGCGCCGCAGCACCTGTCCGCAGAGATCCGGTACTGCAAGCAGCGTCTGGACCACGAACTCGGCGAACGGCCACGACCCTTCTGTTACCCCCACGGTCGGCCTGTCGATTACAGCGAGGCGGTGCGCGATCAGGTGGAACGGGCCGGCTTCTCCGGCGCCGTGCTCGCCTATGCGGACGGTGCTCGCCACCAGGATCTTTATGCCCTGCGCCGGCACGGCAGCTCGACAAACGCCTTCCAGTTCCAGAAGGCCGTATCCGGACTCGAGTGGCTCGGACGGTGTGTCCGGCAACGGAGGTCGGCGCGATGAGCACGGTTGCACCCCGGATCGGACAGCGGCTGCAGATGGCTCGTGCCCAGGTCGAACAAGCCACCGTGCCGAGTGTGGTGTTCTTTCTGTATTGCTATTTTGTCATCGATTATTTCGCGCGTTTCGCCGCGCGCCTTCCGGTGTATGCGCAATTCCGGCCGACGTTGGTGATGGCCATGGTGTTGATTTTCGCGGCCTTCCTTCACGCCGACAAGTTTCGCGAGGTGATGCGTGAGCCCACCGTCCGGATCCTGTCGATCTTTCTGCTCTACCTGGTGGTCTCGTTTCCACTGGTCGAATGGCCGGGTAGCATCATCCGACACAATCTTCCGGATTTCGTCCGGGCTGCGGTATTCCTGTTCTTCACGGCGTTTTTCGTCGATACCGATCGGCGGCTCAAGGTGTTCTTTGCCCTCTTTCTCGGCCTGCAGTTCCTGCGTGTCCTGGAGCCGCTGTTCATGAACTGGACCACCGGCTATCTTGGTGGCCGCTATCACCTCTGGGGCGGCGAGTTCATGGGGCGCCTCACCGGCGCGCCGGCCGATGTCATCGATCACAACGGCCTGGCCTTTGTCATTGCGACCTGCCTCGCCTACGGGTACTTCATGCTCTGGTGGTCCCCCAGCAAGTGGCTCAAGATCGCGTACCTGGCCTTTGTTCCCGCCGCATTGTATGGGATGGTGCTGACGCAATCCCGCGGCGGCTTCATTGCCTTGTCGGTCGGCGCTATCGTTCTCCTGTGGTACACCCGTCATAAAATTGTATTTTTGATTCTTGTTCTGATCATGGCCGCCGGCGTATGGTCGCAGATGGACGATACGCAGCGTGATCGCTACCGGTCCCTGGTGGACACGGAGACCGCCCAGCGCGCCGGTGTCGACGGGCGCCTGACCGGGATCAAGGCTGAGTTTCGGCTCGGGTTGAACCGGCCGATCTTCGGGCATGGGCTGGGTACGACGGCAGAGGCCAAGGTGAACTTCGGCGGCGGACGTCCCCAGGCCGCTCATAATGTCTATGCTGAAGCGCTGATCGAAACCGGCCTTATCGGGTTCGGCATCTTTTCGGCATTTCTGTTGAGCTGTTATTTTTTGCTGCTCCGAAATATCAGGCGATTTCGAGCGCTGGGCTCGGACTTTGCCTCTCCGCAAAACTACCACTTCAGGATGAACCTCGCGTTCATGGCCGTGTTCTGGCTGTATGCGGTGTTCAGCTTCAATTATTTCGGCCTGTCGCAGGAGTACTGGTATCTGTTTGCCGGCCTCTGTGTGGCCTTCAGTCGGTCCATCTTCCGCAATCAGGAGGCCCTGGATGCGCAGCAGAAGGATCTGCCGCTCCAACGGGGTCAAGGCTGATGCCCCATTTGGGGCCTGGCCTGCTCAGACTTCGCGAGACAGGACCTGTCGAGTCATTTGTTGGGTGATACATCGTTCTGCCATATCCCTGGACGGTTAGGCCACTTCATCGACTTCGAAACGGATGGGTTTGATGCGAATCTTATTGCTGGCTCGATGGCCGAGCGGAGGCATCCGGACGTATCTACGCTATGTCTATGCCCAGGAGGCCCTTCGGGGTCATGAGTATTTCCTGTTGACGCCCTCTGGCGAGAACCTGGACGTCGTCCGGTCCGCCTTTGCGCCTGAACGACTGGCCCATGTCGAACGCGGCACCCGCGTCAATGATCTCGCGCTTTCGCTGCTGCGTGCGGTGATGCAGTGGAAGCCGGACCTTATTCATTCCCATGGATTCACCTCGGCAGCCCTTGCCCAGCCGGTGGCCTTTCTTACACGGACGCCGCATCTGCTGACCTCCCATGATGTGCTTTTGAAGGAGCAATTCGTCGGTCTCGCCGGTGCGATTCGGCGCCGGGGCCTGCAGACGCTGTTGACCTCGGTGGATCATGTGATGGCGGTGGGTTCGGATGCCTTGGCCAACCTGCAGGAGTTTTGCCCCTCACTTCGGCAACGGGAGGACACCAGCGCCGTGCGCAACGGCATCGATACGCGCCAGTTCCTGGGTGACGAGGTCCGGGAACTCAAGCGGGAACTGGGTCTGGACGAAGACGTGCTGCTGCTGGGCTTTTTCGGGCGCTTCATGGCGCAGAAGGGTTTTCGATTACTGGTCGATGCCGTAGGAGAGGTTAGAGAACGGGGGGTCGATGCCCAGGTCGCGTGTTTTGGTTGGGGCGGGTTCATTCGAGAGGATCAGCAGGGGCTCCGGCTCAGAGGCTTGGGCGATCGGTTCCACTTCCTGCCGCACACCGACGCGATGGCCGCGGCCCTCCGAGGGGTCGATGCGGTCGTGATGCCCTCGCGCTGGGAGGCCTGCCCGCTGCTCCCGATGGAGGCGATGGTGGCGGGTGTCCCGCTGGTGGCGAGCGACTGCATCGGCCTGCGTGAGGTGGTCGAGGATACGCCCGCCCAAGTCTTTCCGAGCGGAAACCGGGATGCCCTGGTCGAACGGCTTCTGCGACTGAATGCGCAACGTAGCGCACTGCGGCGGGAAGCCGGCGCGTTCCGCGACGAGGCGGCGCGGCGTTTCGATGTCAAGGGCACGGCCGCTGGGCTGGCGCAATGCTACGCGCGCCTTGCAGGAGGTGCATCCAGACCCGTCTCGTCCCTAGGTTCGCGCCGGTGACCCGGGATGAGCGAGAACCGTGATGCTCGTTGACACCGACTATCACCCGAGGCATCGCGATGCCCTGCTGAGGCTGGTGGCGCGGGAGTCCTATCCCGAGGCCCTTTGGCTGTGGCAGTTCGAGTCCAATCCGCGCGGGATTCCGTTTCGCCCGGTGATGCTGAGCGACGCAGAGACCGGCGAGCCGATGGCCTTCAACGGGGTGATGGCGATCCGGGCGATCGTTCGTGGCGTCGAGCGGGACGCCTGCTGGAGTTGTGATTTTCACGTGGCCCGGTCGCTTCGGGGCACCGGTTTGGGGCGCAGGGTCAAGGAGTTGCTGCATGAGCGATCGCCGTTGTTGCTGACCTTCGGGGTCAGTCCGGTAGCCGCGATCGTCCTGAAGAAGATGGGCTGGCACCCGAACCGAACGGTGATCACCTACCGAAAAAGTTCTTCGGGTCGGCGGCCGATCGACCGGTTACGCGGGTGGCTGCAGTTGGGGGCCAGGACGGGGGCGCGGGTGCGATTGCACCGCCGAGGGCGCGTAGCGTCCTCGCCCGGCGTCCGGGTCGTCGTGTCTCAGACCCTGGCCGAGCGTGCCCGCGTGGACGCGCTCTGGCGCACGGTGGCCGGCAGCTATCGCAACATCGTCGTTCGCGACCACGCCTACCTCAACTGGCGCTACCAAAACTGTCCCGTTGGCCAGTACCGATTCGTCGAGGTCTCCGACGGCGCAGACCTTCGGGCGATCGGTATCATCCGAAACGAACAGGGAACGACCCGGTTGGTGGATCTGTTGGCACACGCCGATGATGCCCTGGCGCGACGGGAGATCGTCGCCGCCTGGCTGTCGATGGATGAACTGGCCGACGTTGCACTGGCCCCGACCAGCGATCGTCTGCTCGGCGATGTGCTCTTGCACGCAGGCTTCATTCGCGGCCGTGAACGCCCGGGGTTTTTCGTGCGCGTGGCCGGTGACGATGAGACGGCGGCCAACGACTGGTTCATCATGGCCGGGGACTCGGACGGCGAATTTCTGCAAGCGGCTCGGGACCAGATGGACCGGGCGAAAACCCGGGGCCGTCTGGTGGTCCGCCGCCTGCTCGAGCCCGAATGGTCGGAGCACCCGGACGTGTGGGATGGCCTGCTCGAGCGGTCGTCGTCGGATCGGCTCTTTCTGAGTCTGGCGTGGCAATCGAACTGGTGGAAACAATGGCAGGCCGCCCTCGGGTTGGAGGGCTGTGTGTTGGGGGTTTATCGCGATGATCTCCTGGTGGGGTTGGCGCCGCTGTACCGGCGCCCAAAGCGCCTGCCCAGCGGTCTGCGCGTGATCGAATTGCACGTGATGGGCAACGCCTGGGGCGTGGCGCCGACGGTGCGTACCGAATACCTGAGCACGATCGTCGATCGAAGCTACACCGATGAGGTCGCACAGGCGTTGGCGCACGCCCTCGACCGGATGCGCTGGGATCGAATGGTGGTTCGCGATCATGTCTGCGGCGCTCAGCCCGAACCGTGGTTCAAAGTGCAGGGGGCGACGAGCATCCGCCGCAATCTCGACGAAGGCGTGGTCATTGACACCACCGGGTCCTTTCGTACCTGGTTGCTGGAGCTTGGCCGCCATACGCGCCTGAAGGTCTACAACCGACGCCGTTACCTGGAAGGCCTGGGGCGCCCCGTGGAGTTTCTCGCTCTGGACGATCCGGCGGCCGCGCTCAAGCTGCTCAACGATTTTCATCGGGTGCGATGGGGCCGGCCCGTCTTTGCCGGTCCCAGTCTGCGTTTTCATCTTCAACTGCTGGAGCAGTTGCCCACCCATGCCCGCAGGCGACTCTCCGCGCTGCGCATCGAGGGCGAGATTCGCAGCGTTCTCTATGACATCCAGGTGGATGACCGGGTGTACAACCTGCAGGCGGGTTTTGAGGAAGGCTATGACGCCAAGGTTTCACTGGGGACCTTGCATCTTGGCTTTGCCTTGGAGCAGGCCTTCAGGGATCCCAGCGTGGCGAGCTATGACCTTCTGGCCGGCTCCGGCAAGCAGGAGTTCTACAAGTACCATTTTCGCGGGCAGCGGGTTCAGTTCGAAACCTATCAGATCGTGCGTCATCCGTTGCTTCGCCTTCCCCTGATTGCCTATCAAGCACTGAAACCACGCGCTGATCCTCCTGCGGCCTGGTCCCTGCGACGGCACCCGCCGATGGCCTCGGCCAGCCCGGTCGAAAAACGAGACTCCCGGTTCACGAAGATGAAGGAACGGGCATGAAAGCAACGCCGAAGTCGCCGATGTTCTCCGTGATCGTGACCAGCTTCAATCGCGAGGATTTCATCGGCGAGTGTCTGCAGAGCGTGCTCGACCAGACCTTCAGGGATTTCGAACTGATCGTCGTCGATGACGGTTCGACCGATCGAACGCCTCGGATCGTCGAAACGTATCGATACGACCCACGGGTACGGTTCTACCAAAAGGAGAATGGCGGGCAGGCCTCGGCACTGAATGTGGGCCTGCAGCGTTCTTCAGCGCCCTTGATCGCCTTTCTGGATTCGGATTGCCGATGGCGCCCGACTCGGCTCGAGCGCCATGATCAGGTGCTGAAGGAGGCGCCGTCCTATGGCGTGGCCTTTTCCGAAAACGTGCATATCGATGCGCGCGGTGCCTTGCTGGGGTCACCCACCATGAAGCGCCACAGCGGCTGGATCACCGAGGCCTTGCTGCAGGATAATTGCGTGCCCTTCAATAGCGTGACCATCCGCAGGCCGATCATTGAGCAGGTCGGGCCTTTCAATGCGGCGCTGCGCCGGAATCCGGATTATGAATTCTGGTTGCGGGTTTCCCTGGCGACGCCGTTTCTCCACTTTCCCGAGGTGCTGACGGAATACCGGGTG
Source organism: Thioalkalivibrio sp. (assembly GCA_003555285.1). The sequence continues at coordinate 9,251 of PWGH01000219.1, forward strand.
ATGGCGAATCAGCTGTCCAGCAACACCGCCGCTCGCTTCGAATCCACCAAGGCGATCCTGCAGGATTTCTTGA
>PWGH01000054.1 GCA_003555285.1 Thioalkalivibrio sp.
CTGCGATGAATTAGGTAGACACCAAGCGTGTCGGTGGTGCCGTCTGTGCGAGGGCAACGGACGGGTTGTCCACCGCGCCAGGCGCTCCGCAAACACGTGAACCCGGTGCGCGAGGGCCGCGCGATGCCGGGTTCCATCAGCGGTCTATTGGTAAAAATACGATAATTTGGTGTGGAATACTACGGTTTTGTCCAGGACGCCATCGGTCTCGTGGGCGTTGTCGCCTGCGAAGCTTTGGGGATCCGATGGCGTAGGACGTCGAGACGGAAAGCGGCGGCGCGTAACCGGTAGATTCTGCAGGAGATATTTCTCGACAACCTTTTTTTGTCCTGGATAAGCCGCTCCAAAAAACAAAATGCGGTAGAACAGGCGGCATACGATCGTTCAGGATAGGAAGCCCCGATGACCGAGGAATTTCCGGATTGGTCTATCAGTGCCGTCGCGCGCGAAATCGGATTGTCGGTGGATGTCTTACGCAAGTGGGAGAGTCGATACGGCTTTCCGGCACCGCATCGGGATGCCAATGATGAACGAGTGTATCCAGCTTCCCAGGTGGATCGGCTGCGGCAGATCAAGCGCCTGATGGACAGCGGCCTACGCCCCGCCCGTTTGATCAAAGAGGACGAGGCCGGATTGGCCCTGCTGCAGCTGCGTCAGCGACAAGCGCCGGAGGCGGCAGTCAATCTAGACGCGACATTGATGCGGGTGCGAAGCCAGGATCCCTACACATTGTATGAATATTTCCAGGGGAAGCTTCTGCGCCAGGGGCTGAGCGCCTTCATTGGGCAAACAGTCATCCCGCTGACGGTAGCCATGGGTGAAGTCTGGATGCAAGGCGATTTGCCGGTTCATGAGGAGCACCTGTATACCCAAGCCTTGGGATCGGTCTTGCGGAGCGCCATCGTCAGCGTCGGCGGCTCTACTGCAAAGGGACGGCCTCGCGTCTTGTTGACCACGCTACCCGAGGAACGTCATGAACTCGGTTTATTGACGGTCGCCGCGATCCTGGCCTTGGACGGAGCCCAATGTCTGTTGCTGGGGTGTGAGACACCGATGCAGGATATTGCCGCGGCTGCATCGACGCATGCCGCCGATATTGTGGGCTTGTCGTTCAGCAGTCGGTATCCGATGCGTCCGATTGCGGCGACACTCGAGAGATTGAGCGTGCAGCTGGGTTCCAAAACCGAGATCTGGGTGGGCGGGGCGGGGGCCGCCCGATTGAACGCAACTCCGAATGGGGTGCGGGTGCTGCTTACCGCGCATGCCGCATTGGACGCCCTGGCGCGGTGGCGGGGCGTCCATACGGGTTCGGGTGTTCAGCCCGACTGATCGAGGCAGTCTTCGTCCCGGCCCCGGCAGTCGCGCCTTCGTTGTGCCTGGGCCCGGATAGCGGCACGCATCGAGACTGCCGGGGGTCGACGCTTTTCGCTATCCGGGTTCGCGCAGCGAGGCCCGATCAAGGCGTGGTGTAAACACCACGACGTGGGGACTCGAGGCGCCCCTGTCGTTTCAGGTACGCCAGGGTCTGGCTGATGTTTTTGGTATCAATGCCGGTCGCCTCAGCCTGCTCGCGGATTTCTCCAACGGTCATCTCTTGTTGGCTGGCCACGATATCGCAAAGCTTTTGGCTGATCGTGCCGGAGCCGGTCGCGCTGCGGCGCCGCGTACCGGCCGCCTGACGCTTTGGGGTTCCACCAAGTTCTTCGATCTCACGATCGATTTCGGCCAGTTCCTTTCGGTGACGCGCCTCCATTTCCTTGCGTTTCGCCTTCAACGCCTTGCGTTTCTCTTTGGATTCCTGTTGCCGGCGCTCGGCTTCCTCCTCCTCGCGGGCGCGCGCCAGGGCGTATAATTCCTCGGCGCTCAGATCGGCAATGGCCTTGTTCCTTTCGCTCATGAAGCAGTCTCCCCTGTTGTCGGATACTGTGTGATCCAAACCCATCGGCTTTGCTTGCGAGCCGCTTGCGAGCAATCTAATGGAAAGCGAAAAAATACACAATCTCCTGCCTCAGGTCAGCAAGATGTCGATGCTGCGGCCTACTGCATGAAGCATTGCGAAGGAATAGGGGGATGACAGACACCTGGATACTCTATTGGCTTGCCTGCGAACACCAGAAAACCTATGTCGGAATCACGAATGATCTGGCGAAGCGGTTCAAAACGCATCAGGCGGGTCGAGGCGGGCGATTCACACGGGCGTTCCGACCCACGGCCATTCTGGCGGTCCAGCCCTTCCCGGATCGAGCCTCTGCGAGTCGCGCGGAGCGGTGGTTGAAGGCGCAGGGTGTCGCCGGGAAACGCGCATGGGCCCGGAATCACCTGTCGGATCCCGCCGATCAAAGCAGTGTGCAGGCGATTGACCGAGAGGCCGTGCGACCCTTGCGCGAATCGGCAGAGCCGGGTGGGAACGCGGAACCCCCAAATTAAGGTCAGCGCACCGTTGATCCTTCAGTGCCTGTGCACAGGTCAGCGACGCAGCTCGCAGCCGATCTTCACCGTTTTGTTGAGCGGCCTGTCATTGGCCCCTTTGCGCGAGACCGCGCTCGAGCAGACGGCCGATGCCTTGATCACTGCCGATCGCCAGCGCGACATCGAGTACGTGAATTCCTCCTTCGAGTCCCTCACCGGCTATACAAAGAACGAGGTGATCGGCCAGAGCACCCACGTGCTACGTTCCGGCTTCCATGACGTCGATTTCTATAAGGAGTTGTGGACGGCGCTCAATGCGGGTAAGGCCTTTCGTGGTGTGTTGGTCAACCGCAAGAAAGATGGCAGCCTGTACCATGAACAACGCAGCATCAGCCCGCTGAAGGACGCTGTGGGACAGGTTACGCACTACATCTCGACGGGTCACGACATCACCGAATTGGTCGAGGCGCAACGCCAGCATCGACTGCATCAGGCCGAACTGACGCATGTCGGCCGCCTGAGCACGCTGGGCGAGATGACCTCCGGTCTCGCCCACGAACTGAATCAGCCGCTTTGCGCGTAAGGGCGACATGCACCAGTGACCGGTTGCGCTCGCGGAGATCATCAACGAAGTCGCGGTCTTCATTCGCGCCGAGGCCGGTCAGAATCTGGTCAAGTTGCAGGTGAATGAGTGGCCTGGATCTGCAGGACAGCCTGCAGGCAAGGCAGGTCAATCTGCCCGTGATCGTGATCACCGGACATGGCGACGTCCCGATCACGGTCCGCGCGATGAAGGCCGGGGCCTTCGAGTTTCTGCAAAAGCCCTTCAATGATCAGGTGCTGCTGGATGCGATCCATGCGGGGCTCGAAAAATACAGTGCCGTCTGGGATCAGGCGAGTCGTGCCAATCGAGTCCAGGAGAGCCTGAGCGCACTCACCCCGCGGGAGAAGGAAGTCCTGGCGCGTCTGGGTCATGGCAAGGCGAACAAGATGGTGGCCTATGACATGGGCCTGTCGGGGCGCACCGTGGAGGGTTATCGATCCAGCATCACTCCGGTAAAGCCGGCGCGAGCCAGTTGCGGCAGTACCCGGACATCGGGGTTCAGGTCGGCGAACAGGACGGCGATGAGGGCACTGCCTTGCTGGATTTGCGGCGCCAGAGCGCTCAAGGTGCCTTCGAGATCGCCATCGGGAAAAAGGCCGAGCTTCAGGAAGTCAGTCCCCAAGGCCGCCCGGTCGCGTACGGCGTCCACGATCGGTCCGGGTAGTAGCGGCTGATCGCCTATGGTGGCACTGACCGGACGCCGATGGTCGATATATTCGATCACCTCGCGCAACACGGGAAGGTCTACAGCGCCCAAGGCCCCCTGGCACGGATCCTTCAGGTCAATGAATCCGCCCCGTTGTTGAGGGCGATCTCTGCTTCCTGCAGGTTGCAGACGCTGGCGAGAAAACGGGTCATCAGACGGGGTCCGTATCGATGTTCACCGTTGCGTGACACGCAGAGGTGTCACGCAGCAGGTCAGAGGCCCTGTTCCCGGATGGCTTCACGGTCATTCCGGAGTCAGCGGCAACCGCGGGGAGCGGCGAAGTGGCTGGCGGGTGCCTTTGGGCACGTTCGTTCCGATGTCGACACTCAAAAATCCATGGGGTTGGGGTGCGCGAAAGCCGCGCGCGGCAGTGAATTCAGTGTCGATGGTCCGGGGGATGTCGTCAGGCGCCTGCGGCGTCGAAAGAGCTGCTCGGAGCCGCGGGTTCTTGATCGGCGGGAGCGGGTTGGCGATTGCCATGACGCCGTGGTATTTCTCATGATCCGTTGCCAGGCAGAAGAGGTCACCCATGGAAGAGGACCGCGAATCGAAGCTGCAGCCACACGCCCCGGACTCCGTGGGGGATACCCTTGCCGCAATCTTCGGCGGTTATGGGAGACTCTTCGGCCCCCTGTTGATCGTGGCCCTGATGCTCGGTGTATTGAATGCCGTCACCGATGTCCTGCAACTGGAAGGCATGGCTGGGATGCAAGACCAGGAACCGCCGGGGGCACTCTTTGTGCTGGCCACGCTGGCGACGTGGCTGGGCTCCTCTTATTTCTGGACGGTGGCCCTGCTGCGGGCGGACAGCGTGTACCGCGACGGGCGAGTGGGCGGTGAATTCACCCGAGCCTGGCGTCTTGTGCTCCCGGTGGCGGTCTACCTGCTCCTTTACCTGGTGCTGACGCTGATCGGCACGATCCTGCTGCTGCTTCCGGGGCTCTTTCTCTCGGTGTTGCTGATGCCCGGGGTCATGCTCATCGTGCTGCGGGATGCGGCGATCATCCGCGCCCTGAAGGATGCTGCTGCGCTGGTCTGGGGCAGTTGGTGGTTCAGCCTCGGCGTTCTGCTGGTGGTGTTTCTGGTTGCCGCCATTCCGATGCTGGCCGCCGAGGCGATGGCGGCCGGGTTGCGGCAGTCTCCGAGTGCTGCGGAGCAGGTGACCGCGGCCCTGTTAACCATCGGGGCTGTGGTGGTGGTCCTTCCGCTGACCACCTCGATGTTCTACATCCTGTTGCATGCCCTCGAGGCGCGCAAGACCAATGCCGTCATGGAACGCCGGATCCTGAAGGAGCGCTCCTGAAGCCGTCTGGCCCGCTCTGATACCGATCGAGCGATCGGTGAAGACCATCGTGGACATTATCGATCAGATCCCGGCGGCGGCCCATCAGAAGAACATAGTGGTGGATGAGAGCAACCGCAATGGTGCAGATCTCGGATGGCGCCGGACCGTCGGCGACCAGCACGGATCGGGTCGATGTGGCGTCTCAGGATTTGAAGCGGGTAGGTCTGGGTTGCAGATGACACTGTCCCAGTTTCGTCTTTTTCGTCTTTGTTTCACCCATGCCGATGCGTGTTGGGTAGCGAGGAGGCGATACGCGCAGGGCTGCATCGGATGTTACTTGGGTTGGTTGGAGGGTGCCGGTGCTGTCCGTTTTCGCCGCGGAGGCTGGGGATGATAGGCGGGGTATTATTACCTATTTAGGAGCCGCGATCCTGCTGTTTTCCTATTCTTCATCCACCATGCTTCATCCATCGGGTCCGAGCCGATGGATGAAGCTGACACGGTGCAGGCGACGCCTGCACCGGACCGCAGTCTCACAGCGCCTTTACGGAGCCTGCGGCAAGGCCCTTCGGAGTCTGCTGGATCTCGAAAGAGACGCTCTGACCTTCTGCTAAGGTCTTGAAGCCGCCGCCTTCAATGGCCGAGAAATGCACGAAGACGTCCTTGCCGCCGTCATCCGGAGTGATGAATCCAAAGCCCTTGCTTTCGTTAAACCACTTGACGATACCCGTGTTCATAATCACACACCTCGTTAACTAGAGAATAAGTTTTAAATGCGAAAGGCAGCGCCGGCAGGTCGGTAGAAGCAAGGATTGGGTCCGAAGCTTCCCCTGGATTTCTTTCAGCGACCCTTCACGGCTTCGACTATAAGCAGCCACGGAAATGACGTCAACAGACCAGCGGTGCTTTTTCTGGGTTCAGGGGCGCGGGTAGGGTTCATTGTTAGTCCTGTGATCTGGACGAACCGCTTCCGAACCGCTTCAAATCTAGCCTTCTGTGATGCCAGCCACTATTTTAGGGTAAGAATGCTTGGGTAATTATCCCCCCGTTTATATGTTGGGTACATATCCGGGATACACCGACCCTTTCGGCTCGAAATCCGGCCTGATATAAGTTTGGCATTGGTAACATCCCGACCTCGCCAATCTTCGCTCGACCTTGGGGTTCGCCGGCAAGGTCGCGATTGCCAACCACGGGCTGTGGGGTTGTGGCGGCTCGTGGCCGCGGGCGACTGAGGTGCGCCGGCATGCATGCCCCGGATGGGCGCAGCGGGTTCCGGGCTGGGCGCAACGCAACGGAGGCCGCGACGCAGGATCGTTTCCTCCCTGAGGACCGCTACTGTGCGGCGTGTATCGACTGTGCCGCCGTGATTCCGGCCCGGAGGGGTAAAACTACCCAGTTTGCATCGCCGTGGTGGGGCCTTCATTAGCAGTCTATTATTTAAGGAAAGGGTTCTGAACCACACGCGCTCGCAGCGAGGTGCGGTGCTTCAGGCAACCCCGAGGCAGTGGTACGGAGATGCGAACATGGAACAGGACGACGAGGACGATTGTATCTGGGTGCGAACCGAGGTCTGGCTGGATCCTGGGGATGGCGTCCCGATCAAGGTGCAGACCCGGAAATTCTGCGCCCACGGCGCGTTTCTGGATTACACCGGACCGACCCATGAAGGGCGTGTCGGCGTCGTGTTTCCGGAGCCGGGGGTTCAAGTCGGAGGGGGGCATGCGGTCGATGGCACGGTGATTCGTCGAGGTCCGGACGGCATTTGGGTTCGATTCAATCAGGCGATTCGCTCGCCCGCCGAGATGCTGATGCGCAACGGGCTCGGGTCGGTACCGGGTAAGCCCGGGCCACCCGAGGCCTAGCGGTCGGAAGAATCCTCTTCTTCATCCTCCCAGTCGTAGTGGGTGCTGACCGGTAGGGGATCGCGGTCGTACAGGAACCAGCCACACAATGCGCCGACGACAGCCCCGAACAGGTGCGCCTCGAAGGAGATTCCCGGTGCTGCGGGAAAGATGCCCCAGAGCATGCTGCCGTACAGAAACAGCACGATGAGGGTGAAGGCGATCGACAGTGCATCGCGACGGCGGATGCCGATCACCACCGCAAAGAACATCAGACCGTGGGTCAGACCGCTCGCGCCGATGTGCAGGGCCTCGCGCGCAAACAGCCAGACGCCCAGACCGCCCACGAGCCAGATCAGCACCAGGGCGGTGCGCGTGGCACGGGGAAAGCCGTAGAGGGTAATCACGCCCAGAACCCAGAGGCTGGAGGCATTGGCGAGCAGGTGGCCCCAGGACCCGTGGATCAGTGGCGCCGTGAGGATGCCCAAGGCGCCGAGCCCGTCCCGCGGCAGGATGCCCAGGCGGGACAACGGGAGGCCAAGCAGCATCTGCAGGGCATGGATGAAGATCAGCAGGGCGACCCAGCCCAGCGGCCAGAGCAGGGCTTGCCGGATGCGTTCGCGTTCTGCCCTCGGATCTGCCGGCGGTGCCGGTCGACGCAGGTTCAGCATGGACCCAACATGCCATGCCGCCCACTGATGTCCAATGCCCGCGCAACGCGCCGTGCCACGGAATCGTCCGGATCGGCGGTTCGGCCCCTCAGGCGGGCGCGCCGACGAGTTGGCGCAGCAGGGGTTGCAGGCGGTCGTATCCCTCGATCGTGATGCTGGCGTTGGTGATCGGGTGACCGACCAGGGTGAACTCGATCGGAACCACCTCGGCCGCACCGAGCACGACGACCGCCGTTCCGGCGCGCTCCCGGCTGAAGAGCGTGCCCTCCAGACTCACGGCCTCGACACCGACGTGTTCACTGATGTCCTCTCGGAGCATCTCGCCCATGGCGGTCTGTACGTGCCGATGCACCAGCCATTCGCCGCCGACGTACAAGGCCGCAATCACCAGAAGCAGGACCAGTACGCTGACGATGCCGATTCCCTGCACGAACTCCGACCGGGTCGCTCGGTGGGCCATGGTTTCATCTCCTTGTCGCGGTGTGAGGGAGGCGCCGCGGCATGGCGTGCCTTCGGCGGGCCGATGATATCCATGATTGCATGATAAATGTGCGGCGGTATTCGATGCGCGGAGGCGACGGCCCCGAAGACCGCGTCCAGGGGGTTGAACCGCATTGGGCGGCGGTGGGGTCGCTGATACGATGACGACCAGCCAAGCCCGGTTGTTCGTGTTCTGTGCTCACAAACGGAGAATGCCGATGACACGCGAAGTGGTGATCTGTAGCCCCGTCCGGACCGCCATTGGCACGTACGGCGGCCGATTGAAGGACATGCCGGCGACCGATCTGGGCGCCATTGCAATCCGCGAGACCCTGGTGCGCGCCGGACTGGCCGGCGATCGGGTCGATACCGTGGTGATGGGCAACGTGATCCAGGCCGGTAACCGGATGAATCCGGCACGCCAGGCGGCCCTTAACGGCGGCATTCCGATCGCGGTGCCCGCGCTGACGGTCAACCGGGTTTGCGGTTCCGGCGCGCAGGCCGTGGTTTCCGCGGCTCAGGAGATCCTGCTGGGGCATGCGCAATGCGCGGTGGCCGGCGGCATGGAGAACATGGACCGGGCGCCCTATCTGCTCGAGAAGGCGCGCTGGGGCTACCGCATGGGCGACGCCAGCCTGATCGATTCGATGCTCTGCGACGGGCTCCACGATGCCTTTTCCGGTCAGCACTCGGGCTGGCACACCGAAGACCTGGTGGTCGATTACCAGGTCAGTCGGGAGGATCAGGATGCCTGGGCCGCACGCTCGCAGCAGCGCTTCTCGAAGGCCCAGTCCGAAGGGCTGTTCGAGCCGGAGATCGTTCCCGTGGAGGTGCCCGGCCGCAAGGGGCCGACCGTCTTCGACACTGACGAGCACAACCGGGCCGACACCACCGTCGAGAGCCTGGCCAAGCTGCGTCCGGCGTTTCGCCCGGAAGGCGCAATTACCGCGGGCAACGCCCCGGGGCTGAATACCGGCGCGGCGGCCATGGTGCTGGCCGAGCGCGAGGGGGCCGAGCAGAACGGCCTGTTGCCGGTGGCGCGCCTGGTGGCCTGGGGCGTGGCCGCGGTGGAACCGGGCCTGTTCGGCCTGGGTCCGATCCCCTCGACCCGCCAAGCGCTGGACCGCGCGGGATGGGGCGTAGAGGATCTCGAGCGCGTGGAGATCAACGAGGCCTTCGCCGCGATCGCGCTGGCGGCGCTGCGCGAACTGGGACTGGCCGAGGACATCGTGAACGTGGAGGGTGGTGCGATCGCCCATGGGCATCCGATCGGTGCCAGCGGTGCAGTCCTCACCACGCGCCTGCTGCATGCGATGCAGCGCACCGGGCAGCGTCGCGGCCTGGTGACCCTGTGCATCGGCGGCGGCCAGGGCATTGCGCTGGCGCTGGAGCGCCTGGAATAACAGGAACTCTCGCCACGGAAGGCACGGAAAACACGGAAGAACAGATGGATTGCATTGGTCAGCTTGCTTCCGTGCCTTCCGTGTTTTCCGTGGCCCGCCCTTCCGGTGTCAGGAAGATCCGCCACGGAAGGCACGGATAACACGGAAGAACAGATGGATTGCATAGGTCAGCTTGCTTCCGTGCCTTCCGTGCCTTCCGTGTTTTCCGTGGCCCGCCCTTCCGGTGTCAGGAAGATCCGCCACGGAAGGCACGGAAAACACGGAAGAACAGATGGATTGCATAGGTCAGCTTGCTTCCGTGCTTTCCGTGGCTCGCCCCTCCCGGGTCAGGGGGGTGGCGTGGGCCAAAAAAAACCGCCCCGGAGGGCGGTTCGACGTCCGATGGATCCAGTCTTATTGCCGGGTCCAGGCACTGTAGCCGTCGGTCTTGCCTTCGAGGCCGTCGTTGTAACCGGCATCGTAGGGCTCGGTGACCCGCTGCTCTTCGAGCTTGGGGTTGTGCAGAAAACCGCTCTGCCAGCCGAGTACATAGGCAGGATCGACGCCGGCGCCTTCCATCTTGGTCGAAGTTTCATAAAACGTCTTCTTATCCATCCTTCGCTCCTCCAAATGTGGTTTGCCGTGCCTGCCGCATCACGCTGGGCGGTCCGGACCCGGAAAAAGATCGTGGTGAAGTATAGGCTGCCAACCCCGATTGCCGTATATCCCCATCGAGAGGGTTACCGCACGGGCCTTGATCCGGCACCATGCACGGTCCCGGATCAAGGCCTGTGCCACCGCCTCTTGCACCGGTCCTGCCGGCCCACTCAAAGACCCCGGATGGACGATGCCACGCTCCGACGATAACCCGATGTCCGATGACGACCAGATGAGCTTCGAAAGCGGCTTGGCGGCCTTCGAAAGCAAGCATTTCTCCCAGGCCATGAGTTTTCTCTCCCCGCTGGCGGAGTCCGGCAACGTCGACGCCCAATACCGGGTGGCGATCATGTGCCAGAACGGCCTGGGCGTGGTGCGCAACCCCGATTCGGCGGCCCATTGGATGCGCACAGCCGCCGAAGAGGGTCACCCGATGGCCCAACACGGCCTGGGCTTCATGTACATGGAAGGCGATTGCGTCGATAAGAACCCGGCGCAGGCGGTGCACTGGTTCGAACTGGCGGCGGCACAGGGACTCGCGGGTTCGAAGACCACGCTGGCGCTGATGTATGCCCAGGGCAGTGGTGTGGAGCGCGACCTGGAAGCGGCCCGCCGCTGGTATCTCTCCGCCGGTTTCGACCCGGACGAGATCGATGCGATGCATTCGTAGCGACCGATGCGCTCCGGCGTCGTTGCCGTCCAACCCCGTTGTTACCCAGCCCCGTTCTGCTATCCAGCCCCCTTGTGCTATCGAGCCCAGTAATCATCCAGCCCAGTCATGACCCAACGCCTGCCAACGATTCCAGTCATGCCAGCCCGGACACCGACCCGCCGATGAGCCGAATCCGCCTCTATCGTATCGAGACCTGCCCCTACTGCGACCGCGCCGAGGCCCTGTTGAACCGCCGCGGCGCCGGTGAGCTTCTCGATATCATCCGCATCGACGACTCCCGCAAGGGCTTTGCGGAAATGGCGCGCCTGACCGGGCAGCGCACGGTACCGCAGGTGTTCATCGGCGAACGGCATATCGGCGGCTTCGACGACCTGGTGGAACTGGATATGGACGGCGACCTGAATGACTTGGTCGAAGCGCTCCGAACCCCCTGACCCCGATTCCCTGACTCCGGACGTACCCCATGGATTACTACCCGCTCTTTATCAAACTGACCGACCGACCCTGCCTGGTGGTGGGCGGCGGCGGCGTGGCCATGCGCAAGGTAACGCTGCTGCGCAAGGCCGGCGCCCGGGTCACCGTGGTGGCCCCGCGTTTGTGCCCGGAACTGGTGGCCCTGCGCGATGCCGGCCACATCGAGCACCTGGACCGTGTCTTCGAGGATGACGACATCTTCCGACGCGTATTGGTGGTCGCTTCCACCGACGACGAGGCCGTGAACCGCCACATCTCGGAAGTGGCCACGGCAAATTTCGTGCCGGTGAACGTCGTCGATCGGCCGGAACTGTGCACGTTCATCACGCCGTCGATGATCGACCGCTCGCCGTTGCAGGTGGCGATCTCCACCGGGGGCGCCTCGCCGGTGCTGGCACGCCTGCTGCGCTCGCGGATCGAGAGCTTCCTGCCGGCGAGCTACGGCCGTCTGGCCGCCCTGGTCGAGGGTTTTCGCGAACGGGTCAAGGCGCGTCTGCCGAATACCGAGTTGCGGCGACGCTTCTGGGAACGCCTGCTCGAGGGGTCGGTTACCGAACTGGTGCTTTCCGGTCGCGAGGACGCCGCCCGCCAGGTGCTGGACCAGGCGTTGGAAGAGGGGCTGGACCAGCGCGACGGCTTCGGCGAGGTCTTCCTGGTCGGCGCCGGCCCCGGTGATCCGGATCTGCTGACCTTCCGCGCGCTGCGCCTGATGCAGTTGGCCGACGTGGTGGTGCACGACAATCTGGTGTCGCCGGCGATCATGGAGCTGGTGCGTCGCGACGCCGAACGGATCTATGCCGGCAAGCAACGCGATCAGCACACCCTGCCGCAGGAGGATATCAATCGCCTGTTGGTCAAGCTCGCGAAGGCGGGCAACCGCGTGCTGCGCCTGAAGGGGGGCGACCCGTTCATCTTCGGCCGCGGCGGCGAGGAGATCGACACCCTGATGCAGGAGGGCATTCCCTTCCAGGTGGTGCCGGGCGTTACCGCAGCCGCGGGTTGCGCCGCCTTCGCCGGAATTCCGCTGACCCACCGCGATTATGCGCAGTCCTTGGTGTTCGCGACCGGACACCTGAAAAACGGCACGATCGACTTGAATTGGAACATGCTCGCACAGCCGGCGCAGACCGTGGTGTTCTACATGGGTCTGTTCGGCTTGCCGATCATCTGCCGCGAGCTGAAGGCCCATGGCCGAGACGGTTCCACGCCGGCGGCGTTGATCGAGCAGGGGACGACCCAGAACCAGCGGGTGTTGGTGGGAACCCTCGATACGCTGCCCGAACTGGTCGCGGAGCACGAGGTCAAACCGCCAACATTGATCATCGTCGGCGAGGTGGTGGCGCTTCAGGAACGCCTGCAGTGGTTCCGGCCGGGTTCCGATCACAGCCCCGCCAGCCTGTTCGGCAGCCAGGGCCATCTGCCTGCGCCGGAGACGGCCCCCGAGGTCGCCCCCCTGCAGGGGGGCGTGCATGAAAAGAAGTCCGCATGAGCGGACGTCTGCGTGAGGAGGAAGCCATGAGCATGGAATTCACGCCGCCCGACATGGCGGGCCTGACCGAGAGCAGCGGTTGCGCCGCGAGCGAGCCCTTTGCGCTGCGGGTGCTCGGCGACAGCATGGCCCCGGAATTCGAGCACGGGGTCATCATCATCATCGATCCCTCCGGCGTCGGCGAAGACGGCAGCTACGTGGTGGCCAAGCACGACGGCGAGCACCTGTTTCGGCAGTTGCGGATCGAGGAGGGCGCGTATTACCTGGTGGCCCTGCAGGAGGACCAGCGCCGCCTGGAGATCGACGGACCGCAGTCGATCGTCGGTGTGGTCACGCAGCGCGCCGGCCGCCGCCGCGCGCAGCACAAGCATTACCTCTGATCCCGGCCGCAGCCCCCGGATGGCTGACCCCTACCCCGCACCACGCCAACCCCTAACGCCGGGGTGGCCCGAGCGCCACGGGTCCACCCGGTTGTGCGGTCAGTCCTCGTCGTAGGACACACCGACCCGAGCCGGTGTATGGCTCAGGGCGTGCTGGACCGCCAGCACCGCGGCCTCCACCCGGGAGTGCACGCCGAGCTTGCGCAGGATGGCCTTCACGTGCAGTTTCACGGTGCCGTCGGAAATCCCGAGATTGCGCGCGATCACCTTGTTGCTCTGCCCCTCCGCCAGCAGGTTCAGGATCTCGCCCTCGCGCGGAGTCAGGGTGTCGAAGGGGCCCGGCGTGTCTTCTGCCGCCTCGGCCTGCCCCTGCACCACCCGCACCAGCAACTGTGCCAGATGCGGCGCGACCACGGTCTTGCCCTGAATGATCTCTTCGAGAGCGGCCACCAGGTCGGAGGGTTCCATCTCCTTCAGCAGATAGCCCTGGGCGCCGTTGCGCAGGCACTCGATGAGGTCGGCTTCGGCGGTGCTGGTGGTCAGCATCACGATGGGCATCTGCAGCCCGCTCTGGCGCAGGCGCCGCAGCACCTCAAGGCCGTTCATGTTGGGCATGCGCATATCCAGCAGGATCACGTCCGGTAGCAGTTCCCGGGCCAGGCGAATCCCGGTCTCGCCATCGCCGACGGCGCCCACCGTCTCGATGTTGCGGCGGCTCAGCAGTTCCTGCAGGCCTTCACGGAACAGGGTGTGATCGTCGATCAGAAGGACACGTTGACTCATCGGGTCGGGCTCATGGGTTCAAGCTCATGGGGTCGGGATCATCGGCTCGGGCTCATTGGCTGGCCTGCATGCGGGAAGGGAAGGCCACGGTCTGGGGCTTGGGGTATTGGAAGCTCAGGGTCAGCCGCGTACCTTCGCCGGCTTCGGTCTCGATGCGCAGCGTACCCTCCAGGCGTGCCGCCCGTTCCTTCATCACGTTCAGACCGATGTGTTCGCCCGGACCGCCCTCGGCGACGCCGTCGATGCCGCAGCCGTCGTCTTCGATCATCAACAAGAACGAACCGTGACTGTCGCTGCGCAACAACAGCCGCACGTACTGGGCACCGGCATGCTTGCGTACGTTGCACAGCGCCTCCTGCGCAATCCGCAGCACCTCGGTTTCCATCTCGATCGGCAAGGCCTTGGCCTGCCACTCCTGCTGCAGGTAGATGCGAATCCCGGTGTCCTGGCGAAAGTCCTCGACCGCCTGTTCCATCGCCGTGATCAGGCCCTGGCGATGCACCGGCGCACGGAATTGGCTGATCAGTTCCCGCAACTCGGTGTTGGCGCGGGCGAGATTCTTCTTGATCAGATCCACCTCGCGGGTCAGATCGGCCTGCGGGCGATGCATCGATTCCTCCAGTGCATCAACCCGAAAGCCGAGGCTGGCGAGGGTCTGGGCCAGAGAGTCGTGCAGTTCATGGGCCAGGTGCGTACGCTCCTCCACGATCGTCAGGCGTTGCGCCTCTTCGTCCACGCGGGCCTTTTCGATCGCCATGCCCAGGTGCCGGCCGATACTGGTCAACAGGTTGTCCATGTCCTCGTTGAGATTTTGCGGCCATTCGTCCAGGAACAGGCTGTAGACCCCGAGGGTCCGACCCTGGTGTTGCAGCGGAACGGCCAGCATGGCCGGTTCGTCCTGGTTGTCGTCGTCGCGCATGCGGCCGCATTCGTGCACGTCCGCCTTCCACAGCATCTCGCTGCCGCCGACCACCTTGCCGCACACGCAACGCCCGATCGGCAGGGTGTCCCGGCAGTGCCGGTTGTTCGCCTCGAAGCCGAGATTCGCGACCAGGCGCATCTGGCCGTCTGGTGTCAGCAGCCGGGCGGTGGCGGCGCGCGCCCCGAGGGTTCGCTTCAGGCCGTGCAGGAAGCGGGTGAGCAGATCGTCCAGATCGCGGGACATGTTGATGCTCGCCGCCACGTCGTACAGCACCTCGAGGGTGTGCGACTTGTCCTCCAGGCGCTGGGTCTGTACCCCCACCTCGTCACTCATCTCCCGCGTGAGCCGCTGCAGTTGCTCGGTGAGCGCGTTGACGTCCTTGGCCAGTTCGGCGAATTCGCCGGTGACGGGAACCGGGATGCGGGCGGCAAGATTGCCGCCACGAACGCGCTGGGCCCAGTGGCGCAGGTGGAACAGCGGCGCGACCAGGTGGTGGTAGATCACGAACGGTACGGTGACCGTGGCCAGAAAGCCGATCCACAGCACGAAGGATTGCACCACCAGGTAGGGGATCGAGGTCCAGGTGGTGAAGATGATCCAGGCATTCATCGCCAGGGCGATCAGCAGCGCGACCACGATCACCGCCAGCGGCAGAAACATGTGGTTCTGCATCATTCCCTGCGCCTTGTGGTGCCAGCCCTTGCCGGGACGGATCATCCAGTGCGCGACCCCTCCCGGTCCCCGGGCAGGTGGTGTTCTCACAGGGATCTTCATTCGGCCTCCTGGCCCGGTAGGACACCGCGCCGGTTGGGTTGCTGACGCTCGTGGTCCTCTCCCCTCGGCGGCGTCCGGTGCATCATCGGAATCGTTCGGCTCCACCAGTGGCCCCGTTGGCCGTTCCGTCCCCTGCGCTTTTGCAGGTGCGGGCTCGGGACGGTGGCCGGTTCCGAATCGCGATCCCGATCACAGTGTCTGAGGCCCGTGCCGCCAAGTCAAAGCCCACACGGCTAAACAAGGTATTTGGGCCGCGGCTTGGACCGCTCTCGACAGCGCACGAGGCGCTTGGCCGGGCTCAAAGTCCCAATTCGGCCGCGACGAAATCGGCGTCCTTGTCGCCCCGTCCGGACAGGTTCAGCAGGAAACGCGTTCCCCGCGGGGCCGTGCGCGCCTGCTGCAGTACCCAGGCCACCGCATGAGCGGATTCCAGCGCGGGGATGATGCCCTCGCGCCGGGACAGGTCCATGAAGGCCTCGAGGCAGGCGCGATCGTCCACGGCATGGTACTCGGCGCGGCCGATGTCCTTCAGGTAGCTGTGCTCCGGACCCACCGAGGGATAATCAAGCCCTGAGGCGATCGAATAGACCGGCTGGGGTTCACCCTGTGGGTCCTGCAGCATGTACGAGTGAAATCCGTGCATGGTGCCGGGTCGCCCATAGCTCAGCGTGGCCGCATGATCGCCGATCGCCAGGCCCCGGCCCGACGGTTCCACGCCCACCAGGCGCACGCCGGCATCGTCCAGGAAGCCGGAAAAGATGCCCATCGCGTTGGAGCCGCCGCCGATGCAGGCGACCACGTAATCGGGCAGGCCCCCGGTCATCGTCTGGAATTGGGCGCGGGCCTCACGACCGACGATCGCCTGGAAATCCCGCACCATCATCGGGAAGGGATGTGGGCCGACCACCGAACCGATCGCATAGAAGTAGTGTTCCGGATCCTGCATATACGCCTCGAAAGCGCTGTCGACCGCATCCTTCAGGGTTCGGGTGCCGGTGTCGACGCTGATCAGTTGCGCACCCAGGATCTTCATCTTGGTGACATTCGGATGTTCTTTGGCGATATCCACCGCACCCATGTGGATCTCGCAAGGCAGGCCGACCAGAGCGCAAGCGGTGGCCATCGCCACACCGTGCTGGCCGGCGCCGGTCTCGGCGATCACCCGGGTTTTGCCCATGTGCTTGGCCAGCAGGGCCTCGCCGAGCGCATGGTTGATCTTGTGCGCCCCGGTGTGGTTCAGGTCCTCACGTTTCAGGTAGATTTCGGCCTGGCCGCCGGCGTAGGCGCTCAGGCGCCGGGCGTGATACACGGGGCTCGGCCGACCGACGTAGTGCGTATGCAGATCGGTCAATTCGTCCTGGTAGGCTGCGGTCTCCCGGATCGCGAAATAGGCCGCGGCGATCGAGTCCATCACGGTCTTCAGTGTGGGCGGAATGGCCTGCCCGCCGTAGGGTCCGAAGAAGCCGTTGGCGTCGGGCAGTGCCTGGACGGCGCCAATGGGGGAGGGGGCTGCGGGTGTTGTGCTCATGCTTACAACCTGTCAGGGCGGTTCCGGAACGGGATGCGGGGACCGGCCTGCGCCGTGCGGGATTGCGGGGCCAACCGGCGTTCTCGAGTGCGCCGGGATTGTAGCCCAAACGAGGTCAAAGCATCAGCGCACGCAGTTCCAGTGCCTGCGAGCCGACGGCCCAGTCGGCGTCGAAGCGCTCGGCGGCGACTCGGGTTCCGGCCGGATCGCGAGTCGCCGCCGTGAGGGCAACGGTGCTGCGCTGTTGCTGCAGGAACAGCCACGCACTCCGATCCACCACCAGGCGCAGCATGGCCGGCACCTCCGTCTCGGGCACCAGGCAACGGACCTGGATGGCCGTGGGGAGTCGGGTGACGGTCCGGGTGAGATCGGGATCGGCGGTCTTCAGCGCCAGGTCGTCATCGATCAGCAGGCGCAGATCGGCATGCCGGGTGCGCCGGGCGACACGGGACAGGTGTCGGGCCAGGTGGATCGCCGGTAGATGGACCAGAAGACGACAGCGGGTGTGGACCCAGATGCGCCGCCGGGCATTTGCCAGCAGGCCCTGAATCCGTTCACCGGCCTCTTCCAGGGCGTCGGCGCGCTCCTGCGCCTCCGTTGCATCCGTCAAGGGGGCCTCCCGGGTTGCGTGAAATCGCTCGGACCGGCTCGGCTAGCCGGTCATGGCCAGCCGTGGCCGCTGATTCAATTGCCGCAGCATCCGCTGGTGGGGGATGCCGGCCTCCTGGAAGACATCACTGATCACGATGAATCCGAAGGGGGCGTAAAAACTGCGCCGGGCATGCTGGCTGTTCAGCCAGACCTCGTTCCAGCCATGGGCCTCAGCGGCAGCAATGGCATGATGCAGCAGGCGCGAGCCGATGCCCTGTCCGCGTTCGGAGGCGCTGACCGCGAGGCGTCCGATTTGGCCGCTGGCCAGCAGACGCAGGGTTCCGACCGGACGGTCGTCCTCCGCGAGCGCCAGCCAATGCAGGGCGCTGGTGTCCCGGCCGTCGAATTCCAGCCCACGCGGAACACCCTGTTCCCTGATGAAGACTTCGCAGCGTATGGCCTCGAGGGCCTCTCTGTCGGCGGGCCAACTGGCCTCGCGAATCCGGATTCGGCACATGTTTGTCTTTCCTTGGCGGGAGCGGCCGATCATGCGGCTCCTGCGGTTCTGTGGGGAGTTCCGGTAGAGGTCGGCTTGAGATCCTCCTTGCTGATCAGGGTTTTTCCAGGAGTGTAGTTTCTGCGGGAGAAAGCTGCAGGGAATTTTTTGGCTTGGACGCAAAACGATCACCTTGAGGGCTAATGGTCGAAAGACTAGCAGGTTATCGTTAAGTCTTGATGTCGCGACAGGCGTAGTGATCCGTAGGCGGAAGCCGTTTTGCGTCGTGGGAACCGATTGGCGAGGCACCCTGGCCGTAGGGGCCGGATCCTTCAGAGACGCGTTTTCAGAGGCGGGTTTTCAATGGCGGGGGCCTCAAAGGCGGCGGGCCTCGGAGACGGGGCGTTCGAGGATGGTCTGCATCAGATCGACGCGGCCGGAGCGAAAGCCGATCTCGCAATAGGCCAGGTAGTAGCGCCACATGCGCAGGAAGCGTTCGTCGTACCCGAGGGCCTGGATGATGCCGGCCGAACGGCGCACCTCCTCGAACCAGCGTCGGAGCGTCAGCGCATAATCGCTTCCGAAGAAGTCCTGCTCCCGACGCCGGAGGCCGGCGGCCTCGGCCAAGGCGTTGAAGCGCGGTACCGGGGGCAGCATGCCGCCCGGGAAGATGTACATCTGAATGAAGTCCACGCTGCCGCGGTAGCGGGCGAATTCGTGTTCGTCGATGGTGATCACCTGCAGTGCGGCCCGACCCCCGGGGCGCAAGCAGTCGCGCAGCTTGGCGAAATAGGTGGGCCACCATTCCTCACCCACCGCCTCGAACATCTCGATCGACACGACGTGATCGAAGGATCCCTGTAGGTCTCGATAATCCTGCAGCCGCAACTCCACCTGGGCCGACAGCCCCGCGCGTTCGATGCGGGCGCGAGCATACTCGAGCTGGTCCCGGGAGAGTGTGATTCCGGTTACGCGATAGCCCTGACGCGCGGCCGCCTCCGCGAAGCCGCCCCAGCCGCAGCCGATCTCCAGTAAATGTGCCCCGGGCTCGGCGTCCAGGCGTTCCAGCAGGCGCTGGTACTTGCGCTGCTGCGCAGTCTCCAGGGCCTCGTCACCCTTGCTGAACAGGGCCGAGGAGTAGGACATGGTGGAGTCCAGCCACTGCCGGTAGAACTCGTTACCGAGGTCATAATGGAATCGGATATTGGCGCGGCTGCCGCGCCGGTTGTTGCGGCGCAGGCGGTGGCGCAGGCGGTCCAGGTGCCGCTGCCAGGCTGGACGGGTGGCCATGGGTGTCAGGGGCGCCTCGTTGTCCACGGTGAACTGCATCAGGGCCTGCAGATCGGGGGTGTTCCAATCCCCGGCGATGTAGCCCTCGGCAAAGCCGATCTCGCCGCGACGCAGCAGCCGCAGCAGTGCCCGCCAGGGGCGGCGGAAATGCCAGACCGCCTCGGCCCCGGCGCCCGTGCCCTGCACCTCGGTCCGGTTGCCGGTGCCATCGATCAGGGTAAGCCGACCGCGCTCGGTGCTGGCCAGGCGCCGGGCCAGCCAGTGCAGGGGCAGGGCTAGGCGGCCCTGCCCCTGCGCGGTTTCACGGGAATGCACGGAAACGGGATCGCCGGCCATCAACTGATCTCCTGGTCGGGGGCATCGGGTTTTCTATGGTAGCGGCCGCCACGCCACCAGATCTTCAAGGCCTGCCAATGGATCAGCACCATGACCTTCAGGGTCGCCCAGGGCATGGTGAACAGGATGTGCAGCAGGGCCCGATCGGTGAACGGTCGGGCCCGTCCGGACTGGTTCGCGATCAGCATCAGGCGCTCGTCCTGAAATTCCCGGATGCCGATTTGCAGCCGCGGGCTCGGCGCGCCGAGACGAAAGGCATAGGCCGCGTTCATGTCGATGAACGGCGATACATGGAAGCGCTTGGGCTTTTGCCCCTGGACCGGCCACGCCATCGGTGCGCCGGCGGCGTGCAACAGGTAGTGATGATGCTCGCCGAAGGTGTTGCGCACCTCGAGCAGCACCGCGCGCGGGCGGCCGTCGCGATCCTCGCAGTACCAGACACTGAGGGGGTTGAAGGCATAGCCGAGCAGACGCGGCATCGCCAGCAGGCGAATCGGGCCGCCACCGAGTTCGATGCCCTGCTCAGCCAGCTTCGCCTCGATCCAGGGGCGCCACGGGCTTCCGTCCCGGCGCCCGTGGTCCCGTGTGTACAGGCTGAACAGGTTGAAACGGTTGACCGAAAACCAGCGTCGCGTCTCGGCCAGGGTCCCGACCTGATCGATATCGAACAGGACGCTGAACACCCGGTAGCGGAAGCGGTAGGCGACCGGAAACACGCGTTGATGCATGACCTGACAGTCATAAAGAAGGGCTGCGGTCATCAGGCGGCCCGATCCGTGCCGTTCTGGGCGTTCTGGACGAGGGCAGGCCGGCTGGCGAGCGAACTTGCAGCCTCCCAGGGCGGCGCGATACCCAGGCAGCGGGCGACCCGTACGGCCGAACGCAGGCCGTCCTCATGGAAGCCGTACCCGGTCCATGCGCCGGCAAGGTAAAGGCCATCCTGCCCCTGAATGGCCTCGATCCGATCCTGGGCGGCGATCGCCGGTGCATCCAGCACCGGATGCCGCCAGTGGTATTCGCCGAGCACCGTGGTGGGGTGCGGCTCCTGCCAGGGGTTCAGGCTGACCATATAATGCGTACGCCGATCGAGGCGGTGCAGTCGGTTCATGTAGTAGGACACGGAAACGGCCGTCTCGCTCACGTCCTGGCGTTGCGCCAGATAATTCCATGCCGACCACACCCGGGGTGAACTCGGCATCAGCCGGATATCGGTGTGCAACAGGGCGCGGTTGTCCTGGAATCGGCAGGCGCCGAGCACGGCGGCCTGTTCGGGCGTCGGTGCCGCCAACAGGGCCAGGGCCGTATCGGCATGGCAGGCGAAGACCACGGCATCGAAGCGATCGGTACCCTGGGCGGTGGTCACCTGCCAGTCCGCACCGAGGCGGTGGATCCGTTGCACGCCGTGATGGAACACGCTGCCGGGTACCAGCGTCTGCGCAAGCCGCTGTACATAGGTCTGGCTGCCGCCGATGACGGTGCGCCACTGCGGGCGGCCTCCGAGGTCGAGCAGGCCGTGGTTGCGGAAGAATTCGAGAAAGCCGCGCACCGGAAAGCGGCGCAAGGTGGCCGTGGGACAGGACCAGATTGCGGCGGCCATCGGCAACAGATAATCCTCGATGAAGCCGCGGCCGAAGCGATGCTCGATCAAAAAGTCGCCGAGCAGGCGGTGACCCGTCGCCGGCCCCATCTCCGGTTCGGCCAACTGGCGCTTGCCCAGCCGGTTGAAGCGCAGGATGTCCGCGGTCATGCGCAGGAACCGTGGCCGCAGCAGATTGCGCCGTTGCGCAAACAGGGTGTTCAGGCTGCTGCCCGCATACTCGATCCCGCCGGGTTGCAAGGCATAGGAGAACGACATCTCGGTTTCCTGGGTCGGCACCCCGAGGGTGGCGAACAGTTGGGTCAGCAACGGATAATTGCGTTCGTTGTAGACGACGAAACCGGTGTCGACGGCCACCGGACCCTGGGCATCCGGGATCTCCACGGTGTGCGCATGCCCGCCCAGGTCGGGTTCGCGTTCGAACAGCCGGACCTCATGGTGGCGCTGCAGCAGCCAGGCCGTCGCCAAGCCGGAAATGCCACCACCGATGACCGCAATGCGTTGTTGTTCCATGGCCAGTCGTCCTTCGATCTGCGTCTGGAAATATTTATACATGAATTGTACAATAGCTGTAAATCGCAGCGGACGCCTGCCGGAGAACCATGATGCCCATCCTACCCGTGTTTTTGCCGCCATGGCCCCCGTCGTCGGCTGCGTCATTGGCCCTCGGTACCCTCGGAGCGGCTCGATGAGTGCGGCGCCGGCAGATTGGCCGGAGGACGTGGCCGCCGTCCTGCAGGACCACGAGATCGTCGCGATTACCTCGGGTATCACCGACCTGCGCGAGGCCGAAGAATTGCTGAATGCGCAGCGGCCCGGGCGTTGGCAACGTGTCGAGTGGGGCATGGGTTCAGCGGAAAACCGGGCGCGCTTTCATGCCCTGCAGCAGCGGGCGGGGTTCTCGATGCTGCCGATGTTCCTGCATCGGGACGGTGTGATCGGTGGGCTTCCCGAATTGCGTCGCCACCTCCACGAACCGCGGCCCGCGGCGGCGGCCGCGTCCAACGCCCCTGCCACCGGAGCGCCAACGCCGTTGCTCGCGCTGCTCGGGTATTCGGGCCTGATTCCCTTCTTCTTCTTCGGGGCCATCGCCTGGGTACTGGAACCGCCGTGGCAGGCCTTTGCCCTGCATGCACTCGGCGCATACGCGGTGGTGATCCTGTCCTTTCTCGGCGCCGTGCACTGGGGCCTCTACCTCGCGGATCGCCGTCATCGGGTGCTCGGCGCATCCGGGCCGGTCTGGGCGGTGATTCCGGCGGTGGCAGCCTGGCTGGCCTGGCTGCTTCCGTTGACGCCGGCGCTGGTGATTTTCGCGCTGCTGTTTCCATTGGTCTTCGCGGTGGATCGCGTCAGCCTCGACGCCCGTAGACTGCCGCCCGGGTACATCAAGCTACGTGGGTATTTGACCGTGGGCGCCCTGATAACCTTAGTATCAGGCGTTTTTGCCAGTCTGAGTGCCTAGTGAAGGCATGCTGCTACCAACCCAGGAGGTTGTGATGAGTCCCCTGACCCGACCGATGAAGATTTCGGACAACGAAGACCGTGAAGACCCCGTGGTGAGCCCCCCGTTGGCAAGCGCAGAGACCTTGTCGGGCCATTATCGCGAACTGCTTCAGGGACTGGGGGAAGATGTACAGCGCGAGGGACTGCTGGATACCCCGTTGCGCGCGGTCAAGGCCTTGCAGTATCTGACTCGGGGTTATCATCAGGATCTCGACGAGATCGTGAACAACGCACTGTTCGCCTCGGACAACGACGAGATGGTCCTGTTGAAGGACATCGAGCTCTATTCGCTCTGCGAGCACCACATTCTGCCGGTGATCGGCAAGGCCCACGTGGCCTACCTGCCCAATGGACGGGTGATCGGCCTGTCAAAGATCGCCCGGATCGTGGACATGTTCTCCGCCCGGTTGCAGATTCAGGAGAACATGACCCGGCAGATCGCCGAGGCGATCCTGCAGGTCACCGAGGCCCGGGGCGTCGGGGTGGTCATCGAGGCCAGGCACATGTGTATGACCATGCGCGGCATTGAGAAACAGAACTCCTCCATGACCACCTCGGTGATGCTCGGTGCGTTCCGGGACGACCCGCGGACCCGCAAGGAATTTCTGGACCTGATTCGCCACTGAGGTTGACCGGGTGGGCGTCGTCGTGCGCCCCGCCAATCTCCCTATGCCGTCAGGGACCCCGCTCGGCTTCGCGGGGACCTGGGATCCCCGGCACAAGCGGCAACGGCCGGTCTTGGCGTGACCGTTGCCGGCACGACGGCCTGCTCCCCACCCGGGTGTCCCTCTCGCACCGGTGTTTTCCCGTCCTGACCGCGTTTTCCTTTCCTGAATGATAAACTTGCGCTATAGCCATGGTTCTCGTAACCACTGTATGGAGACAGGCGCATGAGCAAAGGCGGGCAACTCAAGTGGGGAATCTTCGTCGCGCTACTGGCGCTTGCCGTTCTTGTGAGTCCGGCACAGGCGATTAATTTCGGCGACATGATGAACCCGAGCCAGTGGTGGGGCGGTGGCACCGAACGGGATCGCAGCGCGAGCGACCTGTACGGCCCACCGGGGTACGGCCCAGCGGGTCCGGGCTATGGACCGATCCCGCCGGGCTATGCACCCTACGGGCAGCCTCGCGTTCCGCCGTTCGGTCCGCCGCCCTATGCGCCTTACGTCCAGCCCCATGAGCAGCCGGGCCGGTCCTTGGAAGGCATGGTGCCGCCATCCCGTGCCTACGAGACGCCATGGGGGGCCCCTGAGGACCGCTTTGGTGCCCGAAGCCCAACGATGCGGGATCCGTGGGCAGCCGAGGACCCGGCACAACAGAGGATCCAGGAGCTCGAGCGACGGATCCAGGAGCTCGAGCGTCGACATCAGGACGCCCGAGGGTTTCAGCCCGAACCCCGCTCGCGCGAATATCGGCGGGATCCGCAGTGGCCTGATGCCCAGATGCGGGAACCGATGCCGGACTTTCCGATGCAGGAACCGCGGTGGCCTGATGCCCAGATGCGGGGACCCCAGCCTGGTGGCTATTCGGCCCCGGAATTTCCACCGCTGGATTACCAGTTTCCGGAATACAGCGGGCCGGAAACTGGTGGGATGGAATTCCGCGCACCGGAATACCCCAGCCAGTACCAGCCCTTACGCTGACGCCGTTCAGGGCATGGCCGCCGCGTCCAGCCACTCCAGCAGGTAATACAGGGATTGGCCTTCCGAGGACTTCGAGGGCCCGAGGACCCGGGCCGCGAACCGACGCTGCGCGGGTTCGGCGTCGGTAAGGGCTTGCTCGCGGCTGGCAGCCACCTGCACGCACCCGGCGGGAAAGCGCTTGCGGGTGCGCCCGGGCATGTAGACCACCGCAAAATGCGGCGTCGAGACGCCGGTTTCCGGATCGGGGGGAACGAGACCACGCATGGGCCGAAGAATAGCAGAGTCCCGCGCGCCCGGGTTCGGGCCGTCCCTTGGCCCCGCCGATCTGACAGCCGGTGCCCCGCGCGAATCGGACTGGCCGGACCGGTCTTCCTGGACCGATCCGGCCGGATGAGCGAACGAGGGATTACATGCCGATCAGCTGCGCATGCACGCCCGTCGCCAGCACGGCGTCCAGGATCTGCTGACTGTCGATGATTGCGGGGTCATATTCGACCACCATCAGGTGCGGCTGGCTCTCGTGGCTGGATGCGGCCATTACGCCGTTGGTCGCGCGCAGCCGGTCGGCGATTCCGGTCCGCTGCTCGGAATCGATCGTCTCGTCGATGTGGATCGTTACGTCCACCATGTCTTCGCTCATGTTGACCTCCATGGTTTTACTGCGTTGGGCGATCCACTGCTCAGGCTGGCGTGTTTGCGGCCTTGCCGGCACGGGACCAGACCCGGTGCTGGCCGAGGGTCTGGCTGAAGGTGGCAAACACATCGTCCACTGTCGCCCCCAGCACGACGCCGTCCTCTTGCTGGATGGGTAGTCCGGCGGCGGTCAGCAGGTCCTGCGCCCGGTCGATGGCGACGATCACCTTCAGGTGCTTGAAGGCCTCCAGCACGTAATACTGCGCGGCCCCCGACGCGGCAAGCGCTGCCGCCCCCTGATCGCCGCCTGGGACGATGACCGCATCCAGGGTCACCGAGGGCTGGCCGGTCAGCATCGCATCCGGCGTCAGGGACTGGCCGTCGGCGGTCATGACCGGCGCCATGCTCGGGGCGATGATCAATCCCTGGGCGCCCTCGGCCTCCAGTCGGGCCTGCAGGGCCTCGACCTGAGCCCCGTCCACGCCATCGGCCACCAGGATGGCGACCTTGCGACCGCGAATGTTTCCCGGGAGGCGGGCCATCAGACTCAGTAATGGCGAGGTCTGTTGGGAACTGGTGCCTAACTGGGCCGCCGGTGCCGGCTTCTGGGTGGGGGTCTCGATCCCGTGCATCGCCCCGACCCGGCGGGCCAGTTCCAGATCGATGTTCGGCAGGATCTCCTGGATCACCCGCTCGCGGATCCAGGGCCGAGTGACCTTGGACAACTCGAAGCTGTAGGCCTCGATGATGTGCTCCTTCTCGACCTCGCTCTGGCTGTTCCAGAACAACGTGGCCTGCGAGTAATGGTCGCCGAAGGACGCGCTGCGAGCCCGGATCTTGTGCGCATCGACGCGCTCGTGGTAGGTCTCGAAGCCGCCGTGGTCCGGCGCCGGCGGCGTCTCCCGCGGCCAGCCGCCATCGATCGAGTTGGGTTCGTAGGCGGCCTGGCCCTTGTTGATGGTCTGGCGATGCATCGCGTCGCGCTGGTTGTTGTGGAAGGGGCAGACCGGCTGATTGATCGGAATCTCGTGGAAGTTCGGCCCGCCCAGGCGCAGCATCTGGGTATCGAGGTAGGAGAACAGCCGGCCCTGCAGCAGCGGGTCGTTGCTGAAATCGATGCCCGGCACGATGTGGGCCGGATTGAAGGCCACCTGCTCGGTTTCGGCGAAGAAATTGTCGGGATTGCGATTCAACACCAGCTTGCCGATCAGCGTCACCGGCACCTGTTCTTCGGGGATGATCTTGGTGGGGTCGAGGATGTCGAAATCAAAGCGGTGTTCGTCCGCTTCCTCGACCACCTGAATCCCCAGCTCGTATTCGAGGAAATCGCCGTTCGCGATGTCATTCCACATTGCCCGGCGATTGAAGTCCGGATCCCGGCCCCACAGCTTCTGGGCCTCGTCCCATACCAGCGAGCACGTTCCAGCCACCGGTTTCCAGTGAAACTTGACGAAGCGCGCCGTCCCTTCCTTGTCGATCAACCGGAAGCTGTGCACCCCGAAGCCCTCCATGTTCCGGTAATGGCGCGGGAAAGCGCGATCGGACATCGCCCACAGCACCATGTGCGTGGATTCCGGCATCAGCGACACGAAGTCCCAGAAGGTGTCGTGGGCAGACTGGCCCATCGGGATCTCGTTGTGCGGCTCGGGCTTCACCGCATGCACGAAGTCGGGAAACTTGATCGCGTCCTGGATGAAGAACACCGGCAGGTTGTTGCCGACCAGATCCCAGTTGCCTTCCTCGGTGTAAAATTTGGTCGCGAAACCGCGCACATCCCGCACCGTATCGTTGGAGCCCCGCGACCCCTGCACCGTGGAGAAGCGCACGAAGACCGGTGTGCGCTTGTTCGGGTCCTGAAAGAGCCCGGCCTTGGAATACTGAGCGGCATTCTCATACGGTTGAAAATAGCCATGCGCGCCGGCCCCGCGCGCATGCACGATGCGCTCCGGAATACGCTCGTTGTCGAAGTGGTTGACCTTCTCGCGGAAGATGAAATCCTCCAACAGCGTCGGGCCCCGGTCCCCCGCTTTCAGCGAATTGTGATTGTCGGCAATGCGCAGCCCCTGGTTCGTGCGCAGGTCATGATTTTCGGCATCGCTGCGATAGGTTTCCAGTTGCGCCGACTTGCTGTCTTCGGTGGTCTGGAAGTCCTTGTCGTGGGCTTCGTCGCTATTGGGGGTCGTGAAGGGGGTGTTGGCCATGATCGATTCCTCTGTTCAGGGGACTCTGTTCAGGGAGGCGTTGGACGGCGCCTGCGCAGGGCGGCATCGACGCAGGGCGGGGCCGGCACGAGGGCGAGCCCCGGCACGCCTCAGGCCGCGAGCGGAAGGCACGCATCGCGGTGCGGGATCAACACGTCGGAGAGGGAACGCAGTTCGCGACTGAATCGCACCCAGATGCCGTCGGGTAACCGCTTGGCCACCAGACCCACGGTCCGATGGCCGCCCTGCAGCGCGTCAACGGTGTCGAATCCATCCACCGTATTCCCTCCAACGCCGTTGTACAGCGGGGGAATAATCACCTGGACGCAACGATCCTGGACCGGCCCGGTATATTCGATGAAGGCGCCGCTGAGGCACAGCTGCCGCGCCTGTGCCCGAACCAGTCTGCGCTCGCCGACATCCAGCCATACCTCTACGTGGATCCACTGGGTGTCGTCGATTGAATCGTGCATTCACGTCTCCTTGGAAGGCGTTTGCTTGAGGCATTCGCAGGGGGTGATCGGGCCTGCCCATCCGCATTGGGGAAGGTGCCGACAGACCCGACGGCATGTAGGACGATGAGGGCGCACGATAAGGGTGCGGATGATTCGGGTTAAGACTGCAATTTACCTAGGGATTTTTACCCGGCCGTGGATTCCCTAGGTAAACCTTCGCGGTCTGCCGGTCGGTTCGCGGGGAAAGTCGGGGTAGATTCCCGCCAACATGGGCCGCTCAAGGGAGTGAATCGCCGGGGTTCGTGAAGCGGGGATCGGATGCCTTGAAACCCGGTGCAATTAAAATCCGGGGGGGATGCCGCTGCGCGCCGTTCACCGTGTCTTGTTCCCCCTGCGCACACGGTTTATGGTGAGGGTGTATCCATAAAGTCGGCCAATACCAAGGAGCAAGTCGGAGCGCAGATCTGGAGTGCCTCCCGGGGCTCGGCTGCGCTGGCGCAGAGCGTTTCACCGGCACCCGGTGCCGCTAGCCGCAGGAGGTGCGCGATGCCTCAGATCATCCTCATCCGTCACGGCGAAAGCCTCTGGAACCGGTCCAACCTGTTCACCGGCTGGATCGACGTCGACCTGACGGACACCGGCCGGCGGCAGGCCGCCGATGCTGGCAGGACCCTGATCCAGGAGCGACTGACGCCGGATCTGTGTTTCACATCGGTGCAGATCCGGGCCATCCGAACCCTGTGGATCGCGCTTGACGCGATGGATCTTGCTTGGTTGCCGGTGGTCCGGGACTGGCGTCTGAACGAGCGCCACTACGGCGCGTTGCAGGGTTTCAATAAGAAGGAGATGGCCGAACTGGTCAGCCCGGAGGCGGTGCAGGCCTGGCGTCGATCCTGGGATGTGCGGCCGCCGCAACTCGATCCGGCGGATCCGCGTTTCCCCGGCCACGACCCGCGTTATGCCGAGGTCCCGCGCAAGGATCTGCCGCACGGTGAAAGCCTGAAGGACACGGTGGCCCGGCTCGAGCCCGCGTGGAAGGGCTCGATCCTGCGCGCGCTCGGCCGAGGCCACACGCCGCTGGTGGTGGCCCATGGCAATTCCCTGCGCGGCATCGTGAAGATGCTTGATGGAATTGCCAACGAGGTGATTCCGCAGGTCGAGATCCCCGTGGGGATTCCGCTGGTCTACGACCTCGACGCGGACCTTCATCCTCTGGCCAGCCGTTATATCGGTCCGGTGCCCGAGGGGATCGAGTTGCCCTGTGAAGCCGCCTGAACGGCGATTCGCCCGGTCCGGAGCCACTTAACTCCGGCCGGAATCACTTGGGAGTGCAAGCCCGACTCGTTGAGGAGGCCGCATGAAAATGGTTCTGTTTGAAATCGAGCGTCAGGAGCGCGAGGCCTTCAAGGACCTTGAGGCCGAGCACGATATCGCCTACCGTCGGGAAGCCCTGAATGCGGACAATGCCGCCGACCATGCCGACGCCGAGATCCTGGTCACCTTCATCTATTCCCGGATTGATCAGGCGGTGCTGGATGCGATGCCCCAGCTTCGCTTCATAGCCACGCGCTCCACCGGCTTCGACCACATCGATGTCGAAGCCTGCCGCGAGCGCGGCATCCCAGTCAGCTGCGTACCCACCTACGGCGATCACACGGTGGCGGAACACGCGATGGCGCTGCTGCTCGCGATCGCACACCGCATCCCCGAGGCCTCCGAACGGACCCGTCGCGGCGATTTTTCCAACACCGGCCTGACCGGTTTCGAGATCCACGGCAAGGTGATGGGCGTGATCGGCACCGGCGCGATCGGCCTGCATACCTGCCGTCTGGCGCGAGGGCTTGGCATGGAAGTGCTGGCCACCGACCTGAAGCCCAACGAGGAAGCGGCGCGGGAGATCGGATTCACCTACCGGTCGATGGAGGACCTGCTCGCCGAGGCCGATGTGATCTCGATTCACGTGCCGGCCTCCGAGAAGACCGTCGGCATGATCGGGACCGAGCAATTCGCCCGGATCAAGGACGGTGCCGTGCTGCTGAACACCGCGCGCGGCGACGTGGTCGATGCCGGCGCCCTCGCCGAGGCGCTGGCGGCGGGGAAACTGCGCGGTGCCGGGCTCGACGTGCTGGTGGAGGAGCCAGTGATCCGCGACGACGCGGAGACGCTGCGCGCGGTCTACAACCAGGAGCACGATCTGCAAGGCCTGTTGGCCGGCCATGCGTTGTTGCGGCTGAACAATGTGATCATTACGCCGCACAACGCCTTCAATACCCGGGAAGCCGTCCGGCGCATCCTCGACACGACCCTGGAGAATACCCATGCCTTTCTGGAGGGGAAGCCGATCCATCGGGTCCCTGGGTCGGTGTAGCCGGTGATGGCGCACGAGATCCTCACCATCACCCTGAATCCGGCCCTGGACCTGTCCGCCGAAACGGCCCGCGTCGAGCCCGGTCCGAAGCTGCGCTGCCGGGCGCCGCACTTCGATCCGGGCGGCGGTGGCGTGAACGTATCGCGCGTGATCGCCGAATTGGGCGGTTCCAGCACCGCCTGGATGGCACTCGGCGGCGGTCTCGGTGAGCTGTACGAGGAACTGCTCGATGTCGAAGGCATCGCCTGTGCCGTGCTGTCGGCACCCGGCCAGACCCGGTTGTCGATCAACGTCACCGAAACCGACAGCGGCGAGCAGTATCGCTTCGTGCTCCCGGGTCCCGAATTCGACGCCACCGCGGCCGATGCGGCGCTCGACAGTATCGGGAGTGCCTTGGCCGGCATCGACATCGCGGTGCTGTCCGGCAGCATGCCGCCCGGATTGCAGGCGGATTTCATGCAACGCCTGGCGCACCGGGTTCGCGAGGCGGGGGCGCGGTTGATCCTGGACAGTTCCGGCGCGCCGTTGCAGGCCGCGCTGCGGGAAGGCGTCTTTCTGGTCAAGCCCAACCTGAAGGAGGCCCGGGAACTGGCGGGCCGCGACCTGCCCGATCGCGCCGCGCAGCTGGCCTTCGCAAGCGACTTGGTCGAGCGCGAAGCGACGCGGGCTGTGGTGCTCAGCCTCGGGGGCGAAGGGGCGCTGGTGGTCGGCGAGGGCGTGCGCTTGCACCTGCAGGCCCCGCAGGTCGAGGTGCGCAGCGCGGTCGGTGCCGGCGACAGCACGGTCGGCGCCCTCGCCCTCGGGCTCGCGCGCGGCGAATCGCTGGAGGTGGCGGCGCGTCGGGCGGTGGCCGCGGGCGCGGCCGCCGTCCATACCGCGGCCACCGCCTTGTGCCGCCGTGCCGACGTCGAGGCGCTGATTGAGCAGGTCGAGGTGGAGAGGCTGGAATAACGAGACTTGCGCACGGACGGCACTAAGTCGGCACGTGGGTCGTATTCCTTTCCTTGAGTACATCGATGCGGCATAGTGGACCTGATCCGCAAAGGATCGCCGTGCGCACAGTGGCGGGCTTCATGCTTCGTTGGTCCCGAATGCTGGTTCGACTCCTGACCGTGCTGGCGTTGCTGGTCGCACCGCTGCACATGGTCTGGGCTCACGGTGCCAGTGGCGATCCGGATCCGGCGTCGGCGACCGCCCTCCATGACTGCATGAAGCACGGTGCCCAGTCCCGCCCTATCGGATCCGACTCGGATTCATCTCCCCATTCATCTCCCCATTCATCTTGCCATTCCGCTGCCGCATCGTGCCTTGGATGCGCCGCCTGCGCGGTCCCGCCGTTGCCGGCCCCCCTGCTTGGCGGTGAACCCGCCTCCAATGACCGCCCGAGTGTGGTCCGGATCGCGGTGCAGGGGCACCCTCCCACCCGCGAAATCCGCCCTCCCAGATCCCTCCTCGTCTGACCCGATGAGGCCCGATCCCGCCGCCTGACGGCGCCTCGTGGCCACCGGTTTTCCCTGGGGCCATCGTGCCCTGTGACGAGGATGGGACCATGTTCGAGAGACATCACCGGAGGCTCGGCCTCCTGCTGGCGGCGTTGCTGTGCCTG
Source organism: Thioalkalivibrio sp. (assembly GCA_003555285.1). The sequence goes on from PWGH01000054.1 coordinate 31,781, forward strand.
CCGGCGGCGGCCTCGCCGGCGCTGGCGGCCGCCCCCCTGAGCCTGGATCAGGCGCAGGACCTGGCCCGGGCCACGGATCCGGCCATCCGGCGCTTTCAGGATCTGGCCGCGGCGCGCGCAGAGGCGGCGGTGGCGGCCGCGCAACTCCCCGACCCGGCCCTGAGCGTCGAGCTGATGGATGTGCCGGCGGATACGCTGCGCCTGGCCGACGATCCGATGACCGAACTGCGCCTGGGTCTGCGCCAGACCTTCCCCCGTGGTGACACCCGGCGCCTGGCCGGTGCGCAGGAGTCGGCGCTGGCGGCCGGCGACGCGGCCCGGGCCCGAGCCGCCGAGCGCGCGGTCATCCAGGGGGTACGGCGCGCCTACCTGGATCTGCACTACCGCCAGGCCGCACTCGATGTGCTCGACGGCAACCGCGCGTTGCTCGCGGAGCTGATCGCGATCACCGAGCGCGAATTCGCCGCCGGACGCGCGAGCCAGCAGGACGTGTTGAGCGCCGAGCTCGAGGTCGAACGCCTGGAGGACCGGCTGCTCGCGATGGAGATCGACCGCGCGAGCGCCGAGGCCGATCTGGCGCGTCGC
>PWGH01000059.1 GCA_003555285.1 Thioalkalivibrio sp.
CGCGTCTGGCGCACGTCGAACAACGCCGAGGACAACTCGGCCCGGAAGTCCTTGCGCGCCAGAAGGATCAGCTGGCGCGTCGGGGCGCCGGTCGGCGATTCCAGGTACTTGCCGGTCCGTCCGGAGTAATGCAGCACATCCCCGGCGTCGTCGATCACCACAAAGGGCGGAGCGTAGCGCTCCAGCACCCGGGTATCCGCCATTCGCCGCAGTCCTTCCTGCGAGGGCTTGGCATGCGCGGGGGCTGCTGTCATCACGGTGGGCCGGTGGTCCCCGGCCCGATACACCGGGAACGGCACCGCGATCTGGGTGTCGTCATTGCGCTGGAAGATGCGGTGGTGGCTATCCACCACATCGAAGAGTTCCGTGCTGTGGCCGATGTTCTCCGCCGAGCCGAGGAACAGAAGGCCACCCGGGCGCAGCGCGTAGTGGAACAGCGGAAACACACGGTCTTGCAGGTCGGCGGTCAGGTAGATCAGCAGATTGCGACACGAAATCAGGTCGATGCGCGAAAACGGCGGATCCTTCACCAGACTGTGGGCGGAGAAAACACACAGGGTGCGCAGCTCCTTGATCACCCGGTAGGCCACCATCCCCTCGCGCGTGAAGTAGCGCTCCAACCACTCGGACGGCACCGCCTCCAGCAATGCCGCCGGATAGCGGCCGCTGCGGGCCACACCGAGCGCGGCCGCATCGATGTCGGTGGCGAAGATCTGCACCTCGGGAGGCCGCTCGAGCTGCCGCAAGTGCTCTTGCACCAGAATGGCGATGGAATAGACCTCCTCGCCGGTCGAGCATCCCGGAATCCAGATGCGCACGGGCTCGCCCGATCCCTTTCCTTGCAAGACCTCGGGCAGCTGATCGGCCAGGGCCTGGAACGCATCCAGATCTCGAAAAAAACTGGTCACGTTGATCAACAGGTCGCGAAACAGTGCGGTCACCTCGTCCGGATCGGTGCGCAGCTGCTGCACATAAGCCTCGAGATCGCTCAGGCGCAGAATATTCTGGCGCCGACGCACGCGGCGCAGGAAGGTGGAGGCCTTGTAACCACTGAAATCGTGGCCGCTCTGCTGTTGCACGATGTCGCAAATGGTCTGTTTGACCTCATGGAGGTCCGGCTGGCGGTGATCGTCCAGATCCTCCGGCGCCACGGTTTTGGCAACCGTCTGCGCCAGTTCGACCAGGCGGGCCGGGATGTCCTCAACCGGCACGATCATGTCCACCATTCCCGTGGCGATCGCACTGGAGGGCATGCCGCTGTGGCTGGGGCTCGAGTGGTTCATGCCCTGGGCCAGGGTGATGCCGCCGTGCTCCTTGATGGCCTTCAGCCCGAGGGCACCATCGGAGCCGCTGCCGGACAGGATGACCCCCACCGCGAGCGGGCCCTGATCGCGCGCCAAAGCGGAGAACAGGATATCGATGGGATTGCGTTCAGCCGGCTGATCTGGGGTCGGTTCGTACACCTGCAAACACCCCCCTTCGATGGTCAGCACGTTGTTGGGCGCCAACACATACACATGCCCGGGCTCCACACATTGGCCGTCGGTCGCCGCCTGGACCGTCATCCAGGTTTCCCGCTCGAGGATCTCAGGCAGCATGCTGCTGCCCTTGCGACTCAGGTGCGTCACCACGATGAAGGCCATTTGCGGCTCGCGCGGCATCGGCCCCAGCAGATCCTTCAGGGGTTGCAACCCCCCGGCAGATGCCCCGATGGCAACGATCAGCAGGGGCTGGGTTTCAGACATTCCGGGGTTCCTGGATTCCACAAGGGACATCGGCTTCATGACCAAACACAGGGGGAAGACGGTTCCCGGTGCCGCCATTTGATGAAGGACGCGGTGCCTAAAATTAGCATAAACATTTTCTGGTTGTCTTCAATCCATCGGGTTTTCGGCATTCCCTTCAGGCGTCGGTTCCCTCCAGGAAACGGGCCAGATCCTTCGGCAGATTGGTCAGTACCTGGTTGAGTTCCCCTTCGGTGACCTGGGCATTCAGCGCTTTCCAGACCGCGCGCGTGATCGCCTCCGGCGTATTGTGCAGATCCAGCGCATAACGCTCGCGAACGACCTCCAGAAACTCGTCCCGTTTCCATTTTTGCGGTGTCGCCGGTGGCCGCCACCCCTCGTAGTAGATCCCACGCACCAGCAGCGGAAGCTGCGCCCCCAGATCGGTGGCCTCATCGACGGTCAGCCGATCCCGAAGCGACATCAGCACGGAACGCAACGCATGGTAGGCATGCTGCCGGTCGGTCAGCTTCAAGTCGTCCTCGATCAACTTCAGGAGTTCCTCGGTGCTCTGCAGGCTTTTGTTGAAAACAGACATGACCTTATCCGTCATCACAAACCTCCTCGGTGTGGACTTTCAACGGTGGAATGCCTTAACGGTTGAACACCCAGGGGGTGGTTCCGTCGTTGCGCATTTCGTCATGGGCATTCTGCAGTCGGCACAAGACACAAACCCGATACAGGCCATGTCTTCGGAAAGCCAGGTACCGGCAACGGGCAATAGGGATGTCACAACTCCAGGGTCAGGAAATGCCGCTGCGCCTTCATCCGCAAGGACAGCCACCCGGCTAGAGAATCGCTTGGCCCCGTAATGGAAACATGACCCAATGAGAATAGAATATCATAAAAACAATAAGTTAGATTAGAATACCGGATCGAATACCCGCCAGAAAGGCGGGAAAATACGCCCTTTGTCGGGCTCGCGCTTCGCCGCACCGGAATCCTGGTTCTCCAAGCCCTGAACTCCAGGAGACGGCCAGCGTCAAATCGATTCAGCAGGGCGAACACGAGGCATCATTGATTCCGCTACAGGAGCCTGCGATGACCATCTCGGAACATGCCATCCTGCAGCACCTTCGCGAACAGGCCACGCCCCTCCACGGTCATCCGGAGGATTTCGATCCCCTGCTGCAACGGCTCGCCGGCAAAACCTTGATCCTGCTCGGCGAGTCCAGTCACGGAACCCATGAATTCTATTCCGGCCGGGCCGAAATCACCCAGCGACTGATTCTCGAGCAGGGCCTGGCCGCCGTCGCCGTGGAGGCCGACTGGCCCGCGGCCTATCGGGTCAATCGCTACGTTCGCGGCCTCGGCCGCGATCGATCCGCCCAAGAAGCGCTGTCCGACTTTCGCCGCTTTCCACTGTGGATGTGGCGCAATGCCGAAACCGTGGCCTTTGTGGAATGGTTGCGTGCGCACAATCAGGACCGACCGTTCGAGCAGCAGACCGGATTTTATGGCCTGGATCTGTACAGCCTTTATGAATCCATCGCCCAGGTGCTCGCCTACCTGGAACCGCGCGATCCCCATGCCGCGGCCGCGGCACGCGAGCGCTACGCCTGTCTGGACCATCTCGAGGATCCCCAGCGCTACGGCTATGCCGCGAGTCTGGGTGAGCGGCCGGCCTGCGAAGACGAGGCCGCGGCCCAACTCGAGGCCCTGCGCAGCCGGGCGGCCGAGCACCTGCGCCGCAACGGCATCCTGGCCGAGGAAGAACACTTCCACGCCCAACAGAATGCCCGCGTGGTGGAGAACGCCGAGCGTTACTACCGCCACATCTTCCTGCATGAGTCCAACACCTGGAATCTGCGGGATGCCCACATGAGCGACACCCTGAACGCCCTGCAACAGCACCTGTCCCGCTGGACCGGCGACACGGCCCGGGTGGCTGTGTGGGAACACAACACCCACATCGGCGATGCCCGGGCCACCGATATGCACGCCCGCGGCGACTACAATCTGGGCCAGCGGGTTCGCGAACACCATGGCGAGGCCTGCGCGCTGGTCGGCTTCACGACCGCCGAGGGCACCGTGTTCGCCGCATCGCAATGGGACGGCTTGGCCGTGGAAAAGACGATCCGGCCCCCGCTGATCGACAGCTACGAGGCGCTGTTTCATCGAACCGGACTGAAGGCCTTTTACCTTCCGCTCGATGACGGGGCCGGCGAAGTCCTGCGCGCGCCACGACTCGAGCGGGCCATCGGCGTGATCTATCGTCCCGATTCCGAGCGGGCGAGCCACTATTTCCGGTGCCACCTGAGCGATCAGTTCGACGCCGTGCTGCACTACGATCGCAGCCGCGCCGTGGAACCCGTGGATCCGGTGCCGGAGCGCGACCGTCGCGAACCGGAAACCTGGCCATCGGGATTCTGAGCGGCCGGCAAGGCCGACCCGCGCTCCGCTCTCCATCCTCCGTCTTCCCTGCGAAGAGGCGATGCGATGCCGGAACTGGAACACAGTCACGAACCCGACGCGATCCGGCAGCGCCTGGACGACGGACCCCGATCGAGTTACCTGCCCGATGCGATTCTCGGGGGGATCGACGGCTGCGTCACCACCATCGCCGTGGTCGCGAGCGTGGCCGGCGCCGGGCTCCCGGCGATGATCGCCTTCGTGTTGGGCATCGCCAGCCTGGTCGCCGATGCCTTCAGCATGGGGGTCAGCAATTATCAGGCAGTGAAGAGCGAGCACGACGCGCGCGCAGGCCTCCGGCGCCAGGAGGAACGCCACATCGACCAGACCCCGGAAGGCGAACGCGAAGAGGTCCGTGTGATCTTCGAAAACAAGGGTTTCGAAGGCGAGACACTGGAGCGTATTGTCGACACCATCACCCAGGATCGCCGGCGCTGGACCGATTTCATGCTCCAGGAAGAACATGGGCTGCCCCTGCAAAGTCCCTCGCCCACCAAGGCCGGACTGGCCACCTTTTCCATCTTCATTCTGGTGGGCGCCCTGCCGCTGCTGCCCTTTCTGGTACCCGTGCTCAGCGATGGCGGGCATTTCGTCGCCAGTGCCGTCATGGCCGGTGTCGCCCTGTTCGGCATCGGCTATGTCAAGGGCATCGTTCTCGAAATGCCGCGTTGGCGCAGCGGGTTGGAAACCTTCCTGATGGGTGGCGGTGCGGCCGTGGTCGCGTTCCTGTTCGGCTATTTTCTGGAACCGATGCTCGGTGACTTGCGGATGGGCTGAACCGATGTCCGGATCCGGAGCGCTACAGCAGATCCTCAGACCGGGGCCACCACATCGCGCAGCGTCGCGACGTCCTCGGCAATCGCCCCGGGAGTCCCCTTCAGGTGAGGACGCACCGGATTGCGGGGCGTGTAGTCCTTGCGCGTCTGCAACCGCCGATCCACCGAATCGTCCAGTTTCTCGTTGCCATAGGTCGCGCCGCCAAGAGTCCGGTAGCTCCGGTCTGAAAAGCGCTGATACATCCCCTTCATGAACAGCGCAAAGGAATCGTGGATCTCGGCACCGTGATGCTGCGGTCCGATCGCCGGTAACTGGTTTCGGTCCAGGCCCAGTCCACACTCGATCAAGCGCTCCGCCATCCAGTGCAGTGCGAGATCGGCGAGGCGATGGTCTCGATAACCGCCACCCACGTCGGCATGCGCACCGGGAAACCACACTTGTTCGATACGCTGCTGGGGCTTGCGCCGGGGGTCCCAGACGGTCGCTGGATAACTGCTGCGATGTTCGTCGATGGCCAGCGCATGAAAGGCGTTTCCGACGATCCCGCTCAATTCGGTGTCGTGAAACTCGTACCGACGGGCGTTGAACCAGCCGAAGGAACGCAGCGGGACGCCCAACGCACCCACGGTGTCCCACACACCCAGGCAATGGATCGGGATGGACCGCGAGTACGCGGCCCGGAAGGTCTGGGCGCTGGGGCTGTCCGCACCTTCGTCGCGGGTCCGATAGAGTTCGTAGGCCTGATGGATCTCGCGGCGCCGATTCACATGCAGCAAGCCCACGTTACGAATCATGCCGACCAGGCTGCGCGCCGAATACGCACCGCGACTGAATCCCAAAACGAACACTTGGTCGCCGTCCTCATAAAGATCGATCAGGCGTGCGTAGCCGGCCTTGATATTGGCATCCAGACCCACGCCGAAGGCACCGCCGCGGATCCGGTTGTACCAGCGCGTCCCCACCCCGGCGATGTAGTGTTTTTGTTGTTCGGTGTGATCGCTCGTGCGATCGAGCACGGCCTCGAACAGGGTGTAGACATTGGTATTCACCCCCTGCTCCACGTCTCCGCTCTCGTTCGGCGTGTTCCACGTGCCGTCAAAACTGATCACGATATTCTTCATGCCCTGCTCCTGCTGAACCGGTGTATGCGCCCCCGACCTGCGGCGAGCCCGACGCGGCGCCGCCGATGGCCGTTGCGGTCTCTGGATCGGACATCACGTCTTTTTTGCCGCGCCATGCAACCAGGTGCGGAGCAGGGAGACGATAAACCCGCCTGTGAACATGCCCAACACATAGACCAGAAAAATCAACAGGGCCAGCGGCATCGTCAGACTGACGGCAAAAAAGGAAATGGTGGTCAACCGGAGATTCTGCAGCATGAAGATGACGATGACCGCGGTCAAGACAATGATGAGTGCCATGTAGACATAGCGCATGAGCCTTCTCCCGGTTTGGTAGACATGCACGGTCCCTGCCCGAATCGACGGTCTCTACTCGAATCAAAGGCGCCGAATCCACTCCCCTACACTCGCATCACCCTCGTTCAGACGACGTAGGCGATCGGTCAGTTCCTCCTGCGATCCGAAGCGCTCGGCATCATAGGCATGGATACAGCGCGGGCGTTCCACCGGTCCCGGATCGCGCACCGGGCCCTGCGCGTTAGCAACCGAAACCCCCACGATCGAATTGGCGGCCGCCGAAGTCCTGGTGAACGAAACCGGGGAGACCTCGGCATTCGGGTCGGCTTGAACCTGCGTCGAAACCGCAGCAAATTCCGGAAGCCGGGGAATCCGCAGGACTTCCAGCGAAAGCCGGTGTTCGGGGACGCCGGAGGCCCCCGGCGCCGCATCCAGGACCGGTGCGTCGGGGATCGGCAGCAAGCGGTGGCGCAACTCCGCCAGCCGATCGGCAAAGATTTCGGGTTCGGCGGACAGCCGCTCGACCGCGGCGGGCAGGTCGAACGCCGGTTGTCCGAAACGGTTCCAATACACCGTTTGCAGCTCCTCCAGCCATGCCTGCACGAGCCGCGGATCGTCGATCGCCTCGAGGATCTGCGGCCACTCCAGTCGGAAAGCCCCGAGACGATTCGTGGCCGAACCCAGGAACCGTGCCGGCGCTGGGGTCGTCGCGGATTCGGCTGGCCCTGACCGCTGCGTTTCGGCCTTCAACTCGTCCGGGACGGGCTCCGGTCCAGACCCCGGATCAGACCCTGGATCAGACCCCGGATCGAGCCGCGATTCCGATCCCGAACCGGGTCCCGTCGCGAGTGCGGGCTGCAGGAAGCGCCGGAACCAGAAGCGACTGAAGGAGCGCCGCGCCGGTTGCGCATCCTGCATCCCTTCCAGCGCCTGCGCCAGGCGCTGGAAGGGCCGGCTCGAGGGGTCGTTCTCGGCGAACAAGGACACCGGATGCTGCAGGATGACCGCCGAACGCAGGCTTTCATCACGCTGGAGGAAGCCGAGGAAATCCACCTCGACCTCCAGGTACTTGCGAACGGCCCCATCGAAACGTTGGAAAATCGCGCGGGCCTCGTTGAGCCCGGCCACCATGTTCACCACCACGGCGCAGCGCACCGGATGGCGCCGCAGCAGCAGCTTCAGCAACGAGAACGCATCGGTCAGCGACGTCGGTTCCGGCGTGATCAGCAGCAGCACCTGATGCGCCGCACTGAGAAAATCCAGCGTCGTTTCGCTGATCCCCGCCGCTGTGTCCAGCAGCAGGTAGTCGAAGTCCCGTTCGATCCGGGCCAGCTCGTGCACCAGGCGGCGCTGCCGACTCGCATCCAGGTCGACGCAGCCCGGGATGCCATTGGCGCCTGGAATCACCTTCAGCCCGTGCGGCCCCTCAAGCAGGACCTCCTCGATCGGGCAACTGCCGTCCAGCACGTGCTCCAAGCCGCGTGCCGGCTGCAGAACCAACAGAATATTGATGTTGGCGAGTCCCGTATCGCCATCCAGAATGCACACCCGCCGCCCGGAACGCGCCAGGGTAATCCCGAGATTGACGGCCAAGCTGGACTTGCCGACCCCACCCTTGCCGCTGGTGATCGCGATGATCCGCGGCAATGGCCCCGGATGCGCTTCGTCTCGGGATGGCGGAACGGCCACTGCGTGGGCGGGTTTTGGATCCGCGGTCACGGATCGACATCCTGGCCCGCGCGCACCCGCAGCGGGCTGGCCGGTTCATCGCCAGCCGCAGACCGCTTCCTGCGCGCCGGCGACTGGGTTCGCGTACGAAGCGGTTGCCGTCGATTCATGGCACTGGTTTACCTGAGCGACTGGCATAAGGCAAGGGTGCGACGTATAGTTATATTAATGCCTTGCTGATCAACGTTGCCGTACTTTCCGATTGGATCGTTGAACGGGCCAATACAAGCATCAGCGGCTCACCAGCACCCAACCGCAGGAGCGAAACCCGTCGCTGCCGGATGGGGATCCGGCCGGAGGGTCGGCCTGAGGGGATGACGTGTCCAAAGCAAAGGAAGCGGAAAAACAGGCACTGCCCAGTCTGCCCCAGGTACTGATCCGCATCCTGGATGCGGTGCAGGCCGACGCCACCGATTTCTCGGAACTGGCCACCGTAATCCTGCAAGACGCCGGCATGGCTGCCCGACTGGTTACGGCCGCCAACTCGCCGTTCTATTATCGTGGCAATCCCTGCCGCTCGGTGGACCGTGCGCTGTTCATGCTGGGTCTGGACACCGTCAAGAGCCTGGCGCTCACGGCTTCGATCCAACAATTGTTCGGCGGCCTGAACCAACAACATCGCGGTTTTCTGCGCCAAGTCTGGCACCGCGCGCTCGTCACTGCAAACCTGGCCCAGGTGCTGGCCACTCTGACCCGCTATCCGCATCCCGAAGAGGCCTATTTATGCGGCCTGCTGGTGGACATCGGGCGGCTGATCCGGCTCACCGAAGACGATGCCGGCTACTGGGACCTGCTGCAGACGCACGACGAGCAAACCCTGCTCCAGGCCGAGATCGAACGCTTCGGCGAGACCCATTGCGAATTCGCTGCGACCTGCATGGACACCTGGGGTCTTGGTTCCTTGATGAGCGATGCGGTGCGTTATCACCAGGAGCCGGCCGAACAGGTGCAGGATGCCCATCATCTGGTGAAACTGTTGAACGCCGCGTATCAACTCGGCCAGCACGATGCCGTGCCCAACGACGCGGCGCTCGCGGCGGCTGACCGCCTGTTCGGCCTGAACGAAGGCCTGGCGCGCGAACTGCAACGCCGCGTGACGGACGACGTGACTCGGCTGGCGGGCTCCCTGGACATCGATATCGAGCCACGCGGAGAAGCCGGTGCAACCCATGCCGGCGAATCTCCGGCAGACCGACCTCCGGTAAGCGACGGGCCCCGGGCGAGCGGGACTGCGGGAGCCCCCGTGGTGCGGGATGCCGGAATCATCGAGGCCGACCGTCGCGCGGATCGGGCGTTGGGCCAGCGCATTGGCGACCTGAGCCAGCTGCACCAATTCAATCAGACACTGTCGCGGGCACCCGCCGTCGAAGGTCGGCGCAGCTCGGCCCAGCGCGCGTTGTTCATCACCCTCGGTGTCGAACACAGCCTGATCTTCCAGACCGACGCCGGCGGGCAAACCATCAGCACCTGGATCGACGCCGAGGCCACGCCGGCCTTTACGCTACCGCTGGAGTCCGAACGCAGCCTGGTGACCGATGCCTTGCTGCAGCGCCGCCCGGTCTTTTGCGACGATCCATCGACCCGGTCCCTCCCGGTGGTCGACCGGCAACTGCTGCGCCTGTGCCGGGCGGATGCCCTCTGGGCCTTCCCCCTGGTGCACGAGGACCAGCCCCGCGGCGTACTGGTGCTGGGACTCACCGCGGACCAGCCGGCGCCACTGCGCGAACGCACGCTATTCATTCAGGCGCTGGCCCGCGAAATTGCCGCCACCCTGGGCGAAGCCCCGGAAACCGAGGCCAATGCGCAACTGGCATTGCGGATTCGCGAAACGGTGCACGAGGCTAGCAACCCGCTCAGCATCATCCAGAATTACCTGGGCCTGCTGCGCGTGAAGCTGGGTGAGGAACATGCGGCGCAGCGGGAGCTCGACCTGATCAAGGGCGAGATCGATCGGGTGGGACGCATCCTGCTGCGCCTGCGCGATCCGACGCCGGAAACCGCCGGCGCCGCGCCCGAGTCCTTGCACAGCATCGTGCGTCAGGTCACCGACATCGTCGCCCAGTCGCTGTGCGAGGCCCGCGGCATCGATCTGCAAGTCGATCTGGGGCCCGTCGACACCTCACTGCTGGGCCCGCTGTCCGGCGTGAGCGATTCGATCCGTCAGATCCTGACCAATCTGCTGAAAAACGCCACCGAGGCGCTCGCCGAAGGCGGTGTGATTCGCGTCCGGACCCGCGCGCCGGTGACCCTGAATGGCCGCCCCTTCACCCAATTGGTGATCGAAGACAATGGTCCGGGGCTGCCACCCGCGGTCGAGGCGGCCTTGTTCTCTCCGGTGAAGAGCACCAAGGGCGCCGGCCACTCGGGGCTCGGTCTCAGCATCGTGAAGCGTCTGGTCGAATCGATCGGGGCGACGATCATCGGGGCGAGCGGACCGGAGGGCACGCGCTTCGAGCTCTTCCTGCCGCGTCCGGACGCCGGCCCACCGCAGACCCACGGCTGAGGGTATCGCCGGGCATCAACCAAGCCACCGGAGCCTTTTGACCACCCCGCCCAACGCGCGCTGATCGGCCCGTTCTTGCCCGTTGTCCGTTCCTGCCCATTCGCGGTGCACAATCGAGCGGCTACCGACCCGTTATCGGTGATAGGCTCCGGCACGCTCGGGTTGATAGGTGACCTCCTCGATCCGGACGCGCAAGACCCGGCCACCCGGGGCCGGCCACTCGATTTCGTCGCCCTCCGACAGGCCCAGAAGCGCACTGCCCACCGGGGCCAGGATCGAAATCGTGCCGCCGGTCGCGTCCATGCCTTGCGGGTAGACCAGCGTCAAGCAGAATTCATCCTCGGAGGATTCGACCTTGAAGCGGACGGTCGAATTCATCGTCACGACCGTCGGTGGCATGTCCTTCGGATCCACCAACGACGCACGCTCCAGCTCTTTTTCCAGATCCACTCGCCCCGGAAAGGCATCCTTGGGCAACCCCTCCAGGAGCTTCTCCAGGCGCTGGGCATCAAGGGCAGAGATCAGCACTTCGGGTTTCCTGGTCACGATACGCTCCGTTTTCGGGGGTCACAAGCGTACCCTCTGCACGATGCCGAGGCCAGCCGTGGACTGACAGCTGTGGACTGCACGGTCTCGGGCCGCATGGCATCGACCGTATTGCAATGGACTTGGGCGCCGGGCGGAGAGCACGGCCCCGGCCGCCGGCGTTTAACCGGAACGATCGATCTCGATCGGCAGGGCCTCCAGAATCGCCTCGTATTTCTGCATCAATTGCGCGTCGTCGCGGGCCCCGATGAACACGTGCACGATGTCATAACTGTAACTGTCCTGCTCGATCATATCGGACAGCCGCATGCCGTCCGTGATCGCGACATCGATCGTGGTGCCCGGATGCCGTTCCTCGATCGCCCGGATCTGCTCCCGGGTCGGCGCCCGGCGGACCACCCCATCCTCGAAGCGTCGGACATGGAATTCCGCCGAACACCCGAAGGGCCCTTCTCCGCGGGGGAAATCCGGTGCCTGTCCACAGCCCAATTGCACCATGATCTGATGATCCGGAAAGCCGTCGACCTGTTCGAACAACAGCCCGTGCGATTGGGAAATTCGCGGATTGATCTCCAGCAAGGTGATGGCATCGCGGGACTCGTCATAGAAATACTCGATATTGAAGGCCGCCTGATCGTAGCCGATATGGGTCATGACCTTTTTCGACGCGGCCGCCAGGCGCTGCTTTACCGGCCCCGAGAGGATCGATGGATATTGATACCGAAAAAAGGAACTGCGGTGGGGGTAGTTGAAGGAATCAACGACACCATAGATGACCACCTGGCCCTGGTGGACATAGCCGCAGACCGTGCACTGATGGCCGGCAATCATGCCCTCCGCAAGGCAATAGCCGCCGTCGACCGGGGCCACCGTTTCCGGCACCTGGGCATGATTCAGGAAGTCGTTGAACGGCGTTGCGATCGCGGAGATCTTGTCCCGAATCTTGCCCAGCGCCTGGTCCAGATCCTGCGCGTTCTCGATCTTGAACCCCAGCAGCGAGTCCGTACCCTTGACCGGTTTCAGCCAGAAGGGATAGGGGAGATCGATCTTCGCCAGGGGGTCCGGATCGAAGGGATCCACCGGATGAAAGGGTGGAGTCATCTCCGGGATCACCTCGGCTTGGATACGGCGGCTCCAATACTTGTGTTCACAACGGGCGACGGCCTCCACCGAGGGCCCCGGCAACCCGAACTCGCGGCACAAGATCGGGACGATGGTGGTAACCGGAAAGTCCCAATAGCCGACCACCGCGTCGATGGTTCCGGGATACTCGCGAAGGCGTTCGCGCGCCGCCTCGAGCACCTGACGAAACGGATAGGTGCCCTTCGCCTTCACATCGTCAAAGGTCAGCAAGGGTTCGAAGCGATAGGTCTCGGCGTTGCGGATCGCCTGGAGTTGCTGCAGATTGAAGTCGTCGATCCCGAAAACGAAGACGGTGCGTGTCATGCCCTCCTCCTTCGGCTGTCCGGTGACGGCCGGCGGTATCGGCCCTACCATCCTGTTGAAAAAGTATGGGCCCCGTCCGAGGGAGCGTCAACGCCGGAATATGCCCCCTTTCCCGGGCGGGCCAACCGGCCCACTTGGCCGAAGGATCGCTCCCCGTCACCGATCGGAACGAATCCACCGACGCAGAGTCCGCTAGGTAGGTCCGTTCCCGGACGGCCCACGTCACCTTGAAGCGGCACGAGGAGATTCCGTGACTGAACCGACCATCCAACGCGGCGTATTGTTCTTTTGGTTGATCCTCAGTGTGGGGGTCGCCATGGCGATGGTCGCCCTCGGCATGGGTCTGGAGCCGGCGGGCGCACCGATCCTGCGTGCGCCACTGGGATCGCCAGCCGCGGGGGCGCTCGGGTTCGGGCTACTGATGATCTGGGCCGCCTACGCCTATGGGCTCACGGCAGGGCGGGCCGCGGGCCGCGGCGATTACGCGTTGGCCGGGCTCAACCTGGGTCTGCCCCTGCTGTTGATGCTGCTCTGGTTGAACGGGCTCAATGGCCTGGCGTTCTTCGTGGCCCTGGGCTGGAGCATCAGCCTGATCGGCATGGGCCTGCGCCTGTTTCAACGCGAAGCGCTGGCGGCGCTGATGCTGTTGCCGATCCTCGGTGTAAGCCTGACCGGCATTCTGCTGTCGCTGACCCTGTGGGTCCTGCCGCCCGCCGAAACCGGGGGGTTCTGAGGCCGCGACCCGGGCATCCATCCGGCCTTGGAACCGGACCTCGGTTGGGGGCCGATTCGGACGTCGATCAGGCGGCGCGCTCACCCTCGCGCTTCAACCACTCGAGGGCGACCTGGACGGTGACCTCGCCACAGGTGAACCAGGCGATCCCATCCTGGATGCTGCATTGGACGCTCATGTTGCGCGCGGCCAGCGCCGCCAGCGCCTCGCTGGTTTCCACCGGCAGCTTGCACACGGCGAGATTGTCCGGTTTCGATAGCAAATCACGATGCTGGCGCCACCAGATGTCGACGGACCGCCCATAGGTCAACACCACCACCTGTCGGGCCTGTCCACAGGCCTTGCGGATATCGCGCGGATCCGGTGTGCCGACATCGATCCAACGCAGGATCGTTCCGGTCAAATCCTGATCGAACAGATCCGCCTCGTCCTCGGTGGATAGGCCCCGGCCGAACTGCAGGCGATCGCTGGCGTACAGGCAGAACGCGAGCAGCCGCAGCATCAGCCGCTCGTCGGTCTCGGACGGATGACGGGCCAACGTCAGCGTATAACTGCCATAGTGCGACCGGTCCATGTCCGACACATGAAGTTCGGCCTTGAAGATGGTGGCTTTCAGGGACATCGGCGGCGCCTCCTGCGGCACGGCGGAATCGATCAGCCGCGAGCTTACCGCACTGGGGCCGCTACTGGAGGCCGCACGAGACGCGTGGGGCCCTGATGAAACACCACGGGGCTCAGCGCCCCCGCAGGCCCGGCTTACCCCGGCCGCACCACCCCGCCGCTTCCCGGATGCGCCGAGTGGCTGTATCCGTCGCCGGCTTGGTATCGTGCCGGCATCACGAACCCGCAACGGGGAAGGCCGATGAAGCTGCGCGAAGCGATGAGCCGGCACCCACTGCAGGCGGCCATTCTCTTTCAGGGATCCTTGATCCCGCTGGCCTTGCTGCTGGGTGCGATTCTCGGCATACCGCTGCTGATCCATTTCCAATGGAGTCTCCAGGCGGTGCTCATCGGCGTGGCCGCCACCCTCCCGATGCTGGGTCTGCTCGGGTTGCTGGCGGGGAGCCAGCTGCGGGCCTATCACGACCTCACGGAGCAGGTGGTGGGGTTGCTCCGACACCTGTTTGCCGGCGCACCGCCGGGCGCGATCGCGCTGGTTGCGCTGCTGGCCGGCCTAGGGGAGGAATTGCTGATGCGCGGCGTGTTGCAGGGCGGGCTCGCCAGCCTTGTTCCGATCGAATGGGCCATTCTGATCGCGGCCGTGATCTTCGGCCTGGCCCACTTCGTCAACGGGCTCTACTTCCTGTTTGCGACGCTGATCGGCATCTACCTGGGCGTGCTGTACCACCTGACCGGCAACTTGCTGATCGTGGTCATCGCGCACGCGCTCTACGACTGGATCGCGATTCGCATCTACCTGGCGCGCTGATGCGAACCCGTGCCGCCGAGGGGTAGCGCTCGGGACCGCGCTGAATCCATCGCCCT
The DNA here is from genome assembly GCA_003555285.1 of Thioalkalivibrio sp. The sequence continues at coordinate 14,833 of PWGH01000059.1, forward strand.
CGGACGGCCCGGCTCCAGCCCGGCCTTCCAGGAGGCGCCGCCCTCACCCAGCGCGGGAACCTCCGTATGCAGGAACCATTTCTCCGTAACCACCTTGCTGGTGAACCAGGGGCTGCGCAGCAAGGGGCGTGCGGCCAGGCCCTTTAACCAGCCCGGGAAGTGCACGCGGAACCGGCCTCCGCGCGGGCCGAAGCGCTCGCGGATGGCCTGCTGGTAGCCGGTGATCGCGCGTTCCGGTGCCTGCTGGTGGCGCTCGAGCATCTGCCCGGCGAGCAACGCCGATTCCACCGCCGGACGGATGCCCTCACCGCTTTGGGTATAGGCCAGCCCGGCGGCATCGCCGATCAGCAAACACCCGGGGGCCGCCAGGGGTCGCCGGGCATGCCCATGCAGCAGATAGGCATGGCTCTTGTATTGCCCCGGCAGGTCCGCGGGGATCCGGTCCCGGGCATGCAGGGCGTCGATGAAGGCCCGCAGATGCTCGGCCAGGTGCCGGTGGTCCTCCCGACCCAGGCCGATGTTCAGGTATTCGCCCTTGCGAAACACCCAGGCATAGCCGCGCAGATCACGGCAGAACCACAACTCCGGCCGATCGCCGCGCACCCGGCAGTGCTGCTGCTGCTCGGGCGTCATCGCAAACTCCACTTCCTTGGCGGTCACCATGCGCTCATGCCGCCCCGGCCCCCGCCCGATATGGGCGGCCACCGGACAGAAATGCCCGCCCGCACCGACCAACCAGGGGGCGCGATACTGATCGTTCAGCTGCCACAGACCGTCCTGGCGCACGATCTTCTTCACGGCGACGCCTTGGATGCATTCAGCACCGCTGCGCCGCAGCAGGTAGTGGTCGAATTCGTAGCGGCGAATGCCGTAGCTGACCGGGCTATCGCCCTGCTGATGCTCGCAGTGAGCTTGACCCATCAGACCGATGCGAAACCCGGTGATCGGCTGCAGCACATGCCCGCGGGCATAGGCCTGGGGATCCTCGCCCAAGGCCGCCCAGACCGCCGGCGTCACCCAGCCGGCGCAGGTCTTGTCCCGGGGAAAGGCGGCCTTGTCCAGGATCAGCGTGCGCCAGCCGTGGCCGACCATCGTCCGGGCCAGGGTGGCGCCGGCGGGTCCACCACCGACCACGATCAGGTCATAGTCATCCATGCTCATACGCCATGCCTCGTCGGCCGTGGTGAGATCGTCGAATACAGGTGTTGCCGTGTGGCCGGCACTCGATTGCTGTTACCCGGGGCGAACACCACCTGGAAGAGCTGCAGATGGCCCACCCGGAAGGCCGCAATGGAACCGGCCAGGTACAGCTGCCAGGCCCGGGCGAATCCTTCGCCGTACTGCGTGACGACCGGCTCGCGCTGCAGCAGAAAACGCGCCAGCCAGTGTTCGAGGGTGGTGGCGTAATGCAGACGGAGGTTTTCCAGATCCAGCACTGAAAACGAACCGGCCTCGAACAGGGCCATCAACTCCCGGCTGGCCGGCACGTAGGCACCGGGGAAGATCCGTCGTTCGATCCAGGCGTTGATCGGTCCCGGGCGATTGCGGCCAATGGTGTGAATGAGACCGAGGCCATCGGGGCGCAGGCAGCGCTGAATGACGCCGGCCAGCGCCGGATAGTGGGCCGGACCGACGTGTTCCAGCATGCCCACGGAAACAAAGGCATCGCATTCGCCGGTGATGTTTCGGTAGTCGTCCTCGATGTAGTCGATCTGGCCGTCGAGGCCCTCGCGGCGCGCTTGCTCGCGGGCCCAGATGAGCTGCTCGCGTGAGATGTTGAAGGCCCGGACCCGAACCCCGTGACGCTTGGCCATATAGCGGGCCAGGCCGCCCCAGCCACAACCGGCCTCGATCACCGTCTGTCCGGGACGTAGCCGCAGCTTGCGGCAGATATGCTCCAGCTTGGCGAGTTGTGCCTGCTCGAGCGTGATTTCGGGATCCTCGAAATAGGCACAGGTGTATTGCATCGCCACCTGATCCAGCCACAGCCGATAGAACGCGTTCCCCAGATCGTAGTGATGCTGGATATTGCCGCGGGCACCGGTGAGATCGGCACCCTGCGGGGCCCGCTCCCGCCAAAGACGGGCCATCCACCCGCTACGCTGTCCGGGCGGGCCCCGATGCCGGTAGAGGAGCTCGAGCACGGCCACCAGATCGCCGATGACCCGCACCCGGCCCACCATGAAGAGATCGCCAAACGCGATATTGGGATTGCGCAGCAGCGCATACAGGGCCGGGCGGTCCGTGACCTCGATGGCATAGGGTCCGTCGCCCGGACCCACTGCATAGCCATCCCACAACTGCAGGCGCACCGGTGGTCGGCCGACCCCCTGATACAGCTTCGCCAGGAGCCAATGCTCCGCGGCCAGCGAACGGCCGGTGACCCACGACGCGAGCGGGGCTGACGGAGAGGAACGGAGCAGCGGCGACGAGCGAAGCAGCGACGGGCCCAGCGATGGAGATTGGGCTCGATCCAGCGGATTCGCCTGCCGCGGGGACGCACCTTCTGCGGATTGACAGACCATACCTTCCTCCATATCCGTCTGGCAGGATGAGTGACGTCCACAGGAAGCCCAACGATCGGAGCGCGCCCCGCAGTGCGCTGTTCAGGGCGCGGGATACGGGATCACGGGCAGTACGGGGCTACAAGCAGGAGACAAAAGGGCTGGAATTCCAATCACATGAAATGGAGTGTTTCAACCTCGACACTCTGCGTCAATGGGTATTACTGCGGTTAAAAACGGGTTCCCGGCGCCGTTTCAGGACCGAAATCCGAGCGCACCGAGTCATAGGGCTGCGTTTGCAACCCATCACAACATCCCTCCGGGTCGTGTCCAGCCATGGCCTTCAGCGCATGAACTGGTATATCGTTCCATTGAACACCCGCGTTGCGGGATGACACAGGAGGACCGCGGATGTCGGCAAAACATCATGCCACGGGCGCACTACGACCCACCTTAGCGGGGCTATGGGTCCTGGCATTGCTGGGTGCACCGGTCCTGCATGCCGAGGGCCCGATCCAGCGCGAACACGGCGCCCATGTGCACGGCGTGGCGGCCCTGAATGTCGCCATCGAAGACCGGTCGATCGCGATCGAATGGATCTCCCCAGCGATGAATCTCGTCGGTTTCGAGCATGCCCCGCGAACCGAGAGTGAACACCAGGCCCTGCACGCGGCTCGGCAACAGCTCGAGGCCGGTGACGACCTCTTCGAGTTTCCGCAGGCTGCGGGATGCCGCTTGATTCGGGCGGTTGTCGAAGGCGATCAATGGCAGGATCCGCCGTCTGAGTCCACCACCGATCCTGCGGACACCCCCGAGCATGGGCATGAGCATGAGCATGGGCACGACCACGGGCATGGGCATGAGCATGGGCACGGGCATGCGCACAACCATCAGCCGGCGGATGATCACGCCGATGTACAGGCGATGTATGTCTTTGAATGTGCCGACATGACGGCGTTGCAGCGCATCGACATCACGGTGTTCACGCCCTTCCCCGCGACCGAGCGGCTGAATGTCCAGTGGATCGGACCCGCCGGACAGGGGGCCGCCACGCTGACCGCCGTGCAGCCGCGGCTGCGCTTCTGAGCCCGTGCACCCCTCTGATGCGGCCTTGGAGGTCCGGGATCTCCGGTATCGCTGGACCCCGGGCGGCCCGAGGATCCTGGATATCGAGACCCTCTCGATTGCGCGCGGTGAACGGATCTTCATCCAAGGCCCCAGCGGCAGCGGCAAGAGCACCCTGCTGAGCCTGCTGGGCGGCGTTGCCACCCCTGAACCCGGTGCCGGCGCGATCCGTCTGCTCGGGCAACCGCTCCACACCCTGCGCCATGCGCGCCGCGACGCGCTGCGGGCCGACCACGTCGGCTTCATCTTCCAGCTGTTCAACCTGATCCCCTACCTCGATGCGCTGGCCAACGTCACCCTGCCCTGCCGCTTTTCCCGGGTCCGCCGGCAGCGGGCACAGGCGATGGGCGGCGTGGACGCCGAGGCCCGCCGCCTGCTCGATCATCTGGGGCTCTCGGACCCCGCGCTGCAGCGGCGCCTGCCCGGCGCACTGAGCGTCGGTCAGCAGCAACGTGCCGCCGCCGCGCGCGCCTTGCTCGGGGCACCCGAAATCGTGATCGCGGACGAACCGACCTCGGCCCTGGATGCGGATCTGAAGGAGGTCTTCCTCAGGCTCCTGCTCGCAGAATGCGACGCGCGCGGCACCACGTTGGTGTTCGTGAGCCACGATGGCACCTTCGCGCACCTGTTCGATCGCACGGTGGACCTCACGGCGCTGAACCGCGCCGGGCCCGTCACGTCGACCGGGTCGCCTTGATGCCTTCGCGATCTTGTCCATCCCGAACTCGATGACCCAATGACCCAATGATCGCGATTCTGCAACTGGCCCTGCGTAGCCTTTACAACCGGCGCGGCACCGCACTGCTGACGGTCTTTGCCATCGGCCTGTCCGTGACACTTCTGCTCGGGGTGGAGAAGGTTCGCACCGAGGTGCGGGCGAGCTTTGCGCATTCGATCTCGGGGACGGACCTGGTGGTCGGCGCCCGCGGCGGTTCGATGCAATTGTTGCTGTATGCGGTGTTCCGTCTCGGTGGGGCCACCCACAACATCTCCTGGCAGAGTTATCAGGAGATCCGCGAACACCCCCGGGTGGCCTGGACCGTTCCCTTGTCGCTGGGCGATTCGCACCGGGGCTACCCGGTACTCGGCACCACCGAGGCCTATTTCGAGCGCTACCGCTATGCCCGCACCCGCTCGCTGGCCTTTGCCGCCGGCGAAGCCTTTGCGGAACCCCTGGACGCGGTGCTCGGGGCGGAAGTGGCGGCGCAACTGGGCTATGACCTGGGGCAGTCGATCACTCTGGCCCACGGTACCGGTCCGATCAGCTTCGTCGATCATGACAACATGCCCTTTCGGGTGACCGGCATCCTGCAACGCACCGGAACCCCGGTAGACCGGACGGTGCATATCACGCTGGAGGGCATGGAGGCCATCCATCTGGGCTGGCACAATGGCACACCGCCACCGCCCGGCCAGCGCCCGAATCCGGAGTCCCTGGCCGGCCTCGACCTGACGCCGACCGCGATCACCGCGTTTCTGGTCGGCCTGGACTCGCGGATGGCGACCTTCCAGGTCCAGCGCCATATCAATGACTACCGAGCAGAACCGCTGCTGGCGATCCTGCCGGGCGTGGCACTCGAGGAACTCTGGTCGCTGATGGGCGTTGCCGAACAGGCCCTGCTGCTGGTTTCGGGCTTCGTGGTGCTGGTCAGTTTGCTCGGCATGCTGGCCGTGATGCTGGCCGGGCTGCGCGAGCGCCGCCGCGAGATGGCCATTCTGCGTTCGGTCGGTGCCCGGCCGCGCCAGATCTTCCTGCTGCTCGCCAGCGAGACCCTGTTACTCGCCCTGTCCGGCATCGTTCTCGGGCTGGGATTGCTGTTTCTGACGCTGTACCTGACGCAGCCCTGGATCCAGTCGCACTTCGGCCTGCATCTGGCCATCCATGCACCCGGCCGGCCGGAGTGGAGCCTGCTGGGCCTGTTCCTGGCCGCGGCCCTGGTCGCCAGCCTGATCCCCGGCTACCAGGCCTATCGACACGCCCTCGCCGAAGGACTGATCGCCAAGATTTAAATTCGTCTCCGGGGCCTCTGCCATGCGCTGGTCGAGACAGCCTCTCCAGGACGACGCCACCTGGCAGACGACAGGGCGATCCTCTACCATGGAAATAAGGTCGACGCTCCACCCGGCCTGATGATGTGGATCGACCGGAGTTCCGATGCAGCGCACCCCGCTTCGCCGTTTTTGGCCCAGTATCGCCATGCTGCTGTTCGCAGGGGCCGTGCTCGGCGGTTGCGCCCCGGAGCAGGACCGAACCTCGACCGGGACGGCGTTGGCGATCGGCTGGGATCAATTGATCCCGGAGGACTACGTGCCCGACGACACCCTGTCCGGACTGGATCTCAGCGGTTACGCGGACAACGACCCGCGCGCCATTGCACTCCTGGAGCAATTGCGGGCCTCCTGGCACGACACCCCGGTGGTGACCGCGCTGGATGGCGAACGTATCCGTCTGGGCGGCTTCGTGGTGCCGCTCGAGAGCGACGGCACCTTCGTGACCGAGTTCCTGCTGGTTCCCTATTACGGGGCCTGCATCCATGTCCCGCCGCCGCCACCCAACCAGGTTGTCCACGTGCAGATGGATAGGCCCGGTCTGCGTGCCCGCCTCTTCGATGCTGTCTGGCTGACCGGCACCCTGCGCGCGCAACGCCATACCGGCGAGATCGCCGACGCCGGATACACCATGCGCCCGGACCGCGCCGAGTCCTTTTGATGTGCGCGTGACCACCGGTTCGCAGCCCCGCGCCCACACCCGTCAAGAAACTCGATAGGATCGGCGCTGGACGACAGGGGTAAGGGCATGCACGACGTGACGTGGGTGATGCTGGGGTGCGCAGGCGGTGGGATGGCGCGTTTCTGGTTGTCGGGGGTGGTGGGCCGCCGCTTCGGCGAGCATTTCCCCTGGGGCACCCTGGCGGTGAACGTCAGTGGCGCTTTCGTCATCGGCATCGTCGCGGCGGCGGCGCTGGCCGGTGCGGGGTCGCTCGGCGAACCCAGCGCGTGGTTCTTCGCCGGCATCGGATTCCTCGGCAGCTACACCACCGTCTCGTCCTTCAGCCTGCAGACCCTGGCCCTGATGCAGGCCGGCGAGGGCCGACGCGCCGCCGGGAATATCGCACTGTCCCTCGGCCTGTCGCTGCCGGCGGCCGCCCTCGGCGTGCTGACCGGGGCCCGGCTCACGGGTCTGGCCTGAACCCTTCGGATGACCGCACCGCCCCCATCGCAGCCGCCCCGATGGAAGGCCACCCGTACGCCGACGCTGCGGGATCCAGCCGTCGCGGGCCTCTCCCGGTGGACCGGCCGGGGCGGTTCGGCGCCGCTCTACCTGGCCGTCGCGCTCGGCAGCGCCGTCGGGGGGACGCTCCGCTGGGGGCTATCGGTTCTGATGCTGGTCGAGATGGGGCCCGGGTTTCCCTGGGGCACGCTGTTGGTCAATGTGAGCGGCTCCTTCCTGATCGGTGTCTATGCCGCGCTGTCGGGACCCGCGGGCCGGTTTCGGGCGAGCCCCCTTCAGCGCCATTTCGTGATGACCGGCCTGTTGGGCGGCTACACGACCTTCTCGATCTTCAGCCTGGAGACGATCCGACTCCTGGAAATCGGTCGCCTCGAGGCGGCGGGGCTCAATGTCGTCGTGTCGGTGTTCAGCTGGCTGGGCGCCGTCTGGCTCGGTTTCGTGCTCGGCCGCCGAATGAACCGGCACGGGCGACAGCGCGCGCCCCCAGGTTGATGTACGCGGGGTTGATGAACGGGGGATTAATGCATGGAGGCCTCGAAGCGCAGCCTGCCGACGGGGTGCTCACACCCTTGACCGATCCGCCCAGCAGGCGGGATACTCGAAAAAAGCCAGGCATTCGACACGCGCCTGGCCCACATCACTGCGGCCATAGTAGACAGGCCGTCCACCATGCTTGTTTTCCTATCGCGACCATAGGAGGCAAGAATGCGTGTTCTATTGCTCCTCTCGACCCTGGGGTCTGGCCATAAAAAGGCCGCCGACGCGATTGCAGAGGCCTTACGGGAACGGCGTCCGGACAGCGTCGTCCAGTCGGTGGATTTCTGGTCCCTGTTCGACCCCCAGGTGGCTGGCGCACTCCAGGAGGGCTACCTGGATGTCGTGACCGGCCAACCTCGATTGTATGACCGTCTGTATCATTTCGATGCCGCCCAATGGCGAGCCTTCTTTCGCAACCCGGACATTTCCGACGCGCTCGATGCCGTCTTCGAGCGCGGACTGCAGCGCTGGTTTCCTCAGCGCGGCCGCTTTCCCGCTCGGGGCGCCAATCTGGAACAGACCCTGCTGCTCCAGATCGTCGCCACCTTGCGCCGCAATACCGTGATCGGCGGGAATCTGGTCCGACGCAGCCTGATCCTGTGGCTGCACCGTCTGCTGATGAAACGACTGAAGCAGCGGATCCTCGACTTCTCGCCCGATGTGGTGATCTCCACCCAGATGCACCCCACCAGCCTGTTGTCGGCGTTGCGTCGAAACGGGGAGATGAACGACATTCCCGCCGTGGCGGTGCTGACCGATTACGGCGTCCACGAGTTCTGGGTGCGAGCCGACATGGACCACTACTGCGTTGCTACCCAGGGCATGGCCGACACCTTGCGGGCCAGCGGCGTGACCCGGGCGAGCATCGCCGTTACCGGCATTCCCCTGCTCCAGGACTTTCGTCAGCCGTTGGAGTCGGCCGAGGCACGCCATCGGCTGGGACTGGACGCCGCCCGACCGACGCTGCTGATCACCGGGGGAGGCTATGGGATCGGCGCGCTGGAAACGCTGGAACCCATACTGCGTGCCGGCCTGGATCATCAGATCCTGGTCGCTGCCGGTGGCCGGCAGGAGCTCGATCCGCGACTGACTCGGCGGGTGGCCGGCCACGACCACCAGGTGCATCTGTACCACGAACAGGTGGATATGCCGCTACTGGTGGCAGCGGCCGATGTCGTCATCGGCAAGCCGGGGGGGCTCAGCGTATCGGAGGCGGTGGCCTGTGGACGCCCGTTTCTGGCGGTGTGTTCGCTGGGCGGCCAGGAGGGCTTCAACGTGGCCTACCTCGAGCATCATGACATCGGCGGCGCCGTGGACCCCAGCACGCTGGTCGAACGCCTGCGCGAGTGGCGCGCGCAACCGGTCCTGCTCGAACAGGTTCAGGCCCGAGCGCGAAGCTTGGGTTGTCGCAATGGCGCGTTGGCAGTGGTGGATTCGGTGCTCAATGAGCACGGCGTCCGACGCTTCGATCAACCCGGGCTACGGCCATGAAACGGGCGGGCTGGTACCTGCTCAATCGCCTGTTCTGGGTAATCGAGCGGATCTACTGCCGCCTACATCGCCTGCGACCGGTCGGCCCCTGGTTGTATATCCAGCCCCAAACCTACCGCGGCCCGCCCCGCCGACTGGAGGACGCCACCCTGATCGAACCCGGGGACTCGGTCGCGGTGCTGCACTTCAACAACAGCAACCTGCAGCAGGCACAGCAGGCTGCAGGCCGAGGTCCAGGGGGGTTCCTCTTTGCCCGACTGATGATCCGGGCGCTGCAGAGCCTGGCCGAACAGGTGCAAAACGATCCGGCATTACAGTCGATCACCGGTTTTCATGGCATCACCTGGATTCCCCCGCACGGTCGCAAAGTGGGGTTCGAGGCCCGGCCGCTCCCGCCGACCTGGCGCACGCGCGTACGGGCCTGGTATTTCCGCGTATTGTTGTTCGCCTTCAGTCCCGCCACGGCACGGCGTATTCAGGGGCGCCTGCAGCCCCATGCCTTCTGGTTGTCGCGCGCACAATTGCTGCGTCATTTCGCCAATGGTCGGCGTCCGCGATGAACCGCACGGTGTCCTGCGCCCACGCCGATGCGCCTCCCCAGTACCGTCTGGCGGTTCGACAGGCCGTGGCCCTGACTTTCGACGACGGCCCCGATCCGCGCCATACCGGCGCGCTGCTGGATCTGTTGGCCGCGGCCGGGGCCGCCGCGAGCTTTTTCCTGATCGGCCGTCAGGCCGAATGCCACCCCGACCTGGTGTGGCGCATCCTGGCCGAGGGACACAGCATCGGCAACCATGGCTGGGGACATCAGCACCCGTGGTGGCAACGTGCCGCCGACGCCCGCAGGGATCTGGCGACGGGTGCGGCCGTACTCACGGCGCTGATGGGGCGTCCACCCCGCTACTACCGGCCGCCGCATGGTCGCTTACGGGCCTGCCTGCAGGCTGAGGCCCGCGCCCACGGGCAACGCATCGTGCTGTGGACCCGGAGTGGGGTGGATTGGGGACCCTTCGCGACGCCCGCGGCCGTGGCGCGGCGCCTGCGGTCCGTCGGCACCGGCGACATCGTGCTGCTTCACGATGGTCGCAATCGCCACAACCGCCCCGAGGTCACCCTGCAGGTTCTGCCAGCGCTCCTGGAGCGGCTGCAACAGCAGGGTATCGCGACCTTGAACCTGGATCAGGCCCAGGCCCAGGCCCGGGACGTGGCCAACGCGGGCTGAGCCCGATCCGGCATCGATTGACCGCATCGTGTGCGTTCCTGCCGACACTGCTATATAAGAGGCTGAAGATCAGGATCTTTCCTCCCAACCCCCAGGGTTCTCCACCATGCCAATTCCCAGCCTGCCGATCGCTATCCTGCCGACTCCCCCCCTGCGCAAGGCGCCCAGGCTGCTCGCTATTGCCGCGCTGGTCGGCGCCCTCGCGATCCCCCTGCAGGCCGGTGCCCAGTGGACCAGTCCCGGCTGCATGCTGGCCAACCTGTTCGGCATGGGCAGCGTGTCCGGGGGCCTGGGATTCTCCACGCGGGGTCGTCGCCAGGCCTTCGGCTCTCCGTTCTACGGTCCTGTCCATGGCTATGGCTATGGCCCCGGCCAGCGGGTGCCGTACGGAGCGTCCTATGCGAGCCCTCCCGGGGGAGGGCTCCACGCTGCTCCGAGAATCTCCTACCCGCCTTTACCATCCGCCGCAAACCCCTGGACCTACCAGGGACAATAGAACATCGCCCCACTTCGGCCCGTCCGGGGCGGATAGCGGCGCGTCCTGCGCGCTCGCATGGTCGCCGCACCCGGTGACGTCCCAGTGCCGGCCCGCGCGAGCTGACGATTCTTCAGCAGATGTGGAGCATCAACACACGGGGTTTGCCTCTCGACTCGGGCAATCGCTGCGCACCGGACGCGCCTCGGCCAACCAGCCCGCGATTCCGGCCTCGGCGTGGTAGACCTCTGCGAATCCGGCCTGCTCCACCAGGGCCCGAGCCAGCACGCCGGTGCGGTTACCGACGCGGCAGATCAGCACCACGGGCTCATCGGGCTGCACCGTCGCCAGCAGTTCGGCCCCGAACTCCGGCCGGAAACGGCCGTCGGCATCGAAGGCGGTAATCCGATGGCTTCCCGCAACCACACCGGTCTCGGCCCATTCCTCGGCCCGGCGGATATCGATCACGGTGACGTTCGCGGTCAACTTGTCGGCGACACCCGCATTGTCCAGGTGACCGAAGGGCGCGCGCTGGATCTCGAGGAGTTCGACCTCGAAACGCAGGGTGGCATCCGGCGGAATCACGCCGCCGGCGCCGCGGGATCCATACCCCAGTTCGGGCGGAATGAGCAGTTCACGCACGCCCCCGACGCGCATGCCCTCGAGGCCCTGCTCCCAACCGGCGATCACCTGCCCGGCCCCGAGGGTCAGCTCGAAGGGCTGGTTGCGATTGTGACTGGAATCGAAGACCGTGCCGTCCTCGAGCCAGCCGGTGTAGTGCACGGTCACCGTGTCGTGGCGAGTGGCCGGGGGACCCTCCCCCATTTCGATGTCGCGGATCTGCAGGTCCTGGCCCAGCACCAGGGCCGGCCATAGGAACAGGAATGCGAAGGACCATACTTTCATGGGGGATCTCCAGGGGTGCCTTGGTTTTTGTCGGCCGGCGGGGGGGCCTTCAGGGCGCTGCCCGGGTGGCCGCCGGAGGTCCATCCTAGTCATCCGCGTAGCTGGTGTCACATGGGTGCCTCGCTTCGAAGGCAGGATCGTTCTCGTGGCCACTGACGCCACCACGGTCGCTGCAGTGGCCCCTGCTGCCGTCGCCAAACACAGCGGCGATGGCGCCCTCAGGGCTGCTGCCGGACCGACGGATCCGGGTCGAAATCGGCCGAAGGCGGGATGCCCTCCTGGGTTATAGGTGCAGCAAGAAGGTCAAGGCTGGCCGGTGGTACGATCAACACGGCGCAGACCACCTGATCCCCAACCCAAGGGCAACACAAATCAAGGGCAACTTAGATGAACAACGATCAAATGCTGCGGGTCCTGCGGCTCGACGGCTCCGATGCACGCATCTACGATCCCGTGGCGGTGCCGGGAGAATGGGCGGTCCCGGGTAGCTTTCATTTCTGGGACGGTGATCCGGAGCGGCTGTCCACGCCGCAGCGGCAGGCGTTCAGTACCGGCTTCCTCGGCATCGGCAGCTTCGGCTGGACGACGCTGGTCGCAGTGGCCCAGATCGGACCGTCCGAACTGGAGCAGATCACGCACCAACTCGCAGAACACCTGGTCGAGGCCTTCGGGGCCCCGGACGTCGCTACGGCGCTGCCGGCCGCGCGCGAGGAAATCGCCTTCGCCCAGAGCCTATGCGAGCACCCGTTGGGTACGATCATCGCGCTCAGCCGCCAGATTGACGGTCAGGAACTCAGCGAGGACTTTCGTCAGTGGGCGCCCCCCTCGGAGATCGACCATGACCAGGTCCGGCTCTTCGGGGTCGATCCGCAGGATCCATGACCCGTCACGCCCCGCTGGCGCCGGCCTGCTTTGGGCGCTATCCCTTGGGACCCAACAACAGCCAGATGATCAGTCCAATCAAGGGGAAAAAGAGCAGAATCAGGATCCACAGGATCTTCGCCACCGGCCCGGCGGCACTCTTGGCGACCTTGACGATGGCCCAGATCACGATGATCAGCCAGATCAGACCGAGGATGCCGGTCAATTCGATTCCCATCTGAATTCTCCTCGTGGAAAGGATCGGGTGGCGAAAACGCGACCGTTGCAGATGATGCTCGATGGAGTGGGGTGTCGAACGGGCGCTGCAGGGGGTGCTGGACATGGCCAGTGTGCTCGGGCGACGTTGCGAGTATCCGACCCGCCCGCGATGAGTGTCAACACAGAAGAATACGGTCCGGGCGGACGCCGAGTGACGTCATCCTCGGGGGCCGAAAAAGAACCAGATGATCAGCCCGATAAGCGGAAACAGCAACAGAGCCAGGATCCACAGCACCTTCGCCAACGGTGTGGCGGTGCTCATCGCCACCTTGATGATCGCCCACACCACCAGGATCAGCCAGATCAGTCCCAACAGGCCTCCCACTTCCATACGCATCCGCAATCTCCTTTTGAACGCTCAAGGGTATACCTATTCTCCGGCCTATTCTCCGCGCAGGCGCAGACTGGCCACCGCGCCCAAGGTCTCTCGGATGGCCTTGATGCTGGGGGGCGTGGCCTTCCACGGCTCGGCGTAGATCCCCTTGCACGTCAGGCGCCGGACATCGGGCTGGTGGTCGCTGTGCAGCCAGAGGTGATAGCCCTGCCAGGTGCGATTATCGCCGGAGTCCCACGAGAACCCAGCGCCCAATGCCGCGACCGTCACGGCCGCCGCACGCTTGCTCGTGTGCTCGGATGTCCGTTGCACGCGCGAAACCTCGAACACCCCCGGATCGACGATCTGCGCCCGCTCTCGATCCAGGGTGGCGATCTCCAGGTTGCAGCTCGGGGCATACCAGTCCCGGCCGGCTGCCGATTGCCCGCGGACGAACCAGACACGGGTGCTCCCCGGTGGGATCCGCAGTGGCTGATGCAACTCGATCACCGAGCCCACCGGCACCATGGAATACGGCGAAGCCGGATCCGCCGGCACCGTCACCAACGCGCACCCGGATACGCCGCCGACCACCAGAGACAACGCCCACAACCACACCGACGCCTTGCCCACGGGCTGCTCCTCAAAACCGCCAGCGTTCCTTGAAAGCGCAAGCGTAGGGAACCGCTTGCAAACGCGTCAATGCGCAGGAACCCCCAAACGCGGCCGGCCGCGGAGGGCCGAACCCGATGGACGATTCAGACGTGCTGGGGCGCGGGATCAGCGCCCTCGACGCGACGCGCCAAGGGATACAATTCTTCGAATTCTGCGCGAATGCGTTCGGACATCAGCCGGAAGATATCCTCCGCTTCGGCCAGGAAACGCGGATGATCATCGATGTAAAGGCCGCGCTGACACCAGCGACTGACGAAGTCGTTGAAGAGCTTCTTGATCTCCTTCTCCCCCTCGAGAAAGCGTCGGGCCGTGTTGTTGATCGCCAGATCGGAATTGGTCAGCAGGTCACGATAGATAAAGGTGTTGTTGCGCTTGAAATGATCCTGAATGTACATCACATATTGATCGAGGAGATCGCTCGCGACCTGGGTATCGCACAGTTCCCGTTCGCGCACCAGATAGGCAAGCACCTTCGTCAGTTCGGCAATCTCATGGTTTTGTCGGCTCAATAAATCGAACGAGATCATGGTGTTCACTCCTCCTGTTGTTTTTTTAACCCAAGTTGTTTTTGTCCCGGGCTTCCCTTTGCGATGCAGGCTCCACCCTCTTCGTTACGCAGCTTCCGTGTCAGCCCCTGCTGCCTGGCGCCATACCTGTATGAGCGTAGACCATGCCGCCGCCCTGTAGGAGGCGAACCCCCTCGGCGACCGCCCTGACGCGGGAAAACCTGTCGCCCGGAGGCTGGCCTCCTACAGGAGCAGACCCAGAAGCAGCGTCACGCAAGGACCGCAATTCAACCCATGCGATTGGCCGGAACTTCGAATGGACTCCTTCGTCGCTTCTATATGAACCGAGGTTTCCTGAAGCTCGGATGTGTCGCCGAAACGGCGCACCCGTTGCGCGTGATCGCGCAGCGCTGCACAACGCAGGTGCAGCAAAATCGACGCTGAGAAGATCGGGAGAACCGGCTCCAGCGTTTGTCGAGTGGAATGTGCACAAAGAAGAGAAGGAGGAGAAGAATCATGAAAAAACTGATTGCCATGAGCGCCATCCTGGGTCTGATGATGACCGGCCTCGCCCCGGCGACGGCATCGCCCACGACCACAGATGAAGACTCGATGTTCATCATTCATGACCTGACACAAGGCCCGGAGAAAACCGCGGCCAACGTGCGTCGTTATGTGGAGGAACACGAAGACTGGCTCTTTCTGGCCGAATTCGGGCTGATGGGTGGCGCGGTTACCGCGATGAAGATCTGCTACCTGCCCATCGGCCAGGACATCGGCGCCGCGGGAATGCAGGTGACTGCGATGATGCCCTGCGGTCATCTGGCCTTCTATGAAGAGGACGGCCAGTCGCGTCTTTCCCGCTTGAGCCTGGAATTCATGACGACACTGCACCCCGACCCCAATCTCGAGCGAGCCGTTCTGAAGGGTGAGCCGGCCCTCACCGACATGCTCGAAGAGGTGCTCGACTAGCAGGGAACGGCCACCCGCATCCCGGCATCGGAGGCTGGAAAGGCGCCTCATGCGGCCGCATGAGGCGCCGTTGCGGGCGAATCCGAAGCACATGAGCCACCGGCGCGCTCGTCGATGACCACCAGCCTCGGGGATACGCTCGCCGATACGCCGGAACTGTATAGGCCGCACGGCGTCCAACTCATCAGCAAGCCGTATGTAGCCATGCAGCGTTCTGCACCCTCACGCCATTGCGTCCCGCGGCCTAGCGATCGCTCCAGGGTCAGCCACTGAGCGACCGCCGGCGGGTCCGGTTGCCGCCACGCTGCACACCCCGGTGCCGACGGCGTGTTCGCACCGTGTTTCAAGAGGAGAAGCCACTCTTATGGATTCCGCAGAAACCCTGATCGCCCGCTACGCGCAGGAATATCAGAAACGCCAGGAAGCGGAGATGCCGCTCGCGGCGTATCTGGAGGCCTGTGCCAACGACCCCATGCTGTACGCGAGCGCTGCCGAGCGCCTGGTCGCCGCCATTGGCGAACCGCGAATCGTCGATACGGCCAAGGACGAGCGCCTGGGCCGCATGTTCCTGAACCGGACGATCAAGGTCTATCCCGCCTTCGAGGACTTCTTCGGCATGGAGGAGACCGTCGAGCGCATCGTCGGATTCTTCCGGTACGCGGCCCAGGGCCTGGAGGAACGCAAGCAGATCCTGTACCTGCTGGGGCCGGTGGGAGGCGGCAAGTCCTCGCTGGCCGAGCGTCTGAAGACCCTGATGGAGAAGTACCCGATCTATGTGCTGAAGGCGGGCGACGAGGTCTCACCGGTCTTCGAGAGTCCGCTTGGCCTGTTCGATCCGGATACCCACGGCACCGAGCTCGAAAGCCGCTTTGGCATCCCCAAACGCCGCCTGACCGGCCTAATCTCCCCATGGGCGGTCAAACGCCTGGACGAATTCGGCGGTGAGCTCTCGCGCTTCACCGTGGTCCGCCTCTATCCGTCGAAGCTGCGCCTGACGGCGATCGCGAAGACCGAGCCCGGCGACGAGAACAATCAGGACATCTCCTCGCTGGTGGGCAAGGTGGACATTCGCAAGCTCGAGCTCTACAGCCAGAACGACACCGATGCCTACAGCTATTCCGGCGGTCTGAACCGGGCCAACCAGGGAATCCTCGAGTTCGTCGAGATGTTCAAGGCTCCGATCAAGATGCTGCATCCCCTGCTGACGGCCACCCAGGAAACCAACTATGTCGGCACCGAGAACATCGGGGCCATTCCCTTCCAGGGGGTGATCCTGGCCCACTCCAACGAGGCCGAGTGGCTGGCGTTTCGCAACAACCGCAGCAACGAGGCCTTTCTGGACCGGATCTCGGTGATCAAGGTGCCCTACTGCCTGCAGGCCACCGAGGAGCGGCTGATCTACGAGAAACTGATCCGCAGCAGCGAACTGAGCGAGGCCCCCTGCGTGCCCTCAACGCTGGATCTGCTGGCACGCTTCTCGGTGCTCACCCGGCTGAAGGAACACGAGAACTCGAGCCTCTACTCCAAGATGCGCGTCTACGACGGTGAGAGCCTGAAGGACACCGATCCCAAGGCCAAGTCGATGCAGGAATACCGGGACGTCGCCGGTGTGGACGAAGGCATGACCGGCGTCTCGACCCGCTTCGCGTTCAAGGTGCTCTCCGAGACGTTCAACTACGACAACCGGGAGGTGGCCGCAGACCCGGTGCACCTGCTCTACATGCTGGAACAGGCGATCCGCCGCGAGCAGTTCCCGGACGACACCCAGCGGCGCTACCTGGAATTCATCAAATCGGAGCTCGCCCCGCGCTATGCGGACTTCATCGGCAACGAGATCCAGAAGGCCTATCTCGAGTCCTACCACGACTTCGGACAGAACCTCTTCGAGCGCTACGTTACCTATGCCGATGCCTGGATCGAGGACCATGACTTCAAGGATCC
>PWGH01000267.1 GCA_003555285.1 Thioalkalivibrio sp.
AAGCAGATGCGCGACCACGGCCTCTTCCAGGCGATCTGTCGGGTGAACCGCCTGCACACCGAGGACAAGGAAGTCGGCTATATCGTCGACTACAAGGACCTATTCAAATCCCTCGAGCAATCCATCCAGGACTACACGGGCGGGGCCTTCGACGCCTTCGATGCGGACGACGTGGAAGGACTGCTGGAGGATCGGCTGGACAAGGCGCGGGAACGCCTGGAAGAGACCCGCGAAGCAGTCAAGGCCCTATGCGAGGCGGTGGACCCACCCAAGGACAGCTCCGCCTACCGGCGCTATTTCGTCGGCCCCAGCGATGCGCCCGAGGTGCAGAAAGAGAACGAGCCCCGGCGTCTGGCACTGTACAAGCATGTCGGGGCTTTCCTGCGCGCTTATGCTGACCTGGCCAATGAAATGCAGCAGGCGGGCTACAGCGAGGCCGAGGCCGCTACGATCAAGTCGGAAGTCGAGCACTACGAGAACGTCCGTAAGGAAGTAAAGGTAGCCAGCGGCGACTACATCGACATGAAGATGTACGAGCCGGCCATGCGGCATCTGCTGGACACCTATATCCGCGCGGATGAGAGCGAGAAGCTCTCGGCCTTCGACGACATGACGCTGGTGGAACTGGTGGTCGAGCGTGGGGAAGAGGCCGTGGACAGCCTGCCGGCATCCATCTCGGGTGACCAGGAGGCTATGGCCGAGACCATTGAGAACAACGTGCGTCGGCTGATCATCGACGAAATGGCGGTCAACCCGAAGTACTACGAGAAGATGTCCGAACTGCTGGATGCCCTGATCGAGCAGCGCCGGAAGGAGGCGCTGGAGTACAAGGAGTACCTGCGCCGGATCGTGGAACTGACGCGGCAGGCGGCTCGGCGGGATGAGCAGAGCCGTTACCCCACGGGTATCGATACACGGGCGCAACAGGCTCTTTACGATAACCTGGGACAGGATGCCACGCTGACTCTCCGGCTTGACGAGAAGATTCGGGCCGTTAAGAAGGCCGACTGGCGGGGTAACAGGTTCAAGGAGCGCGAGGTGCGCAACGCCATCGCGTCTGTGTTGGAGACGCAGGCACGTGAGACAGAGATCCTCGACGTGGATAGCGTCCTCGAGTTGGTGAAGAACCAGAATGATTACTGAGCGCCGTCATATCGAGGTGAGCGGTATCCCCGTGGAAATCCGCCGCAAGGCGATCAGGAACCTGCATGTGGGCGTCTATCCGCCCGACGGCAAGGTTCGAGTGGCTGTGCCGGCGCATCTGGACGACGAGGCCGTGCGGCTGGCCATCGTCTCACGCCTGAGCTGGATTCGCCGCCAACAGCAGGGCTTTGCGCGCCAGGCGCGTCAGTCCGCCCGGGAGATGGTCACCGGTGAAAGCCACTATTTAGAGGGCAGGCGTTACCGCCTGGACGTGGTGGAACGACCGGGCAATCCGCGGGTGCGCATGATCAACAACGGCACCCTTGAGCTGCAAGTCCGACCGGGTACCGACCGGGCAGCTCGGCAGCAGATGCTCGACCGTTGGTACCGGCGCCAAATCAAAGCCCGCATTCCGGAACTTCTCGCCGCCTGGGAGCCGGTTGTGGGTGTGGAGGTTTCGGATTGTCGAATCAAGCGAATGAAGACCCGCTGGGGGAGCTGCAATATCGAGGCGAGGCGCATCTGGCTGAACCTGGAGCTCGCCAAGAAGGCCCCTCGCTGCCTGGAATACATACTCGTTCACGAAATGGTGCACCTGCTGGAGCGTCACCACACCGAGCGCTTC
Source organism: Thioalkalivibrio sp. (assembly GCA_003555285.1). Next base: position 1,769 of record PWGH01000267.1, read on the forward strand.
CGGTCCCTGATGGATCAATACATGCCGGACTGGCGCCTGCGCAAGGACGAGCTGAACGAGACCCCGCTGGCACATGAAGAGTGGAATTACTGCCGCTGCGCATAACAAACGGCTGTTGTCGGACGCACCTACGCTGGCGCTCCGGTGCGGCGCAAAGCCAAGCGTTAGAGCGAGGAGGGGCTTCATGAGATTTCACGCATCACAGGTATGTGGCTCCGCGGCTGGAGATTACTACCAGCTCTTTCTTGGTCCCGAAGAGTCGGAGGAACACGACGCGGATCCATTGAATGTGAGAGGCCCCTACCTCATGGTTCAGCGGCAGTTCGAGATGTTTAATGGCGGACGGTGCTACATTGAATCACTGGATGACAATTACGTTGGCGAATTTCCACTGAAGCTGACAGATCTCAGTCCGACGTGTCTTGCGTTCGAGATCGTGAGAACGAACAACAATCACGTTCATCTCTCGTTTGCGCTGGAAGCCTCCACGTTTGGTGAGGTGCGCCGCATAGCGGAAATAATCTTCGGTGTGAAGGAACCGGACGATGACACGGTCTAACGAATAAGTGTAGTTCGGGAGAGCGAAGCGAGCCACGTTCTGAACCTTTTTTTGGACAACATACGCTCCTCAGTGCCCGGTGGGCACGCCATTGCTGCCGCAGGCGGTCTCGGCTCGAGTGCCCGGTTTGGGCCGACTGCGGTCAACCTAAGGGGTCCCCTAGTTCTCGGGTTTTGCACGAGGGGGAGTGGGAGTACTCCGTAGGATTGGCCACGGTGGCGGCAGCGAAGGCAGCCTGTCCGGCTTCGCATTGCGGGCAACGGTCGCAGTGCCGGGGATGATCGAGCAGGCAGCTCCAGGTGCGAGTCCGGGCGATGGCTGTGGCGGCGGCACTACGGATCACCTGGGCCTTGTCGAGTTCGTGCAGGGGCGCCAGGACGGCGAGACCCGGAACCAGCGTGCCGATCGTCGCGACAGCGGGAGCTTGAGCGCAAGCGGTCCGGCGGCGAACGGCACTATCGCCGGCCCAAGCCGGGAGGCCGTCACCTCGGCGTGATGCCCTAGGTGCGTCTGGAACCGGATTTCGCCTATTCTCGGTGCCGTGGCTGGAGGAGGGCATGCGATGACCTTGCGTACACGTTTCACGGTGGGCGAACTCGTCCATCACACAAAGTTCGATTATCGAGGTGTCATCGTCGAAGTGGACCCGGTCTTTGCCGGGTCCGAGGACTGGTACCAAGCCGTGGCCCGCAGTAGGCCGCCGAAGGATCAGCCCTGGTACCACGTGCTGGTGGATCGGCAGGTGCACAGCACGTATGTGGCCGAGCGCCATTTAGAAACTGACCTGAGCGGTGGGCAGATCGAACATCCGGACCTTGGCCGATTCTTCGACCGCTTCATCAACGGCCGTTACATCCGCGGCACGAGTCCCAGAACCCACTGAACCGTTGTCTGGGCCAGAACGCCGCTGTGCGTTGATCATCTCGCGTTAGGCCGGGTGAGGTGCGGCTTCAGGGCGGCCATGAACAGGGCCCGGGGCCGGCTAACTGGACCGGACAGCATCGGACCCTCGCCGTCGGGAAGGCATACCGATAGCTGTGGCAGAACTACGGAGGTGAGGTGGTTCTGGCGTAACGACCGACGCCCTGGCTTGGTGGCGTGACGATCACGCGCGGCCTTGATGCGCTCGCACCGGGTGTCGGCACTGACCACCGGATCCGGCCGACCCGACCCTGAAGGCCGTGGCGAGGCGGTTGCAGCCGGTCAGAAATGCTGTGATTAATGCTGTGATTCTGGGGCCAAATAGGGCCAATCCAGGCCACTTACAGTGATTCCGTTCTCTGTAAGTAGTTGTTTTTCCTGGTGTGATTGGTGGAGACGGCGGGAATCGAACCCGCGTCCGCGAGACCTCCGCCTTCGGCTCTACATGCTTATCCGCGTCTTTGTTTTAACCGGTGGCTACCCGACGGGCAGGGAAAACCACAAGCGATCCCGGTTGAGTTTTAGTGGGTCCGCCCCGGGAAGCTTCTCCACGATCCTGCGAGATCGACGCCCGGGTCTGGACGCGCAGGCGCGGCTCCAGTCGGACGGCACTCTACTGGTTTTTAAGCAGCGAGTGCGTAGTTGTCGTCGTTGGCAACTATAGGTTTGCAGCTGATTTTACGAGCTCAGCTACCATCTCGGCATGCACCTAGGGTTTTGTGACCCACGTCGAAGCCATGTCGTCCCCGTGTGTTCGTATGACAGTGTACCCGAATTCGAGTTCCCCGCCAGTGGCAATGCGTCCGGCTTGGGTACAATGGCCGTTGGTTTTGGATCCAAAGGACAGTCGATGCGCGTTTTTGAAGGGGGCCGAGCCCTGTCGTCGTTCCGTATCCGCCAGCGCGAGGCCGGACTGCATGCAGTCCATCCGGCAACGGGGCGGTTGGCGGCACGGTTCATCTACCTGGTGGAAACGCGTCGCGCACTGTCCGCAGACGAGGAAGTCCGCCTGGAAGACTTGTTCCTAGGGGAGGGCGAGCGGTGGACAGCCCCGGACTTTTCCGCGTTCCGCTCGCTGGTGGTGGTGCCGCGCATGGGGACCATCAGCCCCTGGTCCTCGAAGGCCACCGAGATCGCATTTCATGCCGGGTTGGAGGACGCGGTGCACCGGATCGAACGCGGCGTGCACTGGTTCGTCGAGGGCGCGGCCGCGGTCGAATTGCCGCTGGAGAGCCTGGCCGCACCGCTGCATGACCGCATGACCGAGATGGTGCTGGCCGATGCGGCTGCGGCGGCGGCGCTGTTTCGGGAGGAGCCTCCGGCTCCGCTGGGGCAGGTGGAGCTGCAGCCGGACCCGATCGCGGCTCTGGAGGCCGCGAATCGGGAACTGGGGCTCGCGTTGTCGGACGAGGAGATCCGCTACCTGGCGGACGCCTATCGCGAAATGGCGCGGGCGCCCACCGATGCCGAGCTGATGATGTTCGCCCAGGCGAATTCCGAACACTGCCGGCACAAGATCTTCAATGCCCAGTGGGTGCTGGACGGGCAGGCGCAGGAACAGACGCTGTTCGGGATGATCCGGCATACCTACAACCAACATCCGGAAGGGGTGCTGTCCGCCTATTGCGACAATGCCTCGGTGATGGCCGGGCATCGCGGCACACGGTTCATTCCGGACCCGCTCACCGGTACGTACCAGCGCCAAGAGCTCGAGCTCCAGATCCTGATGAAGGTGGAGACGCACAATCACCCGACTGCGATCTCGCCGTTTCCCGGTGCCGCGACCGGATCCGGCGGCGAAATCCGCGATGAGGGCGCGACCGGCCGCGGCTCGAAGCCCAAGGCGGGTCTAGGCGGCTTCAGCGTGTCGAACCTGCAGATTCCGGATTTTCCCCAGCCCTGGGAGGTGGATTACGGTCGGCCGGCGCGGATCGAGAGCGCACTCAGGATTATGATCGAGGGTCCGATCGGGGCCGCGGCCTTCAACAACGAGTTCGGCCGCCCGGCATTGACCGGCTATTTCCGCACGCTGGAGCTGGAGGCGGGCGAGGGCGCCACCCGGGCCTTGTTCGGCTACCACAAGCCGATCATGATCGCCGGGGGCCTGGGTTCGATCCGGCTCGAGCACGTGCACAAGGAGACGCTACCGCCCGGCACCCCGGTCGTGGTGCTCGGCGGGCCGGCGATGCTGATCGGCCTGGGCGGCGGTGCGGCCTCCTCGGTCGCGAGTGGTGCGAGTGCGGAGCAGTTGGACTTCGCCTCGGTGCAGCGCGGCAACCCGGAGATCGAGCGCCGGTGCCAGGAGGTGATCGACCGCTGCACCGCGCGAGGTGCCGAAAATCCGATCTTGTCCATCCATGACGTCGGGGCCGGCGGCCTGTCGAACGCGATTCCGGAGATCCTGAACGATGCCGGTCGCGGCGGGATGATCGAACTGCGCGAGATCCCGTCGGCGGAGCCGGGGCTGTCGCCGCTGGAGCTCTGGTGCAACGAGGCCCAGGAACGGTATGTGCTCGCTATTGCGGCTGATCAGCTGCCGGTGTTCTGCGCGATCGCCGAACGCGAGCGCGCACCCTTTGCGGTGGTGGGCACCGCCACCGAGGCCGCCCACCTGCGGGTGGACGATCGTCTGTTCGGCACCCCGGCGGTGGACCTGCCGATGGCGGTGCTGCTGGGCAAGACACCCCGGATGACCCGTACGGACCGCCGCCAGTCGCTGCAGACGGTGCCCTTGGCGCCCGCCGGGGCGCCAACCCAAACCCAGGCCCAGGCACTGCGCGAGGCCCTGGGCGCCGTATTGCGCCTGCCGGCGGTTGCGGCCAAGCACTTTCTAATCACCATTGGCGATCGCTCGGTCGGTGGGTTGACCGCCCGCGACCAGATGGTCGGGCCGTGGCAGGTACCGGTGGCCGATTGTGCGGTCACGTTGACCGATTTCGAGGGCTATACCGGCGAGGCGATGGCGATGGGCGAGCGCGCGCCGCTGGCGATCCTGTCGGCGCCCGCTTCCGGACGCATGGCGGTGGGTGAGGTGATCACCAATCTGGCCGGGGCCGATATCGCCGGCACCGAGCGGATCCGCCTGTCCGCGAACTGGATGGCTGCGGCTGGCGTCCCGGGCCAGGATGCGGCGTTGTTCGACACCGTGCGCGCAATCGGGGAGGAGCTGTGCCCGCAACTGGGCATCAGCATTCCGGTGGGCAAAGATTCGCTGTCGATGCGCACGCTGTGGGAACAGGATGGGCAGGCGCGGGAGATGATCGCGCCGGTGTCGCTGATCGTGTCCGGATTCGCTCCGGTGGACGACGTGCGCCGAACCCTGACACCGCTGCCGGCGACCGGATCGACCGGCGGCTTGTGGCTGATCGACTTGGGCGAGGGGCAGGCGCGTCTGGGGGCCTCGGCGCTCGCGCTGGTGTCCGGGGTGATCGGAGAATCGCCGCCGGATCTGGTGGATCCGGGGCATTTGCGCGGCTTTTTCGGGGTGATCCAGGCCCTGAAGCGTGCCGGTTCGATCACCGCCTACCACGACCGCTCCGATGGTGGCCTGATCGTGACGCTGCTGGAGATGGCCTTTGCCGGGCGCTGTGGCCTGGACATCGCGGTGCCCGCATCGGTCGCCGCACTGCCTTGGCTGTTCAATGAGGAACTCGGCGCGGTGATCCAGGTGGCCCCGGGCGCCGAGGCCGCGGTGCGCGAGGCCTTTGCGGCCGTGGCGCTCGGTGCGCACCTGCATCCGGTGGCGAGCCTGGTTGCCGAGGGTACGATCCGGGTGTGTCAGGGCGAGGCGGTGCTGCTGGAAGACGATCGCGCGGCCCTGCAGCGCCAATGGCAGGAGACGAGCTTTCACATCCAGCGCCTGCGCGACGATCCCGAATGCGCCGAGGAGGAATTGGCACGGGTCGCCCAGGATCCGGGGCTGCGGGCCGAACTGTCCTTTGCGCCGCAGGACGATGTGGCCGCCCCCTTCATTCTCCGCGGGGCCCGTCCGCGCGTCGCGATCCTGCGCGAGCAGGGGGTGAACGGCCAGCTCGAGATGGCGGCCGCCTTCGAGCGCGCCGGCTTTGCGCCAGTCGATGTGCACATGACCGATCTGCTCGCCGGGCGCCAGGAGCTGGCTGGCTTTCGCGGTCTGGCAGGCTGCGGCGGTTTTTCCTACGGCGATGTGCTGGGCGCCGGCGGCGGCTGGGCCAAGACCATCCTGTTCAATGCCGCACTGCGCGATCAGTTCCAGGCCTTTTTCGAACGCGACGACACCTTCGCCCTCGGAATCTGCAACGGTTGTCAGATGTTCTCATACCTGGCCCCGCTGATCCCGGGCACCGCGCATTGGCCGCGCTTCGTCCGCAATCGCTCCGAACAGTTCGAAGCGCGCCTGTCGCTGGTGCGCGTGGAAGAGAATGCCTCGATCCTGTTGGACGGCATGGCGGGCTCGGTGTTGCCGGTGGTCGTCTCCCACGGCGAGGGGCAGGCGCGTTTTGCGCAAGCCACCGATCCAGCGACGCTGCAGGCGCAGCGCCAGGTGGTCTTGCGCTACGTCGAGGCCGATGGGACGCCGGCCGAGCGCTACCCGGCAAACCCGAACGGTTCACCCCAGGGCGTGACCGGGTTCACCAGTGACGACGGCCGGGTGACGGTGATGATGCCGCACCCGGAACGGGTGTTCCGCACGATCCAGCATTCGTGGCACCCGGACACCTGGGGGCCGGATGGCCCGTGGCTGCGGCTGTTCCGCAATGCCCGGGTGTGGGTGGGGTAGCCGATGATGCCAAAACTACGAATTCTGATGGTGTGCATGGGCAACATTTGTCGTTCACCGATGGCGCAGGGGGTTTTGATCGCCCGCTTGCGGGAGGCCGGTCTGGAGGCCCGGGTCGAGGTGGATTCCGCCGGTACCTACGGCTACCACAGCGGCGAGCCGCCGGACCCACGGGCACAGGCAGCGGCTCGGCAACGCGGCTACGCGATCGGGGACCAGCGGGCCCGTTGCCTGACGGTTGAGGACTTCCATGGCTTCGATTACATCCTGGTCATGGATCATGAAAATTTGCGCAATGCGCAGTCCATGCAACCCCTGAACGCCGGGGCCCGACTGCACCGATTTCTTGAATTTGCCACTCTTTCTTCCGAGGAGGATGTGCCGGATCCGTATTATGGTGGCGCCCAGGGCTTCAGCCACGTGCTGGATCTGGTGGAAGAGGCGACCGATGGGTTCCTGAAGCACCTGCGTCGACACCATGGCCTGTGACGACAGCGGGTTCTGACGCGGTTAAGGCTTCGGCGGCGAGGGCGTCCAAGGACTAGAGCTGCTGAGGGCGGCGTTTGAGGGTCCACAAAAAAGCCCCCGCGCCGGGGGCGTCGGGGGCTCGGTCGGGCTCTTACGGGCTGAGCTGGTTAGTCGTCGGTGCCGCGGTCGGAGGCTGTGTTGCCCGCAACCTCCTGCCCGGTAGTGCCGGCCGACGGCGTGGATTCCGTTCCCGAGGCCGTGTCGGCGGCCGCCTTGGGGCGACGGGGCCGCGGTTTGCGACTGGGCTTGCGCTTGGTCGCGACCGGTGCACCCTCGGTGCCGGGTTCCACAGCGGTGGGCTCGCTGGCCGCGGGCGCTTCGGTGGCTTTGGCGTCGGCTGGTGCATCGGCCGCCTGGGTCGATACCGCCCGCGGCTTGCGTGGCCGGCGCGCGCGTTTGGGTTTGGTCGTGGCCACCGGCTCGGTGGCGGCCGAGCCGTCCTCGGCCGGAGCAGTC
>PWGH01000055.1 GCA_003555285.1 Thioalkalivibrio sp.
CAGCCGGTCGAGGATGCCATTGGCCACCGCGACGCCATTACTGCCTTCCTTCTTCGCGATGGCGATGGTGACCGCAGCCGCGCCTTCCGGTGCCGCGTCCGGCTGATCGCCGGCAACGCCGGTGTAGTAGTGGACGAAACGGTTGACCTCGCCGGGGCCATAGATGACCTCTGCCACGTCCCGGATGTACACCGGCCGGCCGTCATCAACGGTGACCAGGAGCCGCCCGATGTCCTCGGCATCACGCAGGAACGAACCGGTGTACACCGAGGTGTAATTGGCGCCGCTCTCGATCGTTCCCGCTGTGCGTTCCGAGTTCGCCGCCTGGACGGCCTGGGCGATCTGTTCCATGGTCACATTGTGACCGGAGAGACGCTCGGGCTGGGCCTCGATGCGCACCATCTCCTCGCGGCCGCTGACCACGAAGCTCTGGCTGGTGTTGGGGACCTCGTTCAGGTACTGCAGCGAATCCAGGGCGATCTGACGCAACATCGCGTCGTCGACCTCGTGTGACCACAGGGTCAGCGTCACCACCGGTACATCGTCCGCGCCCTTGGGCTTCACCATCGGCTCGGAGACCCCCGGCGGCATCAGGTCCCGGTTGGCCATCAACTTGTCGTGCACCTTCACGATCGAGGGTTCCATCAGTTCGCCGACATCGAACTGCACGGTCACCATCGACTGGCCGCGATGGGATGCCGAAAAGACGTTGTCCACCCCGGAGATCTCGCTGAGCAGCCGCTCCAGGGGACGCGCCACCAAGCTCGCCACCTGCTCGGAAGGTACGCCGGGATAGGCCACGAAGATGTCGACCATCGGCACGGAGATCTGGGGATCCTCCTGACGGGGCGTGATGATCAGCCCCAGGATACCGATGGCGAGGGTCGCGAACAAAAGCAACGGTGACAGCGGAGAGTGGATGAAGCTCCTGGCCATCTTGCCGGCCAGACCGAGGTTCTGTTCAACCTGGGGTTGGCCACTGGCCTGCTGATTGTTGTTTTCGGACATAACGGGTATCGGTCTCTAATGATGAGCCTTGCGCACCCGGCAAGGGCTCGAGGTCTTCCAGAAGATTCGCTTGTCGGCTCGGGTCAGGGATCCGGGCGCCATCGACCCCCGGCCCTAACGAAAACGCGGGCCCGGGCGGGCGGCACCGCCGGTCTCGATGTGCTGCCCGGAGCGTACGTTCGCCTCGGGCGCGGCAAGGATGCGATCGCCGGGCTCGAGACCGGACAGCACGGTGACCATGTCGCCCTGCACCGCCCCGAGGCGGATCATACGCACCCGAGTGGTCCCGTCATCGCCGACCAGCACGACCCGCGGCAGCGCACCACCCGGCACGATCGCGCTGAGCGGTACGCGCACGGCCCCGTTGGCGGTATCGGTGCCCGGCAGATGGACATCGGCATACATACCGGGCCCTCCAGGAACGCCGCGCGGCAGGTCGAACTTCACCGTTACGGTGTGGCGTTGCGGATCGGCGATCGGAAAGATCTGAGCCACGCGCGCGTCCACCAGGGTCCGTCCGACATCGAGGGTCACGCGAACCATGTCGCCGATTGCGAGGCGACCGACCAGACGAGCCGGCACATTGGCCTCGATCCGCAGAAAGTCCACGTGACCGAAGGTCACCAACGGCTGCCCGGGCATCACCGTATCCCCCTCTTCCACGTGCTTCGCCATGATCAGGCCGGAAAACGGGGTGACCGAACGCGTGTCGCGAATCGCGGAGTCCAGCTCGTGGAGCGCCGATCGGGCCTGGTCCCAGCGCGCCCGGGCCTGATCGATACCGACGGAACGCGAGTACAGGTCGGAGTGCCGGGTGACTGCCGGATCACCGAGACCGGCGACGGAACCCATGGGCCGGGTCACCAACTGATCGAACATCGAGGGGATCCCCATTCCGGGCATCCCGCCGATGTCCCGGGATTGCGGCGACGCCACCTCCCGGCCGTACTGCATCTGAGCCTCGCGCACGGCGGCCTCGGCCGAACGGAGTTCCGCGAGCGCCGACTGTCGCTGGGCGCTCAGCCGTTCGTCGCTGATCGAGACCAGCACCTCGTCGCGGTCGAAGTAGTCGCCTTCCGAACCGGCCACCTGGGTCACCCGCCCGCCGATCTGGGCGGTCAGGGTGACCTCACGAAACGGCACCACGGTGCCGCTGATGGTCTGATCGCCGGCGGTCGCCGGTTCGACGGTAATGACCCCACCGTGCTGGATCTGAGTGAATTGGGCTTGGCTCACGCCCCCGAAAAGGAAGACCGCTGCAGCCAGGGCAGCCGGGAATACTCTGCTTGGAGTCATGATCATCTTCATGTCGCTGAATCTGTAGTGTACGCGGTGACGAAGCCGTCCGCAGATCGAACCCCACGCGGGTGCAGGCAACCGACTCGGAGAAACGGCCTTTGTACCACAACGCAGGCCGTGCGTGGGGGCACCGGCCCGGCTTGATTCTTCCGTGGGACGCGTGATCGCATCTACACCTGCTCGTCGCATGGATCCTGATTATGGATCTTGATTGTGGGTTTTGTGGACCTTTCCCCAGGCTTGCACGGTGCGCTACCGGTCGCTGCGACACAGCGGCCTCAATGTTGCAACACCCAGGTCGAGCACGATCCACAACGGTCATCGCCGAGGATTATAGCCCAGTCGATAGCCAAGGAACAGTCGCTTCCCGCGGCCGGCCCCGCCGGCGCGGGATTGCACCCGTTGCAACAGTGGGGGCATACTCCGGGTGAACCCCCCCCTGCACAGCCTCTTGTGACCGCGCCCATCCACTTCGACATGATCCGCGCCCTGGTCCAGCACAACCGCGACGCCGCCCTGGTCGTCGAGGAGGCGGGGCGCATCGTCACCCATAACACCACGTTGACCGAACTGCTGGAGCAGCCGCCGGGCACCCGGTTCGATTCCATGCTGCGCCTGGGACCGATCAACCTGCAGCGCATCCTGCGGGGCGCCGCGCTGGCTGCAGGAGAACAGGATGCGGTCGGGCGGCCATCGCTGCGCACGCTGGAATTCACCACCACACTGGAATTCCGGCAACCCCCGCTCCCGGTGCGCATCACCAGCGTCGTGTTGCCACCGCAGGACGCCACGCCGCGTCTGCGCCTGGTGACCCTGCACATGGACGAAGGCGCTCAGGCAGTGGCGCAGCCCCGCGAACGGGGATCCCCGTTGCATTCCGCCGACGCCGAATGTCGACGCCAGCTGGAATTGGCCCTGCGGGCGGTGGTTTCAGGTGCCCCGCTGCTGCTCCAAGGCGAAACCGGCACCGGCAAGACCCGCCTCGCCCACGCGTTGCATCAGGCAAGCCCCCGCAGCCAGGGTCCCTTGGTGGAACTGCATTGCGGCGCCCTGGCCGATCGCCATCTGGAATCCGAACTGTTTGGGCATGCGGCGGGCGCCTTTCCCGAAGCCACCCGCGAACGCATCGGGCACCTCGAGGCTGCCGATGGCGGAACCTTGGTGCTCGACCAGATCGAAGCCATGTCGCCGCGACTGCAAGCAGCGCTGCAGCGCGTGCTCGGCGACGGCCGCTTCCAGCGCCTGGGTGAACACCAGAACCGGTTCACCCGGGTCAGCCTCATTGCCACCTGCGGCGAGGATCTGCGGCCGCAGATCGCCGAGGGTCGGTTTCGCGGCGACCTCTATTACCGCTTGGCCGGGGTCAACATCACCCTGGGCGCGCTGCGCGAACGACCGGGCGATCTCGCAGCGGCGTTGGACGACTGGTCGCAGACCAGCGGACTTTCGCTGAACCCGACGCAGCGCCAGCATCTGCAGAGCCACCCCTGGCCAGGCAATTACTGGGAACTCCAGAGCCTGCTGCACCGGTTGCGCCTGCAGGCCGACATCGAGGGAGGCCTCGCCGATCATGCTGTTGCCGAGGCCCTTGCCGACAGCGGGGACCATGGCGACGTGGGCTTCCTGCTGCCGCCGGGCGGCACCGAAACCCTGATGACCTTCTCGCCTGAGGAGACCCAGGAGCGGAGTCGGCTGGCCGCGGTGCTGGCGGCGCACCACGGCAACCGATCCCAGGCCGCACGCAGCCTGGGCATGGATCGAACCACGCTCTGGCGCAAATTGCACCGCCTGCGCCTGATTCCGGAGCACACCAAGCCATGAAGAAGCCGATCGCTCGCATCGCCGCCGCGCTGGAGCGCGCCTTCCCCCGATTTCGCAGTGAACCCGAGGGTGATCACGCGGCCTGGTCCTTCGATCCCGACCGCGGTTTCCTGCCGATCCAGCGCATGCAACTGCCGGACCTGGACGATCTCCTCCACATCGAACGGCAGAAGACCCTGGCCAGCCGCAATACCCGACAGTTCCTGGCCGGCCATCCGGCCAACCACATGCTGCTGTGGGGCGCCCGGGGCACCGGAAAATCCTCGCTGATTCGCGCCCTGCTCGGGCACTTCAGGGGCGCCGGGCTGCGTCTGGTGGAGGTGGATAATCGCGGCCTGAACCGCCTTCCGGATCTGGTGGAGCCGCTCGCGGCACGCTCGGAACGCTTCCTTCTTTTTGCCGATGATTTGGCCTTCGATGCCGACGATGCCGGCTATCGCGCGCTCAAGGCGCTGCTGGACGGGCGGCTCGGCGGCCTGCCCGAGAATGTGCGGCTCTACGCGACCTCCAATCGCCGACACCTGGTACCCGAGCCGCGCCACGAGAACGATGCCGCGCCGGACGGCGAACTGCACCCGCAGGAGGCCAGCGAGGAACGGATCTCGCTATCGGAACGCTTCGGCTTGTGGCTGGCCTTTCACCCGCTGAACCAGGGGCAGTATCTGGAGATTGTCGAACATCACCTGGCGCGCCGGGGCGCCCCGGTCAGCGCCGAGTCGCGCGCCGCCCTGGCGACCGAGGCGGTCCGCTTCGCCACCCTGCGCGGTTCCCGCAGCGCCCGCGTCGCCACCCAGTTTGCCGACGACCATGCCGGTCGCCGCCTGCTCGGCGAAGTCCCGCCCAACCCCTGAGCCGAGGACCTGCAACCGACCAGGGCCCGGATGCCACCGGCTATCGAAACGCAGCCCTCCCCGGCGGTCAGGCCCCGGGATCAGGCCCCGGGATCAGGCCATGTGGTCCAGGATGGTGCGGGTAACGGCATCCAGTTTCGCCGCAACCTTGATCGGTTGCCGACTGGCTTGGGCGATGGCGACATCGGGGTCCTTCAGGCCATGCCCGGTGAGGGTGCACACCACACTCGAGCCGTCGGGAATCTTGCCGCTGCGGATGTCGCGCAGCGCCCCGGCGACCGAGGCCGCGGAAGCCGGTTCACAGAAGACGCCCTCGCGTTCCGCGAGCAGCTTCTGCGCCGCCAGGATCTCGGCGTCGCTGCACTCGTCGAACCAGCCGCCCGATTCCTGCTGCACCTTCCAGGCCACGTCCCAGGACTGCGGATGCCCGATCCGGATCGCCGTCGCAACGGTATCGGGATCGTCCACCATCGCCCCGCGCAGGAACGGCGCGCTGCCGCTCGCCTGATAGCCGACCATCTTCGGGCGATTGCCGCCGACACCGCCGCCGGCATACGGACATTTTCCGCCACAGAGGCTGCAGGCGGCGGTCACGTGTTCGCCGGAGGCGGCCGAGGATTCGCAATAGCCGATCCAGTGCGCGGTGATGTTGCCGGCATTGCCGACCGGCAGGCAATGGAAATCCGGGGCGCGCCCCAGTTCCTCGAGGATCTCGAAGGCCGCGGTCTTCTGGCCCTGGAGCCGGAACGGATTCACCGAGTTCACCAGCGTTACCGGCGCGGTGCTCGCCACCTGTTTGACCAGGCGCATGCCGTCGTCAAAGTTGCCCTCGATCTGGATCACCACCGACCCGTGCATCATCGCCTGGGCGAGCTTGCCCATCGCGATCTTGCCGTCGGGAATCACCACGAAGGCGGTGATCCCGGCGCGGGCGGCGTAGGCCGCGGCGGAGGCCGAGGTGTTGCCCGTGGACGCGCAGACGATGGCCTTCGAGCCCTCCTCCACCGCCTTGGTCACGGCCATGGTCATGCCGCGGTCCTTGAACGACCCGGTGGGATTCAGCCCCTCGAACTTCACATAGAGTTCGACATCGCCCGGCAACTCCCGCGGGATGTTGTGCAGGCGGATCAGCGGGGTATTGCCCTCGCCGAGCGAGATGATCCGGGTATCGTCGTGCACCGGAAGGCGGTCCCGGTAGCGGTCGATCAACCCTGTATAACGACGTCCGAAGGCCATGATGAGGGATCTCTTGGGAGTAAATGAAAGAAAACGGCTCAGCGCCCCAGCGCTTCCATGCGGATCCGGGTCACCGGCGAAGTCAGGTGCGCCAGGGCCTCGATGCCCTCGATCGCGCGCTGCATGTCGCCCTCGCGAACCCGCTGGGTCAGCATGATGATCGTCGCCTCGCCGCGCTCGGGATCGGGTTCCCGCTGCAGGATCGCCTCGATGCTGATGCCTTGAGCGGCCAGAACCCGGGTGATGTCGGCAAGCACCCCGGGGCGGTCGTGGGCGCGCAGGCGCAGGTAGAACGAGGTCAGCACGTCCCCGATCGGCAGCACCGGATGGTCCGACAGCGCGCCCGGCTGGAAGGCCAGATGCGGCACGCGGTTCTCCGGGTCCGCGGTGAGCGCGCGCACCACATCGACCAGATCGGCGACCACCGCCGACGCGGTGGGCTCGGCACCGGCACCGGCCCCGTAATACAGCGTCGGTCCGACGGCGTCGCCGTGGACCAGCACCGCATTCATCACGCCGTCGACATTGGCGATCAGGCGGCGCTCGGGGATCAGCGTCGGGTGCACGCGCAGCTCGAAGCCGGCTTCGGTGCGCCGGGCGACCCCCAGATGCTTGATGCGGTAACCCAGCTCACCGGCGAAAACCACATCCTCGCGGGTGATGCCGCTGATGCCCTCGATATGGACGCGTTCGAACTGCAAGGGAATGCCGAAGGCGATGGCCGCAAGGATGCACAGCTTGTGCGCCGCATCGATGCCCTCGACGTCGAAGGTCGGATCGGCCTCGGCGTAACCCAGGCGCTGGGCCTCGGCCAGCACATCGGCGAAGTCGCGGCCATGGTCGCGCATCTCGGTCAGGATGAAGTTGCCGGTGCCGTTGATGATGCCGGCCACCCAGTCGATGCAATTGCCGGCCAACCCCTCGCGCAAGGCCTTGATGATCGGGATGCCACCGGCGACCGCCGCCTCGAAGGCGACCACCACGCCGCGTTCCTGGGCACGGGCGAAGATCTCGTTGCCGTGCAGCGCGATCAGCGCCTTGTTCGCAGTCACCACGTGCTTGCCCGCGGCGATCGCCTCCAGGACCATCGTTCGCGCGGGCTCGATCCCGCCCATCAGTTCGACCACGACCTCGACCTCGGGATCCGCGACCACGGTGGCGGCGTCTTCGGTCAGGCGGATGCCCTCCAGGCTGTAGCTGCGCGGGCGATCGAGGTCGCGCGCGGCGGCAGCCACCACGGTGATTTCGCGGCCGGCGCGACGGGCGATCTCGTCCTTGTTGCGGGCCAGCACCTCTACGGTGCCGCCGCCGACCGTCCCCAGACCGAGGATTCCGATTTTGACGGGTTTCATGAGCGTAGGCTTCCTTTGTATTCGCAACGATTCGGACGGGCGTGAAAGGTGAGCGCGCGCGGCGCTTCGGCCGGGTGCACCCGGCCCGATGGATCAACGACGGCGCGGATTACCGCACAGGCGGAGCGACCGCATCGGGATCGGCCTCGCTGTCGCGGGCCCGCGCCAGGATGGCATCGGCCCGGAACATCGCCTTGATCCCGCGCACGGCCTGGCGTGTGCGCTGCTCGTTCTCGATCAGACTGAAGCGCACGTGGCTGTCGCCGTAATTGCCAAAGCCGATCCCCGGGGACACCGCCACCTTGGCGTCCCGGAGCAACTTCTTCGAAAATTCCAAAGACCCCATGGCCCGATACGGCTCGGGGATCGGCGCCCAGACGAACATCGTGGCCTTGGGCCGTTCGACGGCCCAGCCGATCGCGTTCAGGCCGTCGCACAGCACGTCGCGGCGCACCCGATACAATTCGCGGATCTCGCCGACGCACTCCTGCGGGCCCTCCAGCGCGGCAATCGCCGCCACCTGGATCGGCGTGAACATGCCGTAGTCGAGGTAGGATTTCATGCGCGCCAGCGCCGCCACCAGGGTCGGATTCCCGCACATGAAGCCGACCCTCCAGCCCGGCATGTTATAGGTCTTGGACAGGGTGTAGAACTCGACCGCGATCTCCTTCGCCCCCGGCACCTGCAATACGGATGGGGCCTGGTAGCCGTCGAAGACGATCTCCGCATAGGCCAGATCGTGGACCAGCCAGATGTGGTACTCGCGGCAGATCGCCACCACGCGTTCGAAGAACCCGAGGTCCACGCATTGGGTGGTCGGATTCGCCGGAAAATTCAGGATCAGCATCTTCGGCCGCGGCCAGGAATCCTGGATCGCCCGATCGAGTTCGGCGAAGAAATCGACGTCGGGGGTCAGCGGCACGTGGCGCACGTCGGCCCCGGCGATCACACAGCCATAGGGATGAATTGGATAGGCGGGGTTCGGCACCAGCACCGCATCGCCAGGACCCAGCGTCGCCAGCGCCAGATGCGCCAGGCCCTCCTTGGAGCCGATGGTCACGATCGCCTCGGTTTCCGGATCGAGTTCGACCTCGAAACGCGAGCGATACCAGCGGGTGATCGCCCGGCGCAGCCGCGGCACCCCCTTGGACACCGAATACCGGTGGGTGTCACCCCGCTGGGCCACCTCGACCAGTTTGTCGACGATATGCTGCGGGGTCGGCTGATCGGGATTGCCCATCCCGAAATCGATGATGTCTTCCCCCCGGGCGCGGGCCTCTGCCTTCAGCTGATTGACGATGTTGAAGACATAGGGCGGCAGGCGCTCGATGCGGGGAAAGACGTCGGTCACGGATGGCTTCCTGGATCGTGGCTGAGGACCGCCGGAGCGGCAAGAACGGGCGATGCGGGG
>PWGH01000023.1 GCA_003555285.1 Thioalkalivibrio sp.
CAACGTGAAGATGACGGTGTCGCTGATCAGTCCGATCGCGATGGAAGACGGTCTGCGTTTTGCGATTCGCGAAGGTGGCCGCACCGTCGGTGCCGGCGTCGTCGCCAAGATCATTGAGTGATACACTCGTAGGGCCGGGGTCACGGGGGGCGGCAGCTGCCGCCTCCCGCATTTTTTTCAGTAGCAGTCAGCAACAGGCCAGTAGCTCAATTGGCAGAGCAGCGGTCTCCAAAACCGCAGGTTGGGGGTTCGAGTCCCTCCTGGCCTGCCATCCATTGGGTGGCAACGGGCCTCAGGTGATCAAGTAATGAGTGAGCAGATGGAACAGGCAGGAGGCGGGCTCGACACGGTCAAGCTGGCCGCGGCGGTGGCGTTACTGATCGCCGGTGTGATGGGCTTCTACTATTTTGCGGCCGAATCCATGCTGATCCGGGTCGTCGGCCTGCTTGCCGTCGTCGGCGTCGCAGTCTTCATCAGTTCCACCACCGCCAAGGGCCGCCAACTGTCCGGCTTCATGGGCAATTCGCGTACCGAGGTTCGCAAGATGGTCTGGCCGACGCGAGTCGAGACCACGCAGACCACCCTGATCGTGCTCGGTGTCGTGATCCTCATCGGGATCTTTCTCTGGTTACTGGACTCGTTGCTGGGCTGGATCATCCGGCAGTTCATTGGTTAGCCAGGGGAACCGAGCATGGCATTACGCTGGTACGTAGTTCAGGCCTTTTCCGGTTTCGAGGGCCAGGTGAAGCGCTCCCTGGAGGAACGCATTGCGCGTTTCGGCATGGAGGATCACTTCGGTCAGATCCTCGTGCCGACCGAGGAGGTCGTCGAAATGAAGGACGGCCAGAAGCGCAAGAGCGAGCGCAAGTTCTTTCCCGGCTATGTGTTGGTGCAGATGGAACTCAACGACGAAGCCTGGCACCTGGTGAAGGGTGTGCCGCGCGTGCTCGGCTTCATCGGCGGTTCCGCGGACCGGCCGGCGCCGATCAGCGAGCGTGAGGCGGAGGCGATCCTGCATCGCATGCAGGAGGGCGCCGAGAAGCCGCGGCCGAAGGTGCTGTTCGAGGTCGGCGAGATGGTGCGGGTCGTCGAAGGCCCGTTCAAGGACTTCAGCGGCGTCGTCGAGGAAGTCAATTACGACAAGAGCCGCCTGCTGGTGGCGGTGCAGATCTTCGGGCGCTCGACGCCCGTCGAACTCGAGTTCCATCAAGTCGAGAAATCCTGACACGCCCTCGGGGCGTGCGTTAACCCATTTCGGGGAGCCGCAAGGCGCCTGCACCCGAAGGAGAAGACAATGGCCAAGAAGATAACGGCATATATCAAGCTGCAGGTTCCGGCCGGCAAGGCGAACCCCAGTCCGCCCGTGGGCCCGGCGCTGGGTCAGCGCGGCGTGAACATCATGGAATTCTGCAAGGCCTTCAACGCCGCGACCCAGGGTGTCGAACCCGGACTGCCGATTCCGGTGGTGATCACCGTCTACGCCGACCGCAGCTTCACCTTTGTGACCAAAACCCCTCCGGCGGCGATCCTGCTGAAGAAGGCGGCTGGCATCGCCAGCGGTTCCGCGACTCCCAACACCAAGAAGGTCGGTACGGTGACGCGCGAGCAGCTCGAAGAGATTGCGCGCACCAAGGAGCCGGATCTGACCGCCTCCGGACTGGAAGCGGCCGTGCGCACGATCGCAGGTAGCGCCCGCAGTATGGGTCTTGACGTGGAGGGGATCTGAGATGGCCAAGCTGTCCAAGCGTATGCAGGAAATCCGCAAGAAGATCCAGCCGGGTCAGGCCTATGCGGCCACCGCGGCCTTCGATTTGTTGCGGGAACTGTCCAATGTGAAGTTTCGTGAATCGGTCGATGTGTCGGTGAATCTGGGTGTCGATCCGCGCAAGTCTGATCAGGTCGTTCGCGGATCGACCGTACTGCCCAACGGCATCGGCAAGACGGTGCGCGTCGCGGTGTTCACCCAGGGCGCCAATGCCGACGCCGCCCGCGAGGCCGGAGCCGACGTGGTCGGCATGGATGACCTCGCCGAGCAGGTGCGCGCCGGCCAACTCGATTTCGACGTGGTGATCGCCTCCCCGGATGCGATGCGCGTGGTCGGACAGCTCGGCCAGATCCTGGGTCCGCGCGGCCTGATGCCGAACCCGAAGGTCGGGACCGTGACCGCGGATGTGGCGACGGCGGTGAAGAATGCCAAGGGTGGCCAGGTGCGCTACCGCACCGACAAGGGCGGTATCATCCATTGTTCGATCGGCGCGGTGGACTTCGAGAGCCAGGCGCTGCTCGAGAACCTCGATGCCCTGCTTGCGGATCTGCGCAAGCTGAAGCCGTCCACCTCCAAGGGGGTGTACGTGAAGCGGGTGACCGTGTCCTCGACGATGGGTCCCGGTGTGCCGGTCGATCCGGCCACCCTGAGTGTCGTGGTGGGTTGAGGCGTGCCCGCACGCTGAATTTGTAGTTTGGGTTGGACGCCACCCGGGATGATTTCCTCGGGTGACGGACCGTCCAAGACCGTAGGCGCGGTTCGCCGCTTAAACCCCCAGCCTGCGCAGATGGTGTCCACCCGATTCAGGAATCTCCTGTGGCGGGAAACACCAGAACCCCGGAGCATGTGCTCCGGTTTGTCACGATCATCGGTTTCGGTGATCCCAACAGAGGAAGGTCCACGTGGCTTTGAATCTCGACGACAAGAAGGTGATTGTCTCGGAACTGGCCGCGGTGGCTGCCTCGGCGCATTCCGTCATTGCAGCGGAATACCGTGGTCTGTCGGTGGGCCAGATGACCGAGCTGCGCAAGCAGGCGCGGTCATCTGGTGTCTACCTGCGGGTGGTGAAGAACTCCCTGGCCCGGCGGGCGGTAGAGGGTACCGAGTACGAATGCATGCAACCGGGGCTTGTCGGCCCGCTGGTGCTGGCATTCAGTCAGGACGATCCGGGCGCCGCCGCCCGCCTGATGAAGGGCTTTGCCAAGACCAACGACAAGCTGCAAGTCAAGCTGGTGTCCTTTGGCGGCCAGATGCTCCACGCGGACGATATCGACCGCCTGGCGAATCTGCCCACCCGTGACCAGGCCATCAGTCTGCTGATGGCGGTGATGAAGGCGCCGCTCGACAAGTTTGCCCGCACCCTCAACGAGGTGCCCGGCAAGCTGGTGCGCACAATGGCAGCGATCCGTGATCAAAAGCAGGCAGCCGCCTGAATCATTTCTGAATAGCCGGGCGCTCGCCCATTAGGAGAATCAAGATGGCAGTTTCGAAAGAAGAGATGCTGGAAACGATCGGCAACATGACGGTCCTGGAGATCGTTGACCTGATCAGCGCGATGGAAGAGAAATTTGGCGTGTCCGCCGCCGCCGCCGTGGCCGCCGCTCCGGCAGCCGCCGGCGGTGAAGCCGCTGCGGAAGAGGTCAAGGACGAGTTCAACGTCGTGATGACCAGCTTCGGTGCCAACAAGGTCGGCGTGATCAAGGTCGTGCGTGCACTGACCGGTCTGGGCCTGAAGGAAGCGAAGGACATGGTCGAAGGCGTGCCCGCGACCGTGAAGGAAGACGCGAACAAGGAAGAGGCCGAGAAGATGAAGAAGGAACTCGAAGAGGCCGGCGCGACGGTTGAACTGAAGTAAGGCGTTTCAGTCAGTTGTTTCGTGATCTAGCACGAAACTCCAAGGCTGGCGGTCGCAAGTCCGCCAGCCTTGTCCCGTGGTGGCGACGCCGCGTCACCCGATGACCCCCAGCTGTCGAGGTATCCCATGGCCCTCAGTTATACAGAAAAAAAGCGCATCCGCAAGGATTTCGGCAAACGGCCGCAGATCCTGGAGGTTCCCTACCTGCTGGAGACGCAGTTGGCCTCCTATCGGGATTTCCTGCAGGCCGACATCGTCCCTGGATCGCGGCAGGCCATGGGCCTGCATGCGGCCTTCCAATCGGTCTTCTCCATCGTCAGCTACTCTGGCTATGTCCAACTGGAGTACGTCAGCTATCGACTGGGTGAGCCGCTGTTCGACGTGAAGGAGTGCCAGATCCGGGGCGTGACTTTCGCCGCACCGCTGCGCGTGATGCTGCGCCTGGTGATCCACGACAAGGAGGCCCCGGCGGGTTCGATGGTCGTGAAGGAGGTCAAGGAACAGGAGGTCTACATGGGCGAGTTGCCCCTGATGACCGACAACGGCACCTTCGTGATCAACGGCACCGAGCGCGTGATCGTGTCGCAGCTGCACCGGTCCCCCGGGGTCTTCTTCGATCACGACAAGGGCAAGACCCACAGTTCGCAGAAGCTGCTGTTCAACGCCCGAATCATTCCCTATCGCGGTTCCTGGCTCGACTTCGAGTTCGATGCCAAGGACCTGGTGTTCGTGCGCATCGACCGTCGACGCAAGTTGCCGGCGACCGTGCTGCTGCGCGCCCTCGGCATGGATACCGAGGAGATTCTGAGCACCTTCTTCGAGTTCAATACCGTACACGTGCTTGAGCAGGGCACCGAGCTCGAGATTATCCCCGATCGCCTGCGCGGTGAAAGCGCGGTGATCGATATCATAGACGGCGATCGGGTGATCGTAGAGGCCGGGCGCCGGATCACGCCGCGACACATCCGCGAGATCGAGAAGGCCGGCCTGCGCAGCCTGAAGGTGCCCGACGAGCACATCGTCGGCCGCGTGCTGGCGCGCAACCTGGTCAACGAGGAGACCGGTGAGGTCATCGGCGAGGCCAACAGCCCGATTACCGAGGCGCTGCTCGGCACCTTGCGCGAGCAGGGCGTGCGCGCTTTCGAGATCATCTACACCAACGACTACGACCGCGGACCCTTCATCTCCGATACCCTGCGTCAGGATCAGACCCGCAGCCAGCTCGAGGCGCAGGTCGAGATCTACCGGGTGATGCGCCCGGGTGAGCCGCCGACCAAGGACGCCGCCGAGAACCTGTTCGGCAACCTGTTCTTCTCCGAGGATCGCTACGACCTGTCTGCGGTCGGCCGGATGAAGTTCAACCGCCGGGTCGGGCGCGAGGTCGACGAGGGTCCGGGCGTGCTGTCGCCGGGCGACATCCTCGACGTGCTGAAGGTCCTGATCGACCTGCGCAACGGCGTCGGCAGCACCGACGACATCGACCACCTCGGCAATCGGCGCATCCGCAGCGTCGGCGAGATGGCCGAGAACCAGTTCCGCCTGGGTCTGGTGCGCGTCGAGCGCGCGGTGAAGGAGCGCCTGACGGTGGCCGAGAGCGAGGGCCTGATGCCGCAGGAGCTGATCAACGCCAAGCCGGTCGCGGCCGCGGTGAAGGAATTCTTCGGTTCCTCGCAGCTTTCGCAGTTCATGGACCAGAACAACCCGCTGTCCGAGGTGACCCACAAGCGCCGGATTTCGGCGCTGGGCCCAGGCGGTCTGACCCGCGAGCGCGCCGGCTTCGAGGTGCGCGACGTGCACCCGACCCACTACGGTCGCGTCTGCCCGATCGAGACCCCGGAAGGACCGAACATCGGCCTGATCAACTCGCTGGCGGTCTATGCCCGCACCAACCGCTACGGCTTCCTGGAGACGCCGTACCGCAAGGTCGAGGACGGCCGGGTGACCGACACCATCATCTACCTGTCGGCGATCGAGGAGAGCCAGTACGTGATTGCTCAGGCGAACGCGGGGCTCGCCGACGACGGCCGCCTGGTCGACGATCTGGTGTCGTGCCGGCACCAGAACGAGTTCACCATCTCGACGCCGGACAAGATCCAGTTCATGGACGTGTCGCCGAAGCAGATCGTGTCGGTCGCGGCCGCGCTGGTGCCCTTCCTCGAGCACGACGACGCCAACCGCGCGTTGATGGGCTCGAACATGCAGCGCCAGGCGGTGCCGACGCTGCGTGCGGAAAAGCCGCTGGTCGGCACCGGCATCGAGCGAACGGTGGCGATCGACTCGGGGGCCTCGATCGTCTCCCGGCGCGGCGGCACGGTCGATTCGGTCGATGCGGCGCGGATCGTGGTGCGGGTGAACGACGAGGAGACCGCCGCTGGCGAACCCGGCGTCGACATCTACAACCTGACCAAATACGCCCGCTCCAACCAGAACACCTGCATCAACCAGCGTCCGCTGGTGAATGTGGGCGACGTCATCGCCCGCGGCGACGTGCTCGCGGACGGCTCGTCGACCGATATGGGTGAGCTGGCGCTCGGGCAGAACATGATGATCGCGTTCATGCCCTGGAACGGCTACAACTTCGAGGACTCGATCCTGATCTCGGAGCGGGTGGTGCAGGAGGATCGCTTCACGACCATCCACATCGAGGAACTCAACTGCGTGGCCCGCGACACCAAGCTGGGCCAGGAAGAGATCACCGCCGACATCCCGAACGTGTCCGAATCTTTGCTCGCGAAGCTCGACGAGGCCGGGATCGTGTACGTCGGGGCCGAGGTGCGCACCGGCGACATCCTGGTCGGCAAGGTCACGCCCAAGGGCGAGACCCAGCTGACGCCGGAAGAGAAGCTGCTGCGGGCGATCTTCGGCGAGAAGGCCTCCGACGTGAAGGACACCTCGCTGCGCGTGCCGACGGGCATCGAGGGGACCGTGATCGACGTGCGGGTGTTCACCCGGGACGGGGTCGAGAAGGACAGCCGCGCGCGGTCGATCGAGGAATCCGATCTGGCCGGGGTGCGCAAGGACCTGCGCGACCAGCAGCGCATCTACGAGGAGGACATCTTCGGTCGGGTCGAGCGCCTGCTGGTCAACAAGATCGCCGCCGGCGGTCCCGAGGGCCTGAGCGACGGCACCAAGATCACCCGCAAATACCTGACCGGGGTGTCGCGCAACCACTGGTTCGAGGTGCGCCTGCAGGACGACGCGGTCAATGCCCAGCTCGAGGAACTCGGGCGGCAGTTGACCGAACAGGCCGAAATCTTCGAGAAGCGCTTCGAGCACCAGAAGGCGAAGCTCGCTGCAGGCGACGACCTGCCGCCGGGCGTGCAGAAGATGGTCAAGGTCTATGTGGCGGTGAAGCGGCGCATGCAGCCGGGTGACAAGATGGCCGGCCGCCATGGTAACAAGGGCGTGATCTCGATGATCGTGCCCGAAGAGGACATGCCGTTCCTGGACGACGGGACGCCGGTGGATATCGTGCTGAACCCGTTGGGCGTGCCCTCGCGGATGAACGTCGGGCAGGTGCTCGAGGTCCATCTGGGCTGGGCCGCCAAGGGGTTGGGGCACAAGATCGCGCGCATGCTCGACGCGCAGGTCGAACTGACCCGGTTGCGCGATTTCCTGGAGCAGATCTACAACCACGATGGGCAGAAGGTCGACATCCCGGCGCTGACCGATGTGGAAGTGCTGAACCTCTGTCGCAACCTGCGTGCTGGCGTGCCAATGGCCACCCCGGTCTTCGATGGCGCCAACGAGGAGGAGATCAAGACCATGTTGCGCTTGGCGGATCTGCCCGAGAGCGGTCAGACGATGCTCTTCGACGGCCGCACCGGCGATGCCTTCGACCGGCCGGTGACCGTCGGCTACATGCACATGCTGAAGCTCAACCACCTGGTCGACGACAAGATGCATGCCCGCTCGACCGGCCCGTACTCGTTGGTGACGCAGCAGCCGTTGGGCGGCAAGGCCCAGTTCGGCGGGCAGCGCTTCGGGGAAATGGAGGTCTGGGCCCTCGAGGCCTACGGCGCCGCCTACACCCTGCAGGAGATGCTGACGGTGAAGGCCGACGACGTTCAGGGCCGCAACAAGATGTACAAGAACATCGTCGACGGCGAGCACTTCATGGAGGCGAACGTGCCCGAATCCTTCAACGTGTTGATGAAGGAAATCCGGGCCCTCGGCATCAATATCGAGCTGGAACAGGACTGAGCCGCCGCCGTTTTCGGCGCCCCCTCGGGGGCGCCGCGGGGTGCCCCCACGAATTCAAGTAACGAGGCAAGCGAATGAAAGACCTCCTCAATCTGTTCAAGCAACAGACACAACCGGAAGAATTCGACGCCATCCGTATCGGTCTGGCGTCCCCGGATCAGATCCGGGCCTGGTCTTTCGGTGAGGTGAAGAAACCCGAGACCATCAACTACCGGACCTTCAAGCCGGAACGCGACGGCCTCTTCTGCGCCAAGATCTTCGGGCCGGTCAAGGACTACGAGTGCCTGTGCGGCAAGTACAAACGCCTGAAGCATCGTGGCGTCGTCTGCGAAAAGTGCGGCGTCGAGGTGACCCAGACCAAGGTGCGCCGCGAGCGCATGGGTCACATCGACCTGGCCTCGCCGGTCGCGCACATCTGGTTCCTGAAGAGCCTGCCGTCGCGGATCGGCCTGCTGCTCGACATGACGCTGAAGGACATCGAGAAGGTGCTGTACTTCGAATCCTTCATCGTCGTCGATCCGGGCTTCACCACGCTGGAGCGCGGTCAGCTCTTGAGCGACGAGGAATACCTCGACGCGCTCGAGGAGCATGGCGATGACTTCGTTGCCCTGATGGGCGCCGAGGCGGTGCTGGGTCTGCTGAAGGGCATCGACCTGCAAGTGGAGACCGTGCGCCTGCGCACCGAGCTGACCGAAACGGGTTCCGAGACCAAGATTAAGCGTCTGGGCAAGCGGCTGAAGCTCGCCGAGGCCTTCCTCGAATCCGGCAACCGGCCGGAATGGATGATCATGTCGGTGCTGCCGGTGCTGCCGCCGGATCTGCGCCCGCTGGTGCCGCTGGACGGCGGCCGCTTCGCGACCTCCGACCTGAACGACCTGTACCGCCGCGTGATCAACCGCAACAATCGCCTGCGCCGCCTGCTGGAGCTGAATGCCCCGGACATCATCGTGCGCAACGAGAAGCGCATGCTGCAGGAGTCCGTCGACGCGCTGCTCGACAACGGTCGCCGCGGTCGAGCGATCACCGGCACCAACAAGCGCCCGCTGAAGTCGCTCGCCGACATGATCAAGGGCAAGCAGGGCCGCTTCCGCCAGAACCTGCTGGGCAAGCGCGTCGA
>PWGH01000253.1 GCA_003555285.1 Thioalkalivibrio sp.
AGGCGGCCGGCCGCCCAGTGACCGACCAGGTCGAGCCCCTCGGCGGCCGCGGCCAGAATCTCCAGCACCTGGGCGGGTTCCGGGAGTGCACCCGGGTGCAGGTCTGCGCTGGTCGTTCCCTCGAGGACGCGGGGAAGGTAGGGATCCTCGGGCACCAGGGGCAGGGTCTCGCGCAACTGCGGGACCAGCGCGCGCAGACGGCCGCGATCGATGGCTGGATCCCCGGCGAGGGACAGGGTGGCCTCGACGTGACGGTCCTCGCGAATCCAATCGATGTGAAGTCGCGCCTGCGTGACCTGCCCGGCCTGGCGGACCCGGTTGCCGCTCAGGCGCAGAAAATCGGAATCCTCGGCCGCGAGCGACGCAGTGAAGGTCTCGCCCGGCTCCAGCAGGGCATCGAGTTCCGTGGCCAGGTCCGCGAAGGCCTGGCGCATCAGTCGGCACCGCCGCCGAAGACCGTGATGCCACGAAACAGGCAGGGCGGGCTGGCATGCCCGACGGCGATCAGTTGGTTCGGTTCCCCCTTGCCGCAGGTGCCGACGCCCATCACCCGCGAGGCCTCGCGATCGCCGACGCCGATGAGACGATGCCAGAAGTCCGACGAAATGCCCCGGTAGCTCGGGTTGCGCACCAGGCCTCGGAGGGTGCCGTCCTCGATGCGCCAGCCGATCTCGCAGCCGAACTGGAACTTGTTCCGGGAATCGTCGATGGACCAGGAGCGGTTGCTGTCCATCAGCACGCCGTGCCGGACCTGACCGATCAGGTCCTCGAGTCGGCTGGTGCCCGGCTCGAGGTTCAGGTTTGCCATGCGATCGATCGGGGGGCGGTTCCAGGAACTGGCCCGCGCACACGCCGCGCCCGGAAGGCCGGAGCGGGCCTGCGAGGTGCCCCCACCCAGCCCGCGCAGCAGGATGCCGTTGCGAATCAGATCGACGCGCTCGGCCCTTTGTCCCTCATCGTCATAGGCGTAGCTCGCGAGCTCGCCGGGCACGGTCGGATCGAAGCTGACATTCAGCAGCTCGGAGCCATAGGCATGATGCCCGAACATCGCGGGGGT
The DNA here is from genome assembly GCA_003555285.1 of Thioalkalivibrio sp. The sequence continues at coordinate 1,058 of PWGH01000253.1, forward strand.
GACGAAACTGCCGCCCGCGTAGTTGCGTTCGTCGCCCAGGATACGATCGAGCTCCAGCGGATGCCCGATGCTCTCGTGGATCTGCAGGATCATCTGGCCGGGCATCAGCAGCAGATCCATCGGGCCGCTGGGGCATTGGGGTGCATCGAGCAGGGCCAGGGCCTCGGTGGCGACGCGCTCGGGTTGCTGGTCGAACTGCAACCGATCGAGCCGTTCGAGGCCGCCCTGGCCGGCCAGGTCCAGGCCGAAGCTGCGCACTTGCGTCTCGCCGCCGCGGTTGGCCACCGCCCGCAGCCAGGGGGTCAGGGCCTGATGGTCCTGCAGGATCTCGCCACCGGCCGCCGAGGCCAACACGCTCGTGCACTGGCGCCAGGCGAACCCCGCCGACCAGTCGACGATCTCGTCATGTATCTTCAGGCGTTCACACAGGGCCCGCAGCCGCTCCAGCTTGGCCGCCGGTCCGCGCTGCTCCCACGGCTGTTCAACGTTGGCGTGGTGGTGGGCGCGGTCATGGATCGACGGGCACTGTGCCGGATCGAACAGGCGGTAGCCGGCGGTGCGCAGCGCCCAGTCGCGCGCGCGCCCCGCCGCCGCGTGCAGCCCGGCGGGGGAGAGATCGCCGGTGGCCGCATAGCCCATGCCGCCGCCGGCCACCACGGTGATCATCGCCCCGATGTCCTGTTCGAACTGCAGCGGTTGGACGATGTTGCGGCGCACCGAGAGGCCCTGCCGCGACTCCTCGACCAGCCGCAGCGACCAGTCCTGTGCGGCGGGGGCCACCCGACGAAAACGTCGAACGATGGCCAGGAGCTCTTCATGCACGTTCGGGCCGGATCGGTTTGGGCCGGCGCGATCGAGGGCGGCTGGATCCATGCGCGATGGATTCTTGTCGGTTGGGTTAAACACGGTGCGGTTTATCCGGAAGGCTCGCGGTCATGCACGCCCAGTGCACCGGGGTCGGCAGCGCCCTGGGGGTTCTTGTGCAGGCGAATCGCCTCGTGCGGACGGGGACCGGGAATCAGTTGCGGGCCCTCCTGCACCGGGGGCAACGACCGTCGGCGGAGGTCCTGGCGTGCCCGCAGCAGATAGCCGGCGACAGCGCCCCCGGAGGAACTGACCAGCAGCACCCCCAGCGACAAGAAGGAGGTCAGCAGCAACAGGGTGCCGAGGCCGGCAATCCCGGCCATCGCGGTGTACAGCTTGATATTCGAGCGGGTCTTGACCCGCGAGTTTTCACGCTGCACCTGCTTGCGTGCGTGCTCGGCGGCCTTGACGCGTTCCTTCTCGGTCAGTCGACGGTGGCGCTCCCGTTCTCGGGCCAGATGGCCCTCGGCACGGATCAGAGCTTCCTTGTCGTGGCCTCGCCCCACCGAGGCGAGCCAGAGGGCCGCAAACAGCGCAGCGACCAGACCCAGCCCGGCAAAGGTCAGGGTCACGTCGGTGGAACCCGTTCGCCACCAGGCATAGACCAGCAGGATGGTCACGCCCTGGACCAGCGCGATGCCCAGGAAATACTTCAACGTTAATGGTATGCGCAACCAGTTCCGCAATGCCCTTCTCCTCGTGTGCTGCCGAGTGGACGCCCAATCATCGGGTGCCGCCCCATACACTCTGGGACGGGTTCCGGCGCCTTGCGTTCACCGCCGGGATCGTCTTGGCCGCCCGCGTAGCCGGCGATCCCGGTTGGGACCTTCGGACCACCGTCTCCGAGTCTAGCAGCCTGTCGAGACTGGTCCCCGTTTCGGTCGTGGAGTCGGGACGCGCGCGGGGCCTGTGTCAGAATAGGCGTATCCGCACCCACGGCAGCGCGGGCTCAGCATGATGGACGAAGATGATGGACGAAAAGGTCTTCAGGAACATCTACAGCGGCTATGATCCGCAACCCTGCCATTTCAACAAGGCGATCCAGTTGGGGTGCGCCCACTGCAGCCATTCGCAGCAGGTGCTGATCGCCGAGCGGGAGGCCCTCAGTTGCCTGTCCCGGGCCGGATACGCGCGTTGCGGGATGCTGCTGGACCTGTTGCGCGAGAAGGCCGCGTTCGCACTGGGCATGCCCCAGGCCGGATCCGGGCTGCCGCACGGCAAGGAGATGAAGGTCGAGTGTGGGGGCTTGCAGGCCCTGGCGGGATTATGTGATCAGACCCAGGGCGGCGATATCGACACCCTGCTGGACGCTGCGATCCAGCGCTATCGGTCTCTGGCGGAGATCCCCTATGGCGAGGTCGTTCGCTCGATCAGCCGGTACAGCTTGCGCAAACGAAGCCGGCAACCCCGTTCCGAGTAGGCCGCGTGGGGGCACCAGCCTCGAAAGCCGGTGCGGCCTCGATGGGCTGGGTGCCCCCGACCGTTTGGAACCCCTGACCTACATTCGTTAGTATGTGGGTTCCGGTCATGTTACTTTGGCTGCAGCGGACTCTTCCGTTCTCTCCCGTCCCTCCAAGGAATCGAAGCCGATGAACGTGACCCTGAGCCTTGCTCCCATCATCTCCCTGATCGCGGGTATCCTGATCCTGCTGGTGCCCCGCTTGTTGAGTTACATCGTGGCCATTTATCTGATCGTGATCGGGGTGGTCGGCCTCCTCAACATGTAGTGGCCCGTGTGGCACCTTGCAAGGCCGGCTTCACTGCTGCCCGCTCGCTTGCTGTGAAACGTCGCCAAAAGAACGTCAATCCACAACAGGAGAAAGCCATGATGAGCCAGCCGATTTTGACCCGGATTCTCGCCCTGCTGTGTGTGCTCGCCTTGATCGGCGGGGGTACCAGCCCGCTGTATGCCTCGATGCTCGGAACCGATGTATTGCTCGATGCCGAGGTGGCCGGCGTCGAGCGTGAGCGGCTTCTGGGGTTCCTGGAGCGGAACGAGGTGCAGGGTCAGTTGCAGGCCCTGGGTGTGACCGCCGACTCCGCGGCCGAACGCGTGGCGCGCATGAGCGATTCGGAGGTGCGCCTGCTGAACGAGCACTTCGATGAACTGCCGGCCGGCGGTGCCAGTGTGCTCGGCGTACTGGCTACGGTGTTCATTGTGTTGGTGATTACCGACGCATTGGGTTACACCGACATCTTCCCCTTCGTGGGGCAGGCACGCTAACGATCATCGCGGTAGCCCACCTCCGAGAGGGATGAGGTGAGCCACGGAAGGCATGGAGAGACACGGGAAGGTGAGCCACGGAAAACACGGAAAGCACGGAAAGGTTAAGAAAACAGGGGAACATCCAGTCATCCGTGACTCCGCGTTTATCTGTCACCGTTTTTCACTTTTCCGTGTTTTCCGTGTCTTCCGTGGCTGCCTTTTCTTCCCGCTGTTCGTCAGCCCTCGGGGCACGGCGGGGCGAGGCGGCCGGGGGCGGGCATCTCCAGGACCATCGCCGCCACCCGCTGATCGGCGCCGCCGGAACCAAGACGCTCGCGCACCTGCGCCAGCGAATCCCGTATCGCCTGCAGCTTGTCCGGATGCTCCAGCCAGTCCAGGGCCTCGCGGCATAGGGCCCGGGGCTCTGCCGCATCCTGGATGCGTTCGGGTACGAGTCGTCGGCCCGCAACGATGTTCACCAAGGCGATATGCGGAATGCGAACCAGGCGCGAGAACAGCGCATAGCTTAGCGGCGCCACGCGATAGATCACGATCATCGGGGTCTGGAGCAGTGCGGCCTCCAGCGTGGCGGTGCCGGAACTGATCAATAGCAGATCGCTGGCGGCCATCACCGACGCCGCGCCTTCGGCCCCGTCGATCAGGGTCACCGGCAGACCGTCGCAGGGCGCCAGGGCCGTGAGGGTGTCGGCATGGACGCCGCAGGCCAGCGGTACCACAAAGTGCAGATCCGGACGCCGCGCGTGCAGGCAGCGGGCGGTGGCGACCAGCAGCGGCCAATGACGCTTGAGTTCGCCTGAGCGGGAGCCGGGCAGCAGACCGATCAATCGGCGCTCCGGGTCCAGGCCCAATTCCGCGCGCAGGTCGCGATCCGAGCGCTGGATCCGGTCCACCAGGGGGTTGCCCACATAACGGACCGGAACGCCATGGCGTTCATAGACCGCCTGCTCGAACGGAAACAGCACCGCCATCGCATCGACGCAGCGTTTGATCCGATGAATGCGCCGTTCGCGCCAGGCCCAGATCTGTGGACTCACATAAAACAGCACCGGAATGCCGAGGCGCCGGGCATAAGCGCCCAGACGCAGGTTGAATTCCACGTAATCGACCAGGATCAGCAGATCCGGTCGCGTCGCTTCCAGGTGGTGCTGCATGCGCTTGAGCAATCGGCGCAGGCGAGGGTACTGGACGACGACCTCCCAGAGGCCCATCACCGCGAGTTCGGAGACGTCGATCAGGGTCTGCACGCCGGCGGCACGCATCCGGGCGCCGCCCATGCCGGTGAAGGTCACATCGGCCTGGCGTTGCCTCACCGCATGGATCAGGCCGGCGCCCAGGTTGTCGCCCGAGGCCTCGCCGGCACAAATGACGACCCGGGCCTGCGCCATGCTTTCCGGTTGGGTGGTGACGGTGCCGCCCGCTGGCGCCGGATCAGGCAAGACAGGGTTCCCGCCCTACGGTCGATGTCGGTGCCACGATCGGTTCAGGCCAGTGCCGCACGAATGCGTTCGCCAATGAAGTCGATCTGGGCATCCTCGAGTTCCGGAAAGACCGGCAGCGACAGGCAGCGCGCGGCGACGGATTCGGTCACCGGTAGCCGCGGCGGTGTGTGATCGCGTTGTGCGAAGGCCTTCTGCTGATGCAGCGGGATCGGGTAGTACACGGCGTTGCCGATATTCGCCTGCTGCAGCGCCGCCATGATCGCCTCGCGCCGATCGCTGAGGATGGTGTACTGGTGATAGACGTGGAGCCCGATGCCGTCCTCATAAGGGATCTCGACATCCAGGTCCGAAAGGACTTCCGCATACCGCGCGGCGACCCGGCGCCGGGCTTGGTTGAAGTCGTCGATGCGTTTGAGCTTCACGCGCAGGATCGCCGCCTGGATCTCGTCGAGCCGGCTGTTGTAGCCGATCTCGTCATGGTGATAGCGCTCCTTCGATCCGTGATTGCGCAGCTTCAGCAGGCGCTCGGCGGCCGGGGTGCAGTTGGTGGTGATCAGGCCGCCGTCGCCGTAGGCGCCGAGGTTCTTGCTCGGGAAGAAGCTGAAGGCGCCAAAGGCCGTGGCGCTGCCGGTCTGCACGCCCTGGATGTGGGCGCCGAAGGACTGGGCACAGTCCTCGATCAGCAGCAGCAGATGGTCGTCCGCCAGGCGGGTGAGGGCCGGCATGTCGGCCGGCTGGCCGAACAGGTGCACTGGCAGGATCGCCCGGGTGCGCGGCGTGATCGCGGCGGCGACGGCCTCCGGATCGATGTTGAAGGTGCGCGGGTCGATGTCGACGAACACCGGTTCAGCGCCCACATAGCGGATCGCCTCGGCGGTGGCGATGAAGGTGAAGGGCGTGGTGATGATTTCGTCACCGGGACCCAGATCGGCCGCACGCAGCGCCAGATGCAGCGCATCGGTGCCCGAGGCGCAGGTGATCGCATGGGCCACCCCCAGATACTCCGCGAGTTCCGCCTCCAGCGCCTGAACATTGGGCCCGAGGATGAAGCGCGTGGTTTCCAGTACTCCGGCGACCGCGGCATCGATTTCGCCGCGCAGGTCCTGATACTGGCGCTGCAGGTCGACCATTGGAATCATTGTGCACCTCCCGTGCGACTGCGGTTCTGGTCTTTGGTCATCGTATTCAGTTGGGCATAGACCAGATCGGTGATCCGGATGGCCGTTTCCAACGCGCGTTGGCCTGCGCGCCCGCTGACGATCACCGGACCGTCGCCGCGCACCGCGGCCACGAAGGCCTCGATCTCAACGAGCAGCGCATCGGCATCGCCGAACAGCAGCTCCTCACTGTGAATCTGTGGCACGCCGGTCTGCGGGTCGTCGTCGCCCAGGTGATGCAGCGAAAGAATCCGGTTCTGGAAGTCGACCGAGGCATAGCCGTGGGGCTGGAAGATGCGCATGCGCCGCTCGGACTTGGTGCTGACCCGGCTGGAGGTGACGTTCGCGACGCAGCCGTTCTCGAACTCCAGGCGGGCGTTGGCGATATCGATGTCGCGGGTCAGGATGCGCGCGCCGGAGGCCCGCACCTCGGTCAGCGGGGCATCCACCAGATCCAGGATGATGTCGATGTCGTGGATCATCAGGTCCAGCACCACCGAGACGTCGGTCGCCCGGGGCTTGAAGGGCGCCAAGCGATGGGACTCGATGAAGCGGGGACTCGGCGCACGCTCGACCAGCCGGCGCAGCGCGGCGTTGAAGCGTTCCAGATGGCCGACCTGCAGGACCACGCCGCGGGCCTCGGCCAACTGGTTCAGTGCCTCGGCCTCGTCGACGGTGGTGGTGATCGGCTTCTCGACCAGCACATGCACCCCGGCTTCGAGAAAATCGCGGGCAATCGAATAGTGCAGGGTGGTCGGCGCGGCAATGCTGACGGCATCGACGCGGCCCAGCAGCGCGCGGTGATCGGGCAGGGCCGCGCAGCCGTGCAGGCCAGCGACGCGCTGGGCCGTTGCGGCGTCGGCGTCGACGACGGCGATCAGATCGGTCTGGGGGAGTTGGGCGTACTTGGCAGCATGCCATTGGCCGAGATGACCGACGCCAATCACGGCACAGCGAAGAGGTGGAGTGGACATGAAAATTCCCGGCGGGTAGTGAACGACGGCTGTGGTAGTGTAGCGCGCCGAATGGGTCGACGGTGGGTCCGATGACCGCGCGTCGGAACGGGTGCGCGGCGTAGTGTACCGAAGTCGGATGCAACGGATGATGGGCAGGGGAGGTCGGGCGGAGGATGCGGGGGACTACGAGCGAAGAAGGCCGGGTGGGGGTGCGCAGCGCCGGTGTCGATGAAGTCGGGCGCGGACCGCTCGCCGGGCCGGTGGTGGCCGCCGCGGTGATTCTGCCGGAGGATTACGTGCTCGCGGGTCTGACCGATTCCAAGCGCCTTTCCGCGGCGCGCCGCGAAGCACTGGCCGCGGTGTTGCGCGAGGAGTGCTGCTGGGCCTTGGGCCAGGCGAGCGCCGCCGAGATCGACGCGCTCAACATCCATCACGCCACGCTGCTCGCGATGCGCCGGGCGGCGCTGGCGCTGGTGCCGGCGGTCACCCACCTGTGGGTCGATGGGCGTTTCACGCCCGAGGGACCCTGGCGCGCCACCGCCGTCGTGGGCGGCGACCTCACGGTGCCGGCGATCAGTGCCGCCTCGATCATCGCCAAGGTGGCCCGCGACGCCCTGCTGGCCGAGCTCCATGCGGTCTACCCGCTGTACGGCTTCGACCGTCACGCGGGCTATCCCACGCCGATGCATCTGACGGCGCTGATCGAACACGGACCCTGTCCTGAGCATCGGCGCAGCTTCGCCCCGGTGGCGCGTAGTCTGCAAACCGTGCCCGGGATGCGGGCACCGGGCGTCGGTACACCGGAGGCCTGATGACCGCCTTTGTCCATTTGCGGGTGCACTCCGAATACTCCCTGGTGGACGGCCTGGTCCGCCTGAAGCCGCTGGTGCATCGGGTCGCGGCAGCCGGCATGCCGGCGGTGGCCGTCACCGACCACTGCAACCTCTTTGGCCTGGTCAAGTTTTACAAGGCCGCGATTGCCGCGGGTGTGCAACCGATCGTTGGCGCCGACCTGCTGCTGCGGGACGCGCGTGCCGACGGCTCGCTGGCGCGGATCACGCTCCTCGCGCAGAACGATATCGGCTACAAGCACCTGACGCGCCTGATCAGCCGCGCCTGGCAGGAAGGCCAGGACAAGGGCGTGCCGCGGATCGACACGGCCTGGCTGGAGGGGGCGACCGAGGGGCTCATTGCGCTGTCCGGCACCCTCGAT
>PWGH01000317.1 GCA_003555285.1 Thioalkalivibrio sp.
AGCACCCAGCCGCTGCACCTCGGCCAGCCCACGGGTCATCAGCGCGGCGCGGGCATTCGCCCCGAACCCGGCGCCATCGGAAATGCCCACGGCGATCGCAAGCACGTTCTTGAAGGCGCCGCCCAGTTCCACCCCGAGCACATCGGCATTGCGGTAGACCCGCATCGAGCGGCCGTGAAACGCCTGCGCCACCCGTTCCGCGACCGCGGGATCCTCGGCGGCCACGGTCAGCGCGGTCGGCTGTTCGCGGGCCACCTCGGCGGCAAACGAGGGTCCGGACAATACCGCCGGCGGCACCCCGGGCAGTTCCTCCGCCAGCACTTCGTGCAGCCAGGCGCCGGTGGTGGTCTCGAGGCCCTTGGTGGCCCAGGCGATGCGCTGACCGGGCCGCAGACGGCCGGCGATCCAGCGCAGGGTTTCCCGAAAGCCCCGGGTCGGGACCGCGATCAGGACCAGGTCCCGGTCGACCAGCGCCTGATCGCGATCGGCCAGCACCCGCAGCTGCTCGGGAAACAACACGCCCGGCAGGTACCGGGCATTCTCGCGTTTGGCCTCGAGCAGCGCCGCTTGGTCCGGATCCCGGGTCCACAACGCGACTTCCGGATACAGGCGGGCGGCCTGCAAGGCCAGTGCGGTGCCCCAGGATCCGGCGCCGAGGACGACGATACGCGGTGAGGTGGACAGGGTCATCGGGCAGGCTCCGATTAGCGGCGGTTTGAGGGCCGGTCCTCAGGACCGACCGTGCACCCGGTGACTGCAGCAGCAACGGTGACCGCAGGCAACAACGGTGGGCTCAGGCAACAACGGTGGGCTCTGGCCGAAACGCTGTCGTCAGGCAGAGGTCGGACCGGCTTCGGCCCCCGCCGGCGCGGCCTTCGCCGCCTCCTGCTGATGCTGGGCGTACAGCGCGTCGAAGTTGATCGGCTGCAGCAGCAACTGCGGAAAACCACCCTTCAGCACCATGTCGGCGACCACCTCGCGGATGAAGGGAAACAGCAGGTTCGGGCAATAGGACCCGAGCAGATGCGCCTGCTGGTCCTCTGGAAAACCGCGGGCGACGAAGACGCCGGCCTGCTTCACCTCGACCAGGTAGGCCGTCTCCCCCTGGGAGGTGGTGGTCACGGTCAGACCCAATTCGACCTCGTACAGCCCCTCTTGCTCGTTCAGGCGCCGCGCCTTGGTGTTCAACTGGATGTTGGTGTCGCCCTTCCATTCCTTCAGGAAGACGGCGGGGGCACCGGGAGCTTCGAAGGACAGATCCTTGATGTAGATCTTCTGGATCGCGAATTCCGGACCCGGCGCAGAGGCGGGCGCGGTCCCGCCGTTGGTGCTCTTACTGGTATCGGTATCTTCAGCCATGTCGTTTTTTCTCGCTGTCCAGAGTGAGTGAGGTGGGTTTTGCAGCCGTGCATCCGCCGATCGTCCGGCTCAACGCGCGGCCTGCCGGGCCCAGGCAATGATCGCATCGGTGGCCAGTGCGCCGCTCTGGCGCGCGACCTCCTGGCCCTGATGAAACAAGATCAGAGTCGGGATGCCCCGGATTCCGAAGCGCGCGCCGGCGGCCGGATGGGCTTCGGTATCGAGCTTCAGCAGGCGCATGCCGGGCTGCAATTGACGCGCCGCGGCCACGAAGGCCGGGGCCATCATACGACAGGGCGCGCACCAGGGGGCCCAGAAGTCGACCAGGACCGGGCGCTGGTCCCGGGTCACGACGCGTTCCAGCCGGGCCAGATCGACCGCCGCCGGTTCGTCGGGGAACAGCGGCCGATGGCAGCCGCCACAGCGGGCAGCGCCGGCGGCGGCCTCCGGCACCCGGTTCACCTGACCGCAGTGCGCGCAGACGCGGTGAGCACTGGGCGAGGCCGTCACGAAGGGGATTTTCCTGAGGCTTCTCCGGATGGGGCCTGCATGGCCTTGGCCAGCACGGCATCCAGTTCGCCGGCCCGATGCAGGGCGGCGAGGTCATCATAACCGCCGATGTGCAAGTCACCGAAAAAGATTTGCGGCACCGAGCGACGCTGAGAGCGCTTCTCCATGATGTGGCGCAGTTCCGGCGCCTCGTCGACGCGAATCACCTCGACGGGGTGCCCGAGCGTTGCGAGCAGCGAACAGGCCATCTCGCAATAGCGGCAATACGGGGTGAGGTAGACCTGGAAACCCATCGGGTCCGCTATTTCTTCTTCACCGGCATGTTGGCCGCCTTCCAGGCCTCGATGCCGCCACTCAGATTGGTCACGTCGGTGAAGCCGGCGGCCACCAGCTGCGAGGCGGCGACTGCCGAACGGGCCCCCGAACGGCAGTAGACGACCACCGGGGACTCCTTGTAGCGCTCGATTTCATTCAGGCGCTTCTTCAGCACACCCACCGGAATGTGCCGCGCATTCGGAATCCGCCCACCGCTCATCTCGTTGTCCTCCCGCACATCGAGCACCAAGGCCTCCTCCCGGTTCATCACGCGCACCGCCTCGGCCGGCGGCAGCGCCCGGAACTTGCGGGTGAGCCGCTGAAACTCGGTGTACAGGATCAGCGCGATGACCGCGATCAGCGCGCCGGTGAGCAGAGGGTGATTACCCAGGAATTCAGGAAGACGTTCTAGCATGTGGACAACCGTTGGGGGATCAGGAGCGGCAGAAGACCTCCTGCATCATACTGATCAAGCGCAGGGTGCGGGCATCGCCGACGCGATAATACACGCGGTTGGCGTCCTTGCGGGTGGCCAGGATGCCCTTGTCGCGCAAAATACCCAGGTGCTGGGAGATATTGCTCTGCGAGGTGCCCACATGGTCGACGATCTCCTGCACGCTGATCTCGCGATCACCCAGAATGCAGAGTATCTTCAGGCGCAGCGGATGGGACATCGCCTTGAGCGAGCGCGACGCCCGTTCGATGTCCTCGTCCTGGCTCATCAGGGTTTCATCGAAGCAGATCGGATCATGGTTCACGGCGGCACACCCGGTTTTTAGGAAGATCATGGTCAGTTAGTGCAATCCTACAGAATATAAGCAATCAAGGGTAGTCAGATATTCTTTCAAACGCAATGCCTAATCCCGAAAAACCCCCTCGCTTACAGGCTCTTGGCGTACCGAGTCTGGGCCGTTTCCTGGCCGGCCTGACACTGCTGTGCGCGACCGCATCGGCGCTGGCCGTCGAGACCGACGCCGAACTGGAGACGACGCGCGAGGCCCTGCGCACGCTGGAACATCAGCAGCGCCAGCACCTGCGCGAGATCGAACGGCTCGAGGAACGCATCGCCGAATCGGCCCGTCGGGCACTGCGCCTGCGCAGCGAGCAGCGGGCGCTGGCGGTGGATATCGAGCGCCAGAACCAGGCGGTGGCTGACCAGGAACGCGACGTCGCGCGCCAGGAGGCGACACTGGCCGCGGATCGGGCGCAGGCCGCGCAGTTGCTGCGGGGCCAGTGGCTGCGCGAGCGCCATCCGGGCTGGGCACCCTCGGCCTCGGATCCGGGTCGGCATGATCCGGGTCGGCATGACGGCAGCGCGCATGACGGCGGGGGTCCTCACGGCAGCGGGCATGACCGCGGCACACAGGGTCGCAGTGCCCGCCATCAATGGCTCCTCGATGCCCGCATCCAGGCGGCGCGCGAGCAGCGTCTCGCCGGCCTCGACCGGCAACTCGACACCCTGAACGCGGCACGCGATCAGCTGCGATCAGCTCGGGCGCAGCAACTCGAACAACAGGCGCAGGGCGTGGAGATGTTGCGCGAGATCGAGCGCCAGGAGGCCGAACGCGGCGCGCTGCTGGCGCGATTGCAGCGCCAAAGCGAAGAAAACGCGCTGGAGGTGGGCCGATTGGAACGCAATGCCGAGACGCTGCAGCAGGTGCTGGACCGGCCGGTACCCGAGGTGCCCCGCCCGCCACCTCCCCGGGGCGCGGCCCCAGCGAGCGCTGCAGAGGGGCCGTTCTCCAGCCGCCGCGGGTCCCTGGCTCGGCCCGTGACGGGCGAAATCCTGCACCGCTACGACAGCCCCCGGGGTAGCGGCCTGGATGCGCGCTGGCGCGGCTTGGTCTTCGCTGCCGGCGACGACACCCCGGTGCGCGCAGTGCATGCGGGGCACGCGGTCTATGCGGACTGGATGCGCGGCTACGGTTTTCTGGTGATTCTGGACCACGGGGAAGGCTATCTGACCTTGTACGGCAACAACCGGGAGTTGCTGATCGAAGCCGGGACGCCGGTCTCCGGCGGTGACGTGATCGCCCGGGCCGGCGCCACCGACACGGTGATCGCGCCCGGCGTCTACTTCGAACTGCGCCACCGTGGTCAGACATTGAACCCTCTGGCGTGGTGGCACTCTGATTCCTAGTCGGCCCATTGCGCCGGTGGGCTGGGGATTTTCGGGAAACGTTCGAAATGGGCCGGCGAAATCGGGCCCGGCATTCCGTTCAGGGTTTCGGACTGTGACCGGCTGCTCGTTACGAACAAAGGAATTCCAGGATGGGACCGGCCATTGCGGCGTGGCCCAGTCCCGGTGGTACCATCGGCATCAACGGCTTCCCGTGGGGTTTTTCAATGATGAACAAGCGTTCCAGCGTCTTCTACGGCCTCGTGATCGGGGTTATCGTCGGGGTGTTTTTGAGTGTCTCGGTCGGCGTCTTTGCCGATCGGCACGACGGCGCCAGCGCGACCCTGCCGGTGGAGGACCTGCGCCGCTTCACCGACGTTTACATGCGCATCAAGCGCAGCTACGTCTCCGAGGTGGAGGACCACGAACTGCTGGACAACGCGATCAAGGGCATGCTGTCCGGTCTCGATCCGCATTCCGCCTACCTCGACGCCCGCGAATTCCGCGACCTGCAGGTGGGCACCAGCGGCGAATTCGGCGGCCTCGGGATCGAAGTCGGCATGGAAGACGGGTTCATCAAGGTCATCTCGCCGATCGACGACACGCCGGCGAGCCGCGCCGGCATTCGTGCCGGGGATCTGATCATTCGCCTCGACGGCACCCCGGTGAAGGGCATGACCCTCTCGGACGCAGTCAACAAGATGCGCGGCAAGCGCAACACCGACATCACGCTGACCGTGATGCGCGACGGCGCCGACGGCCCGAAGCAGATCACCATCACCCGTGACATCATCCGGGTCCAGAGCGTGCGCTCCGAGGAGCTGGAACCCGGCTTCGGCTATGTGCGCATCACCAACTTCCAGGCGCGAACCGCGCGCGACGTCGTACGCGCGGTCGAGGAGTTGAAGGCGAAGGGGCCGCTGCGGGGCCTGGTGCTCGACCTGCGCAACAACCCCGGTGGCGTGCTCAACGGCGCCGTGGGGGTCTCCGACGCCTTCCTCGAAAGCGGTCTGATCGTCTACACCGAGGGGCGCCTGAAGGAATCGCAATTCCGGTACACCGCCTCCCCCGGGGACGTGTCCGGGGGCGTACCGATCGTGGTGCTGGTGAACGAGGGTTCGGCCTCGGCCTCCGAAATCGTCGCCGGCGCGCTGCAGGATCACCGGCGCGCAGTGATCATGGGCTCGGAGACCTTCGGCAAGGGCTCGGTCCAGACCATCCTGCCGCTGGCCCAGGATACCGCGATCAAGCTGACCACCGCCCGCTACTTCACCCCCGACGGACGCTCGATCCAGGCCGAGGGCATTCAGCCCGACATCCGGATCGAGCCGCTGACCGTCGCGCGCGCGGAGAACGGCAACGGCCTGCGGGTGAACGAAGCCAGTCTGCAGCGTCGCCTGGATGGCGCCAACGATCGTTCCGATAATGGCGACGACGCGGCGGCAGGCGACGAAGGGGCCGAGGAGAACCAGGAATCTTTGGCGCAACGCGACTACGGCCTGCACGAGGCCCTGAATCTGCTCAAGGGCCTGACGATTCTGGGACAGCGCACGCAATGAGCCAGGATCCGGAAAGCCTCCGGATCCTGATTCCGCTGGCCCCGGGTGCGGAGGAACTCGAGGCGGTCACCCTGATCGATCTGTTCCGGCGCGCCGGCTTCAAGGTCGTCGTGGCGGGACTGCAGGACGGGCCTATCACCTGTTCCCGCGGCACCGTGATCGTACCGGACCGCCCGCTGGCGGGGGTGGTCGAAGAGGACTTCGATCTGGTGGTCCTGCCCGGCGGCCTTCCGGGAGCCAACCACCTGCGCGACGATGCCCGCGTGCAACGGCTGCTGCAGCGCCAGGCGCAGTCCCGTCGCCTGATTGGCGCGGTCTGTGCCGCGCCCAAGGCGCTGGCCGCCGCCGGGGTGCTCGAGGGCCGGCGCGCCACCGCCTATCCCGGCGCCCTCGAGGAGGCCGGCATGGCGTCGACCGGCGCGGCGGTGGAGATCGACGGCGGCGTGATCACCGGCCGCGGCCCGGGGGTCGCCATGGACTTTGCCCTGACGCTGATCGAGGCACTGGCCGGCGCCGACGCGCGCCAGCGAGTGGAGCAGCCCCTGCTACGCTAGGCCTCGGCCGCCATGCACGACCGCTATGCGAAGATCCAGTCTCTGAAGACAGCAGATTCGGCACGCACATAGGGGGACACGAAGCCATGGCCCAACGCGATCGCCACGACGACCCGCGAAAAAAGCTCCCGGATCCCGATACTGCGCCGCGACCGCTACAGCCGTGGCTGGTGTTCCTGTGGCTGGCGATGGCACTCCTGTTGCTGTTCTACTTCCTCGGTGAGGTCGATGCGCCGGAACACACCGAACTGACCTATACCGAATTCCGGCAGGCGGTGCAGGCCGGCCATGTCACGGAGGTCACCCTGCGCGGCCAGAACATCGAGGGCCGCCTCAGCCAAGAAGGGCGCGAGGCCCTGGAGGTGGACGAACCGGGTTCCTTCGAAACCGTCCGGCCGGAGATGGAGGACACCCGGCTGCTGGAGTTTCTGGAGGCGCAGGGCGTCCATATCGCCGCCGAACCGGTGGATCCGCCGTGGTGGCAACAACTGATTGTCGGGGCACTCCCCTGGCTGCTGATCCTCGCCCTGCTGATCTTCGTCTGGACCCGGATGCAGCGCGCCAGCATGGGCGGCGGCGGCGGACCCTTCAGCTTCGGCCAGTCCAAGGCCAAGAAATTCCGGCGCGAGGACAGCCATATCCACCTGGACGATGTGGCGGGGTCCGAGAACGCCAAGCGCGACATCATGGAGATGGTCGAATTTCTGAAGGATCCCGACCGCTTTCACAAACTCGGTGCCAAGGTGCCCCGTGGGGTGCTGATGCTCGGCCCCCCCGGCACCGGCAAGACCCTGATGGCCAAGGCCATTGCCGGCGAGGCGTCGGTCCCGTTCTTCAGCATCAGCGGCTCCGAGTTCATCGAGATGTTCGTCGGGGTGGGGGCCGCGCGCGTGCGCGACATGTTCAAGCAAGCCAAGGAGGCCGCGCCGGCGGTGATCTTCATCGACGAGATCGATGCGGTCGGCCGTTCCCGCGGTGCCGGCATGGGCGGCGGGCATGATGAACGCGAGCAGACGCTGAACCAGATCCTGTCGGAACTCGACGGCTTCGAGGAACACGAATCGGTGGTCGTGCTCGCCGCGACCAATCGGCCGGACGTGCTCGACCCGGCGCTGCTGCGACCGGGCCGCTTCGACCGCAAGATCATGCTGGAACAGCCGCATCGGGATGCACGACGCGACATCCTGAAGGTGCACACCAAGAAAATGCCGCTGGCCGATGACGTGGACCTGGGCCGGCTCGCGGAGAGCACGCTCGGCTTCTCCGGCGCCGACCTGGCCAATCTCGCCAACGAGGCGGCCCTGCTGGCCGGCCGGCGTCAGCAGGAGCAGGTCGACTGGGCCTGCTTTTCCGATGCGCGCGACCGTATCCTGCTCGGTGAGGCCCGGGAGGCCCGATTGTCCGAGCAGGAACAGCGCATCGTCGCCTACCACGAATCCGGCCATGCGTTGCTGGCCTACCTGCTGCCCCACGCGGACCCGCTGGAAAAGGTCACCATCCTGCCGCGGGGACGCGCGCTCGGAGTGACCGCGCAGGTCCCGACCGAGGAACGCTACAACTACGGGGAGGCCTATTTGCGGGACCGGATCGGGGTGATGCTCGGTGGCCGAACCTCCGAGTCGATCATCTTCGGCGAGGTCAGCAGCGGCGCGGAGAACGACCTGAAGGAGGCGACGCGCCTGGCCCGGCGCATGGTCGGACACTGGGGCATGAGCGCACGCGTCGGTCCGGTGGCCTTCCCGCAGGGCGACGGGGAACCCTTCCTGGGCAAGGAACTCGCACAGGGACAACGCGAGTACAGCGAGGCGATGGCCGAGGTGATCGATGAAGAGGTCTCCAAGCTGATCACCGACCTGGCCCGTAGCGCCCGATCCTTGCTGGAGGAGAACCGGCACCGCCTGGAGGCCCTGGCCACCGCCCTGCTGGAACACGAATCCCTGGAAGCCGATCGAATCCGCGAAGTCATCGAAAGCGCCAAACCACAACCCGAACCCACCTCCCCGTAGGGCGGGCCAAGCGCAGTGGGGTGCCCAGGCCGTGGGGGGTGCACCCGGTCCGGACACGCTCCAGTCATCCATGAGCGCTCGAAGATGGCCATCCATGGCCCTGGGGTCCGTGGCCGAGCCGTGCGGGGTGCACCCGGTCCGGACACGCTCAAGTCGTCCATGAGCGCTCGAAGATGGCCATCCATGGCCATCTTCGGTCCGGACCGGGCGCACCCCGCACAGCTCTTCAGCGTCGGGTGTAAAGTCAAGGGCGTGCTGCCGGTGGTCGGGGTTTCGTGGTGGCGTGGCGGGCCCACCGGCACGGCATCCACGCCACTCGGATCCGGGCCTCATCGCGGCTCGGCGGATCCTCTCATCG
>PWGH01000141.1 GCA_003555285.1 Thioalkalivibrio sp.
CCAAGCCGATCAGCCCCAAGCCGATCAGCCCCAAGCCGATCAGCCCCAAGCCGATCAGCCCCAAGCCGATCCTCCAGGTGTTGACGCAAGGCCCGGGCGGCCGCCAGCGTCTCGGTGGGTAGGGTGACCAGCGATCGCGGCGTTTCGACCCGGGCCAGGTCGGCGATCCCGCTGCCGCACAGGTAGGCGGGTACGCTGTCTTCGGCCAGCAAGGCGACGAGCCGATCGAGTTCGACACCCGGCACGGGACGCGCCGCGGCGTGGATCAGCAGGGCCGGGGCTTCGGTAACCACCGTGAGGTGCTGCAGCGCCGCCGGGGTGATCATATCGAGCAGCGGCAGGATCCGAAGCCCCTGACGGGCGCTCGCCAGCAGCATTGTCATTCCGCTCAGCCGGCGATGGCCGGTGCCCAGGATCAGGCTCGGGCAGGCGGGGCCCTCGGACAGTAGCCAGGTGGCCCGTAGTTGCTCCGTGCAGACCTGCATGGCCCAGGTGGCGAAGACAGCCAGCCGGGCCTCGGCGGCCGAATTCGTGCGTGCCCGTTCGCGCAGACGGCGATACACGTCCAGGAAGGCGTGTTCGTGCACACCCTCCCAGCCGTGGCGCATCACCAGGCGGGCATAGGTGCGCTCCAGATGCAGGCTGCTGAGGTCTTCGGTCGCCTGCAACAGGGTTTCGGCCACGGGATCCTGTACGTGCGGGGCAACGCCGCCATTCACGCCAGCCAGAGCCTTGGGCGCGCCAGCCAGGGCCGCGGATGCGATCCCCCCCGCCGGCGGTGGCGCGCGCGCCGTGTCGGGGGTGTCGTGGTTCAGCACCCGGCTCACCTGGGAGACGGCCACCCCTTCCTGGATCAGCGCCAGAATCCGTTTGATGCGCGTGATATCAGCGGCGCTGTACAGGCGATGCCCCTTGGCGGTGCGCAGCGGGCGCACGAGCCCGTAGCGGCGCTCCCAGGCGCGCAGCGTGACCGGGTTAATACCGGTTTCCGCGCAGACATGGCGAATTGGGAAGAGGCCATCGCCAGGCGGGAAGTCGGAGTCGGGGGCGTCTACCATGATCGGCATTGTACAACAGTTGTACAAAGAGTCCACGCCATGCCGAAACCCGGTCATCACCGAAGCTCCGCAGGGAATCGCCTGCAGGACGCGATCCCTCTAGGCGACCTAAACGCGAGGGGGGCTTCGGTGCCGATCAGGTGCCGGGAAGGATGTTCAGGGCACGAGTGAATCGGAGCGTCAGGGAATTTTTCCGCGATGTCCCGTATCCATATCTGACCAGCCCGTCGAGAGTGACGATCATGTCCCCGATCCACCCGATCCATCGTGAAGGGCGCCTGCTGACCTCGGGTCGGGTGGCCCTCGTACTTCTTTTCGCCGTCCTGGTCCTCGTTGCGCAATCGGCGGCGGCTCAGGCGCCGGCGGCGCGTGCGTCCCTGGCGGACAGCATTTCGCCGTATCTGCAACTGCACGCCGACGACCCGGTCGCCTGGCGCGAGTGGAGCCCAGACCTGCTCGAGCAAGCGCGGGCCAGCAACCGGCCCCTGTTCATCTCCAGCGGCTATTTTGCCTGTCACTGGTGTCATGTGATGCAGCAGGAGAGCTTCAAGGACGTCGGCATCGCCGAGCGCCTGAACCGGGACTATATCCCGGTGAAGATCGATCGCGAACTGCAGGGGGCGCTGGACGACTACCTGCTCGAATTCCTCCGGGCCACGCGGGGCAGTGCCGGCTGGCCGCTGAATGTGGTGATCCTGCCGACGGGGGATGCCCTTGCCGGCGTGGTGTATGCGCCGCGGGATGACTTCGCCGCGTTCCTGGACCGGATCACTGAATTGTTGCGCGAAGACGCCGATGCGCTGGTCGGCCTGGCGCGCGAGGGCCGGATCGAACTCACCGCACGGCTGCGCGCCGGCGAGACGCCGCTGTCGGCCGCGCGGGCCGCGCGTCTGCCGCAGGTGCTGTGGGCGACGCTGGAGCGCGAGGCCGATTTCCTGGCCGGCGGCTTCGGCGATCAATCCAAGTTCCCGCAGACTCCGGTGCTGGAGGTGTTGTTGCAGGCCAAGGCCACCGGCCATGGACCACCGTGGGCCCGGGAGTTTCTGGAGGTGACCCTGGACGAGATGGCTCGGGCGGGCCTGCGCGATGTGCTGGGCGGCGGCTTCTTCCGGTATTCGGAAACGCCGGACTGGGGCCGGCCGCATTTCGAGATCATGCTGGAGGATCAGGCGCAGCTGGCGCGCCTGTACCTGCGTGGCGCGCGTCTGTTGGACCGGCCGGACTGGTTCGAGATCGGTCGCGAGACCCTGGCCTTCGTCGAACGCGAGATGCGGCTGGGCGATGAGGTCCTGTTTGCCTCCGGGCTCTCGGCGCTGGACGCGGCCGGGCGCGAGGGCGGTTTTTATCTCTGGACCGAGCCCCAGCTTGCGGCGGCGCTCGACGGGCATCCCGCGCCCGACCTGGTGCGTGCCTACTTCGAACTCGCGGGTACGCCGAGCTTCGAGCAGGGTCATCTGCCCCAGCGTCGTATTGCGCTCGAGGCGCTGGCCGAGCGCTTCGATTTGACCCCAGGGGTCGCGCGCAGCCAGGTCGAGGCCGGTCGAACCCGGCTGCTGGAGCGCCGCGCGGAACGCGGGTTGCCACGCGACGAGAAGGCCTTGACCGGCGTGCACGGCCTGCTGCTCTCGGCCTTCGCGGAAGCGCGCGACGATCCCCGGCTGGCTCGGATCGGGGACCAACTGGCCGAGCGGCTGCGGTCCTTGGCCGCTCGGCCGGAGGCCTTGGCGCAGCTTCTGGATCGCTCCAGCGCAGTCGCGGGGGTCGCCGAGCTGGCGGATTTTGCCTACCTCGCCCAGGGGCTGCACGACTGGGCCGTGGCCACCGGGGCAGCGTCCGATCCGGCCGTGGTCGCTCTGCTGGAGGCCGCCTGGAGCGGATTCAACGATGCCGATGGCTGGCGAGCGGCACGGGAACTGCCGTTGCCGGGCATGGTCGCCCAGCGCTTTCACGCTGCCGTGCATCGGCCCTCGCCGACCACCCTGGTGTTGGCCCTGAGCCAGACCTATCAGGACGACAGCGAAGTCCTGGCGGAGCACCTGGCGGCCTTCGTGCCGACACCCGGGCGTGCCATCGAGAACGCCGCGCGCGAGCACGCCGGCCTGATCCTGTGGCTTACCCAGAGCTGGACCCGGCTGACGCCTCCGAGGAGTCCCGTAATGAGTCCCGAAAAGGAGGTTCGGAACACCGCGATCAGCGATACTAGGCGGCTTTGACGGGAGAGAAGCCATGATGCTGGACGATGCGCCCGCGGCCACGAAGACCTTCCTGGAGACCTTCAACGGGGGGTTCACCGGCATTCTGCACTGGCATCAGCTTGATGCGCTGTGGCAGCAATTGCGCGACGATCACGATCACGCCTGGTACGTCTATGCGATTGGCGAGGCGCCGCCGACCCGGCCGGCCACGACCGGGCAACTGCATCGCTTCATCGACGAGGTGGATGCGCTGTTGCGCCGGGAACACGACGAGGACTACTGCGGGGTGGTCTACGTGAATCGCACCCAGGGGCCGAGCCTGATCAAGATCTTCGATCCGAACCACCTCGGCGCCAGTTGCGGCTCTTCCGGCCTGCGGATCCTGCCTGGCTGGGTGCTGTCGCTGCAGGCTCCGGTGGATCTCGAGGCGGCGATACCGCCGACCCGCAGTCGCCGCCGCTGGTGGCAGGGCCTGTTTGCCGGCTAAGGGGCCCGCTGTTCAACAGACCCGTTTGCCGCCGACCTGGTGCAGGCATTCCATGTAGGCGGTGGTGTCGGGTTCGGTCCCGTGGCGCTGCGATTGCCACAGGGCCTCGGCCAGGCACTCGAGCATGCGGTGCTCGGCCTCCATCAGGCCGTGGCGGAGGCTCAATTCCCGATGAATGGCCCGAATGCCCGGCGGCCGGTCGATCGCGGTCTGCTCGCGAATGCTCAGGTGCATCGCCATATGCATGAAGGGATTGCTCTGCCCGACTTCAGGTGGGAATTCGGCGTTCAAGGCCCGTTGGCGGTCGCTGAGCAAATCGTGGTATTCGGGGTGTTCCCGAATCACACTGACGAGTGCGGCCTCCAGACCGTCCAGTGGCGAGCTGTTGCAAAACTTTTCCCAGGCGTTGACGAACTGTTCGCGTAACTGCTCGCGATTGCCGAACATGGCGGGCCTCCTTGGTTTGCCCTCAGGTATCTGCCTATCCGCCATCATGGCACTCACGCACCGGGCGCAACAGTCCGCATGTCCACCCACCGCGCGACCACCAGGCTCCGGTGGTCGCGGGAAATGCGGAGCCGGTGGCCACGTTCGGGTTATTCACACGTTCGGGTTATTCCTTTGGGCCATCATGCGTCGGCGGGCGTCTTCGCGGCACGGGCGCTTGCGGCAGGCCCTGCCGGGACGCTGTCCGAAGGCTTTTTGCGGTATTCGCAGAGGTCGTGGATCAGGCAGCCGCCACACAAGGGGTTCCGGGCGCGGCAGGTGTAGCGCCCGTGCAAGATCAGCCAGTGGTGGGCATCGCGCAGGAACTCGGCCGGCGTGCAGCGCAGCAGCTTGCGTTCGACTTCGAGCGGGGTCTTGCCCGGGGCGAGCGGTATGCGGTTCGCGACCCGGAAGATGTGCGTGTCGACCGCGATCGTCGGCTCGCCGAAGGCGGTGTTCAGGATCACGTTTGCGGTCTTGCGCCCCACCCCCGGCAGCGCCTCCAGCGCCGTGCGCTCGGGCGGCACCCGGCCTCCGTGCTCCCGGACCAGGATCTCGCAGGTCTTCAGCACGTTGGCGGCCTTGGTGTTGAACAGGCCGATCGTGCGGATATAGGCCTTCAGGCCCTCCAGCCCCAGGTTCAGGATGTCCTCCGGCGTGTGCGCCACCGCGTACAGGCGGCGCGTGGCACGGTTGACCCCGACGTCCGTCGCCTGTGCCGACAGGATGACCGCAATCAGCAGTTCGAACGGTGTGCGGTACTCGAGTTCGGTGGTGGGAGCCGGATTCTGCGCGCGCAGCCGCTCGAAGATGGCGCGGCGTTTGGCCGCATTCATCGCCCGCGGCCGGCCAGAGGTGGCGGCCGGACCGCGGTCATCCCGGCCGCGGGGGTCGCGACCGGATGCTCAGGTGTGGCGGAACAGACCCACATCGGGGGGCGCCTCGCGCGGATTGTCGCGGGCCGCTGCGTGCAACTCCTCGAGAAACGCCGCATGATCCGCCTCGAGCTGGTGCAGGGCCTTTTCATCCAGTTTCGGCAGGATCAGGTTGCTGATCAGGGAGCCAAGTTCGTCCAGGCTCGACGCCCAAAATTTCTCGTTCAGGTGGAAGGAGTGCCGGGCATGGGTCCCCATCGGATACCCCGCAAAGCGGACCCCGACAGTGGCCGACAGGTCGGGGTCCCGGGCCACGAAGTCCTTGGCAAAGTCATACCACCAACGGTAATACCGCTCCTGCAGCTCGGCGTTCAGGCCATGGTTTTCGAAGAAGGCCGACAGCGTGCCGCGGGGCGCCAGGCCGTAGCGGGTGCCGCGTTTTCCGGCAAAGGGAAAGTGTCCAGCCATGGCGGTCTCCTGCGATCGGGGGTTCGAGCCCGGGGCCCGAATGGGAACATCGTGGAATGCTTATGATACCCGGAGCCGGTCCGGGTGGGCCATGCCCACAATCTGCATCCGGATAGGCGTGTTCGGGCCAGGTCCATCGGAACGGGGGTTGCCGCGCTACGCTCGCAATGACGACCCTTTTCAGTCAATAACGACCGCCTTTACGCGCTCCAATGATGACCGCCGCTTAGCTGCGGGACGGGGCGCGTTCGCCTGGCTCCGAAGCGGGTTCCGGTTCAACGGAAGCGGCGACGGGCTTGCCTTCCAGACGGGCGTCGATCACGTTCTTCAGCGCGATCAGCAGGCCCATCGCGAGGAAGGCGCCGGGCGGCAGCATCGCGAGCAGGAAACCGTGTTCCTGCGGGAAGATCTCGATGCGCAGGTGCCGGCCCCATTCGCCGACCAGCAGATGGGCGTTGTCGAACAGGCTGCCCTGGCCGACCACCTCGCGCAAGGCGCCGATCGCCACCAGCACTGCGGTGAAGCCTACACCCATCGCCAGGCCGTCCAGCGCCGCGTCGGGCACCGTGTTGCGCGAGGCAAAGGCCTCCGCGCGGCCGATGATCGCGCAGTTGGTCACGATCAGCGGAATGAAGATGCCGAGCACCAGGAACAGCCCGTGGAACCAGGCGTTCATCACCAGTTCGATCACTGTGACCACCGAGGCGATGATCAGCACATACACCGGAATGCGGATCTCGGGGCGCACGTGCTCGCGCAACAGCGACACCAGCGAATTGGACAGCACCAGCGTGGCGATGGTGGCGATCCCGAGACCGAGCGAATTGACCACCGTGCCGGAGATCGCGAGCAGCGGGCACAGGCCCAGCAATTGGACCAGCCCCGGGTTGTTGGTCCACAACCCCGCTCGGACGATTTCGCTGCGGTGGGCGCTCATGGCTCGACCTCGATGATGCCTTCCGGTGTACCCGGCACGGGCGGCGGACCGCCCGGTGCCACGTGTTCGGCCTCGGCAGGCGGCAGCGGTTCGATCACCACGGCCTGATCCGCGTCCGGCGGAGGCGTCGCCTGCAACGCGTCCCCGTGTTCCTGAACATAGACCAGCGCGTTGCGGACCGCCTGCACCACCGCGCGCGGCGTGACGGTGGCGCCGGTGAACTGGTCGAAGACGCCACCGTCCTTGCGCACCCGCCATGCCTCGATCGGCGGATCGCCGAGGGCGCGGCTGCGAAAGCCGTGGATCCAGTCCGAGCGATCCGCCTCGATGTCGTCACCCAGGCCCGGGGTCTCCCGGTGCTGAGTGACCCGCACACCGAGCACCTGGCCTTGGGTATCGACCCCGATCAGCAGATGAATCGGCCCCGCGTAGCCGTTCGGGGCGATCGCGGACAATACCATGCCGACGACTGTATCGTTGCGTCGGGCGAACCAGACCGGAAGCCCGGTGCCTCCCAGTTGCGGATGGCTGACCGTGGTGGCATCGACCACCGGATCGTTGTCGTACTCGAGTCCTTCCAGCACCTGGGTCACGCGCATGCGCGTCATCGCGAGCCGGTTCTCGGTGATCCGGTCCGAGGTGGCCAGGTGCACCCAGGCGACCAGGCCGGTGCCGGTGGCCGCGAACAGCCCAAGCAGCAGGGTGGTGATCAGGATATCGCGAACGACGACCCTAGCCATGTCCGTCTCGCGAATGGCCGAAGATGCGCGGGCGGGTGTAATGGTCCAGGGTGGGGGCGACCATGTTCATCAGCAGCACCGCGAAGGCCACCGCATCCGGATAGCCGCCCCAGGTGCGGATCACGTAGATCAACAGACCGATCCCGGCGCCGTAGAGAATCCGCCCCATCGGCGTGGTCGCGGCCGACACGGGGTCCGTGGCGATGAAAAAAGCCCCGAGGATCGCCGCGCCGCTGAAGACATGGAAGGCCGGGGACGCGAAATGGTCGGGATCGATGATCCAGAACAGCCCGGCGATGGTGGCCAGCGACAGCAGCACCGCCACGGGAATGTGCCAGCTGATCACCCGCCGGTACAGCAGCCACAGGCCGCCGAGCAGGAACAGATTGCCGGTCCATTCCCATTCGTGTTCGGTAAAGGAGCCGAACACCGGGCTCTGCCGGATTTCCTCGACGGTCTGGCCGGAGACCAGGCTCTCGCGCATCAGGTCCAGCGGCGAGGCGCGGGTGATCGCATCCCACTGCAGACCGGCCGGGAGTTGGCCGGTGAGGGCGGTCTGCCAGCTCTGCAGGAAGGTCAGCGGGGCATCGATGATGCCGTAGGGGGCCGGCCACAGCGACATCGCCCGCGGAAATGAGACCAGCACCACCACATAGCCGACCATCGCCGGATTGAAGGGGTTGTAGCCCAGACCGCCGTACAGGTGCTTGGCGACCACGATCGCAAAGGCCGCTCCGGTCAGTACCACCCAGAACGGCGCGAGTGGCGGGATCGCCAACGCCAGCAGCCAGCCGGCGACCACCGCGCTGTAGTCCTCCAGGGTCGCGCCCACCGGGCGTCCGCGCAGGTGCACCATCAGCGCCTCGAACAGCACCGAGAACAGCACGGCCAGGACCACGTTCACCAGCACGCCCCAGCCGAAGAACCAGGTCATCGCCAGGGTGCCGGGCACCAATGCATAGAGCACCTGACGCATCACCGCGCCGACGCTGTGGTCGGGCACCAGGTGCGGCGAGGTCCGGGTCTCGAAGCGCATCAGCCGCCGCTCTTTTCCGCCGGGGCGACAGCGGCGGGACGGCGGACCGGCGTGTCGGACGCCGCTCCGTTGTCGCTCGCGGGCGGGGCGCCGGCCCCGGGTCGGGTCTCCGGCCTGGCCCCGGTGTCGGATCCGGCCCCAGTCTCGGTCCGGGACCCGGACTCGGACTCGGGCCCGGTCCCGGCGTCGGCGTCGGCGTCGGCGGCCTGGGCGGCCTTGCGGGCGCGGGCCCGTTCGATGGCATCGGCGATGGCGGCCTTCGGGTCCGCTGCTGCGCCGGTTCCCGATGCAGCCGGTGCACCGGGTTCTGTCTCCGCTGCCGATCCCGGCTCCTTCTTCGCCAGCATCGCCTTCTTGCGGGCGAGGCGTTCGGCCTTCTCGCGTTCTTCGCGCTCCTGGC
>PWGH01000206.1 GCA_003555285.1 Thioalkalivibrio sp.
CCCCAGGGCCATGGATGGCCATCTTCGAGCGCTCATGGACGACTTGAGCGTGTCCGGACCGGGCACACCCCGCACGGCTCGGCCACCGACCCCAGGGTCATGGATGGCCATCTTCGAGCGCTCATGGACGGCTTGAGCGTGTCCGGACCGGGCACCCCCCGCACGGCTCGGGCACGGACTGGTGGGCCCGCTGCGGCTTGACCCACCCTACGGGTGTGCGGGGCAGCCTGCGGGGGTTAGGCTTTGGGCGGAGGGGCGTTCAGGCCGTCGGGTGGGACGTAGTCGGGGTCGTTGGGGTTCATGAAGATGAAGCGGTGCTCGCCGGGCTCCATTTCGACGTAGTCGAGGACCGCGTTCTTCAGCAGATCCACGCTGACCGGTTCGATCACCACGTTGATCTTGCCGGTCTTGAAGACCAGATCGCTGTCGCGTTCGTGATCGTCGAAGCCCATGCCGTAGTCGATCTTGCCGTCCGGCATGCGCTTGGCGGCGATGCGCAGGGAAGGCCGGTCCATGCCGCTTTGTTCGGCCGATACCTTGATCTGGGTGGCCGCTGCGGGGGTAATGGTGATCATGCCTTGCTCCTTGGTCAGACGTGAAGACGGGGTTTGGAAGGGCTGTCGGGATCTGCTGCGCGGGTCGCGGCGACCGAACGGACGAAATCGACGAAGCGCGCGGCCCAGGGATTCTCGGCCGTGTCGCGAAGGTGACTGTAGCTGGCCAGCAGATTGCGGTGGACGATACCATCATGGCGGCCGTCGATCCCATGACCCCGCAACACGCGGTAGGCGTAGACCGGTGGGTCGGCCAGGGGCTCCAGCGCCGAGTAGTGGAATTCATGGGCGCCGAAGCGGCCCGGCGCACCGGCGGCATCCGTCAGCGGCCACAGGCCGTCCCCGGTCTCCTCGAGCTGCACATACCCGCGGCCCTGGGGGCGTTCGTGCATCACGATCTCCCCGGGCAGCACGCCGGCCATCGCACAGCGGCGCTCGCCCCAGCGGATGTCGCGCGCCAGATACATCAGCCCGCCGCATTCGGCGTAGGCCGGCAGGCCGGCCTCGATCGCGGCCCGGACCGCCGCGCGCATCGCGCCGTTGGCCTCCAGCGCCTGCATCTGGCTTTCCGGAAAGCCGCCGCCGATGAACAGGCCGTCGGCCTGCGGCAGCTCGCGGTCCCGCAGGGTGTCGAAGAAGACCAGCTCGGCGCCGGCCTGCTCCAGCGCCTCCAGATCGGTGGCGTAGTAGAAGCCGAAGGCCGCGTCCCGAGCGACTGCAATGCGCATTCGAGGCCTTGTCTCCGGGTTCGCAGCGGCAGCAACCCCTGAACTGGGCTCGTAGCGGCGTTCGGAGGTGGACCCCGGCAGCGGCGGGCGGTCGGCGCCGAGGATCGCAATGCGGTCCAGGTCGACCTCGGCGCCGATCGCAGCGGCCAGGGCGTGAATCTGGGCGTCGGCGGTGGCGTGTTCGTTGCTCGGGACCAGGCCCAGGTGGCGTTCCAGGATGTGCAGCGCGGGATTCTCGCCGATCGCGCCCAGCACCGGGATGTCGGTGTAGGCCTCGACCACCGCACGCAACTTCGCGCCATGACGCGCGCCGCCCACCCGATTGAAGATTACGCCGGCGATCTGTATCGACGGGTCGAAGGCCTGGTAGCCGAGCAGCAAGGGCGCCACCCCCCGGGTCATGCCGCGGCTGTCGATCACCAGCACCACCGGCGTGTCGAGCAGCCGGGCGAGGGCGGCGTTGCTGTTGGCGCCGTGCAGGTCGACGCCGTCGTACAGTCCCTTATTGGCCT
The DNA here is from genome assembly GCA_003555285.1 of Thioalkalivibrio sp. Next base: position 1,795 of record PWGH01000206.1, read on the forward strand.
CGATCAGGCACAGGTCGGCCGCTGCGGCACGGGCCCCGACGGCGTGCCGGATCTCGTCGTGGGACATGGTGTGAAAGTCGAGATTCACGCAGGGGCGACCGGCGGCGCGACTCAACCACAAGGGGTCGATGTAATCGGGCCCCTTCTTGAAGGGTTGCACGCGCAGGCCGCGGCCCCGGAGCGCCGCGCACAGTCCGGTGCTGACGATGGTCTTTCCGGAGGACTTGTGCGCGGCCGAAATGAGCAGGCGGGCCATGCTCAACCGGCCGCGACTGCGGCCCGGGTCGGGATCATGGCCGGATGGGGATCATGCGCGGGCGGCGGCCGTGGTGGCGGTGTCATCGGCGCGCGCAGCCGCGTGCGGGTCGACCTTGTCGTCGGCCAGGCTGGTGGGCAAAAAGCGCAGGAACTTCAGCGCCAGCGCCAGCAGCAGGAAGGCAAAGGCCACCCCGCCGATCCCGAGCATCCATTCCGGCAGGGACGGGCTGTAGCCCGCCACCACGCCGTCGTAGAAGCTGCTGCTGATTTCCTGGCCCGGGAACAGCTGCAGCGGATAGGCCTGCCCGCCGATCACGATCACGTACAGCTGCGCCAGGCCGCCGACGATCACCAAGCCAGCGGCCGCGGCGATGACCCGACGGGACTGGCTCCAGACCGGATGGAACAGCATCACCAGCGGGGCTATGCTGCCCAGGCCAATCTGCACGAACCAGAACAGAAAGGTGTAGATCCCGCCATGGAGCAACACGAAGGATTGGACACCGTGCAGGCGCGTGGCATACAGGTTGGTCAGGTGATAGACGACGACGAAATACAGCACGCCGATCACGAAGATCCCGAGCAGGTTCTTCATTCGACGCAGGATCAGATCCCCCAGCGGACGCTCGGTGCCGATAAAGGTCGCGAGCACCACCAGGATGAACACCGCCATGCCCAGGGAAAAGGACATCGCAATGAACAGCGGCGCGAGCACGGCGGCATCGTAGGCCTCGCGCGCCACCAGGAAGCCGAAGATGGAGCCGGTGCCGGTGGTCAGGACCAGCCGCCAGATGAAGGCCGTATACCCGGCGATCGGCACGAACCGGTTCATGCGCTTTTCCATCATGAACCACAGGTAGACCGCGACCACGGCCAGGAACCCGGTGTACAGCACGATGTTCCACGCAAAGATCGACTTGAAGTTGTAGTGGGTCATCGCCACCACCAGGCGGTCCGGGCGGCCGAGGTCGAGCACCAGGACCACCAGACCGCCGATCAGCAGCGTCATCGCCAGGAGCCCGGAGAACCGGGCCAGTGGCTTGTAGCTGACGCGCCCGAAGACTGAGGCGAAGGAGGCCGCATTCAATGCCCCCGACGCGGCGACGATCAGGAAGATCGCGAAGATGTGCGGCAGGCCCCAGACCACCTGGTTGTTCATCCCGGTGATGTGGTGGCCGTGGGTGCCCTTCATCAATGCCGCGAGCAGTCCGAGGCCCACCAGCACGGCCAGGCCGCCGAGCAGGGCCAGGTAACGGCCGTTGCGGCCTTCGATTTCCTGGAATTGTGTCTTGACTGTCATCTTGCGCAGGTCTCGGTCAGATGCCCTGATAACGGACAGCGGGGTTCAGGCGAAGGTCGGCCCGGATGGCGGTGCTGCCCTGTTCGCGCAGACGCTGGGCGATGGTGCTGTCCGGATCGTTCAGGTCGCCGAAGACCATCGCGCCGTGGCCGTCGGTGTTGCAGGCCTCGACGCAGGCGGTGGTGTGATCCCCGCGATCGATGCGATGCACGCACAGGGTGCAGCTTTCGACCGTACCCTTGCCGCGCGGGCTGTGGGGCTTTTGATTGGTCAGTGCTTCATGGATGAAGGAGCGTGCCTTGTATGGGCAGGCCATCATGCAGTAGCGGCAGCCGATGCAGGTGTGCTTGTCCACCAATACCACCCCGTCGGGGCGGATGAAGGAGGCCTTGGTCGGGCAGACGTCGACGCAGGGCGGATTCTCGCAATGCTGGCACATCACCGGCAGGGAATGGTTATGTCCAGTGTCCGGATCATGCAGTTCCACCTTGCGGATCCATTGCGCATCGGTCTCGGGCCGCCCCAGGCTGTGCACGCCATGCTCTTCATGGCAGGCGTCGACACAGGCCGTACACCCCTTGTTGCACCGGTCGGTATCGATGAGCAGGCCCCAGCGCGGGCCCTCCGTCGATCCGGCGGCACCCGCCGGTTTCAGCAGGAAGACCCCCGGGGCGATGGTCAGGCCGGCGACCGCCGCAGCGGCCCCGCTGATGAACTGCCGCCGCGAGAGCGGTGCGTTGCTGTCGGTGCTCATGGTGTCGAGTTCTCCGGTAGAGACAGGGCCGGAACCGGTGTGGCCGGGAGCGGGGTCACCGAAAACGGGGTCACCGAAAACGGCTGGGCGGCCCCGGTGAAGCCGGCGAGATGCCGATCGATCGTGGCATCCAATGCCGCGGCGTCCCCGTGGGCTTCCCAAAGAGCGGCCGCTTCGTCCGACGGCGTGTCGGTATGGCACTGGAAGCAGTCCATCTTCACCGCGTTGAACTGGTGACACGCCATGCAGAAGTGTGTTTCGGGCTGGTCACGGCTCGCGCTGGGCGAGACGTGGCAATCGATGCAGCCGACGAAGCTGTGGTCGGGATTGCGCCGTCCGTAGCGCTTGGCCTCGTCACGTTCGTGGAACAGAATGGCCATGTGATTGCGGCGCATCACATCGGTGGGTTCGACGCATTGCTCGCCGAGCGCCTGCGGCATCGGCGGCGCCTCGGCCTGGCTGCTACAACCGCCAAGCGTCAGGGCCAGCCCTGCCGCCAGCACGGCGGGCAGGGCGATACCGAACAGGGTGGATCGTGGGTGCATCGCTTACTCACCCATGGCCATGTCGATATAGCCGGTCGGGCAGACCTCGGCACAGATGTGGCAACCGATGCACTTGTTGTAGTCGGTGTCCACGTAGCGGCCAGTCGCCGATTCCTTCTTGGGCACCCGGAACACGGCCGTCTGCGGGCAGTAGATCACGCAGTTGTCGCACTCGAAGCACATGCCGCAGCTCATGCAGCGCTTGGCCTCTTCGACGGCCTGTTCGGTGTCGAGTGACTTCATGCGCTCCTCGAAGTGACCGATCACCTCGTCGGCGCTGGGGCCGTGCTCCTCGCGCCGCAGGCGCGCGGTGTACGGGAAATGCCCCTTGAACAGCTTCTCGTGGGACACGATCTCGTGGGCCGAGCGGTCTTCGTAGTTGTGCACGGCGAAGTTGCCTTCCGAGGTGCCGCGAATCTGTTCGCCGCTGTAGGCATCGGGGTTCAGGCCGGTTTCCTGCAGCTTGCCGAGCAGGCTGAAGTGGTGCACGTCGACGCGCGGGCGCTTGATCGGCTCCTTGTGTTGCAGGTAGTGATCGACGCTGTCGGCGGCGATCGCACCGTGGCCGATCGCGGTGGTCAGCAGATGCGGACGGATGATGTCGCCGATCACGAACTGGCCTTCCTTGCCCGGCACCTGGTAGAACTTGTCGCTGTCGATGAAGCCGCGGCCGTTGTCGATGAACTCGAGGCCGGTGAGGTCGCCGCCCTGGCCGATCGCGGAGATGATCAGGTTGGCCTCGAGTACGAACTCGGTGCCTTCCACGGGCTTGGGCGTATTGCCCTCGAAGGTGCATTCGGCGAGTTTCAGGCCGATCGCGCGGCCGGCTTCGTTCAGCATGACCTCGATCGGGATCACGCCGTCGCGGATCTTCACGCCCTCGCGCAGCGCATCCTGCACCTCGTGCTCGGTCGCGGTCATCTTGTCCTTGGTGAACAGCGAGGTCAGCGTGACGTCGGCGCCGCTGCGCATCGCCACGGTGGCGGAGTCGTGGGCCACATAGCCGTGGATCGCGTCCTCGGGATGATCGACCGGATTGTCGGCCTCGATCTTGCCCAGACGTCGGGCCACCGAGACCACGTCGATCGAGGTGTCGCCGCCGCCGATGCAGACGATCTTGTCGGTCGGGAGCACCTTCAGGCGTCCGGTGTTGAACGCCGACAGGAACTGGACGCCAGCGATGCAGTTCGGGGCGTCGCCGCCGGGCACCGGCAGACCGCGGCCGGTCTGGCAGCCGACGGCCCAGATCACGGCGTCGAATTCCTTCTCGACGTTCTCGAAGCTCACGTCCTTGCCGACGCGGGTGTTCAGACGCACTTCGATGTCGCCGAGTGCGAGCACCCGGTCCATCTCACCGCGCAGCGCGGGGCGGGGCACCCGGTACTCGGGGATGCCGTACATCATCATGCCGCCGAGTTCCTCGTGATCGTCGAAGATCGTCGAGGCGTGGCCCTTGCGGCGCAGGTGGTAGGCCGCCGACATGCCGCCGGGGCCGCCGCCGATGATCGCGATGCGCTTGCCGGACAGCGGCGGCGCCGGATCGAAGGCGAAGCCCTCGGTCAGTGCGGTGTCGCCGATGTACTGTTCGACCGCGTTGATGCCGACGAAGTCCTCGACCTCGTTGCGGTTGCAGCCGGACTCGCACGGCGCGGGGCAGACCCGGCCCATCACCGACGGGAAGGGGTTGGCGTCGGTCGCGCGTCGGAAGGCATATTCCTGCCAGGTCATCTCGCCCTGCGGCTTCTCGATGCCGCGCACGATCTGCAGCCAGCCGCGGATGTCTTCGCCGGCGGGGCAGGAGCCCTGGCAGGGCGGTGTCCGGTGCACGTAGACCGGACACTTGTGCGAGTGATCGCCCTCGAAGATCGCGTCTTTCCAATCGCGCCGCTTGTGATCCCCATCCCGGAACATGCGGAAGGTCAGTTTCATGTCTTCGCTTGAGGTTGCCATGCCGTGTCTCCTGTGGAGTCGGGCCGCGGCCCGACTTTGCATCGGTTCGTGATTAGTGTTGGCCGTCCAGAACGATGGCGTCGCTCACCAGTTGGTGCACGCTGACGATCTGGTCCATTTGGAATCCGTAGTAGGGTAAAACCTTCGCAAACTGGCTCTTGCAGATCGCACAAATCGCCGCCATGTGCGTGACCCCGTGGTCCTCGACGACTTCCTTCAGGGCCGACATGCGCGGCAGCGCGCCCTTCACCCGCAGCTCGATCAGGTCGTCGGTCAGCAGACCCCCGCCGCCGCCGCAGCAATAGGTGGCCTCGCCGATGGTGTCCGGCGCCATGTCGTAGAAGTGATTGCACACGGCCTTGATGATCGCGCGCGGTATCGTGAACTGGCCGCCGGGCGTATCGCCCATGCGCGAGGCCCGTGCGACGTTGCAGGAATCATGGAAGGTCAGGCGCCGGTGGTCGTTGGCGCTCTTGTTCAGCGTCAGCACGCCGCGCTCGATCAAATCGTTGGTGAACTCGCAGATGTGCTGCGGCACCGGATAGCGCGGATCCAGAAAATCGAAGGGGCCGGCCAGGGTGTTCAAAAAGCTGTAGGCGACGCGCCAGGCGTGCCCGCACTCGCCGAAGATGATGCGCTTCACCCCGAGTTCCAGCGCCGCTTCGCGGATACGCATCGCGATCGCTTTCATGTTCTCCGGGGAGCCGATGAACAGACCGAAATTCGCCGCCTCGGAGGCGTGCGAGGACAGGGTCCAGGAGACGCCGGCGGCGTGGAAGACCTTGGCGTAGCCGATCAGGCCGTCGACATGCGGCTCGGCGAAGAAGTCGGCCGAAGGGGTGACCACCAGGACCTCGGCGCCTTTCTCGTCGAGCGGAAAGCGGACATCGACGCCGGTATCGTCCTTCACATCCTCTTCGAGACCGAGCAGAGTGTCTTCCAGCGCCGGTTGTGGCAGGCCCAGGTTGTTGCCGATCTTGAAGACCTTGCCGATGATTTCGTTACTGTATTTCTGGCCCTTGCCGACCGCGTTCATGATCTCGCGGGTGGCCATCGTGATCTCGGCGGTGTCGATGCCGTAGGGGCAATAGACCGAGCAGCGGCGGCATTCGGAGCACTGGTGAAAATAGCTGTACCACTGATCCAGCACCTCCTCGGTGAGGTCGGTGGCCCCGACCAGCTTCGGAAAGTACTTGCCCGGCAGCGTGAAATAGCGCCGGTACACGCCGCGCAGCAGGTCCTGGCGCGCGACCGGCATGTTGCGCGGGTCGGAGGTGCCGAGGAAGTAATGGCACTTGTCGGTGCAGGCGCCGCACTTCACGCACGAATCCATGAACACGCGCAGACCGCGGTTGGTCTTCAGCAGCGCGCCGAGCTTCTCGATCGCGACATCCTTCCAGTCGTCCGCCAGTTCGCCCGGGAACCCGAGCGGGGCCTGGAACTTCTCCTGCGCCACATACGGCAGGCTGTGGCCCATCGCCCCCGGCTTCAGGGCCGGAATGTGAGCGGGATCCTTGATTTCAGGGGTTTCGAAATTCGCCATGGTGCTCTGTTCCTCGTTACCGGATGGGCCGTTGGGCCTATTTGTCGCCGTTGCCGGCCGGACGCTCGCTGGCGACCATCCACTTGACCTTCGCCACATGGCGCTTTTCGCGGGGGTTGTCGACCTGGTTGCGGGTCGGGCTGAAGAACACCCCGGGGGCGTGCAGGAGCTTGCTGAACGGGAAGATGATCATCAGGCCGGCCACCAGCAGCAGGTGCAGCAACAGCATCGGCTGCAGCGGCAGCGGATTGAACTCGAAGCGCGGCAGGCCGAGGAAGAAGAGCTTCACCGCGGAGATGTCGGTGTGCCAGAGGTAGGTCATGCTCAGGCCGGTCAGCGCGATGGCCAAAAACAGCCCGAGCATCAGGTGGTCGGACGGCGAGGAGATGTAGCGGATGCGCTCGACCGCGACGCGCCGGATCGCAAGGCCGACGAGGCCAATCACCATCGCGAAGGCGGCATACAAACCGAAGGGCTGGATCAGCACGACCCAGGTCGGCACCGGCTCGAGGAAATAGCG